>JABHZQ010000022.1 GCA_018656555.1 archaeon
AAGCTTCTAAGTTGGCTGATTCTGTTTCTTTGGAATTTGGAAATGATTATCCTTTAAGAGCAGAGTATAAATTGTTGGATAAGTTAAGATTAGCTTTTATACTGGCGCCTAGAGGAAGTAATGATTAAGAATGACAACCTATGATGATGCTGGAGTGGATGTAGCTTTAGGTGATGAAGTTTCTAAAATGTTGTATAAGGCTTCTAAGTTAACTTGGCCAAATAGGGCAGGAAGATTTGGAGAGGTTCAAGTTGCAAAAGACTCTTTTTCTGGAGCTCGAGGTTTTGAGATTTCTAATTTACCTATTGGTACAAGGGCAGGAATGTGTTTGGACGGTATTGGAACTAAAATTGAAGTGGCAGAAAGGATGGGAGATTATACTACAATTGCTCATGATTTAATTGCAATGGCTGTAGAAGATGCTGTTGTTTATGGGGGGGAACCGTTTGTGGTTGGTTCTGTTTTAGATGTTAATAGACTTAAGGATGATTTGGGTGAACCTTTTGCTGAACATGTAAAACAATTAGCAAGAGGTTATGTAGAAGCTGCAAATCTTGCTCAAGTTGCAGTTATAGATGGAGAGACTGCTGAAATTGGAATGAGGGTTGGTGGGTATGGTCCCTTTAATGCTAATTGGGCTGCAGCTGCTTTATGGGTTGCTGATGTAAATAGACTGTTTACTGGAAGAGAGATACAACCTGGAGATTATTTGCTTGGGTTAAAAGAAGGGGGTTTTAGATCTAATGGTTTATCTTTAGTTAGGAAAATAGCTACCGATGTTCATGGAGAGGATTGGCATGGTGTTAATCTAGAAGGTGTTTCTTTAGGGGAGAGAGTATTAACTCCTTCAAAAATTTATACTCGGGCTACTTTGGATATGTATGGTAGGTTTGAAGAAGAAGGAGAAATTGATGTTCATGGTTTTGTACATGTTACTGGTGGAGGATTAGTTGGTAAGTTACAAAGAGTACTTGGAGGATCTGGATTGGGTGCAATAATGGATAATTTATTTGATCCGGCTAGAGCTATGTCTTATTTTCAACAAGAAGGAGATGTTTCAGACAAAGTAGCTTATAATACTTGGAATATGGGACAAGGTTTTATTGTGATAACTCCTAATCCTTTAGGAGTAATGCAAGTGTTGGAGAGATATGAAGATATTGAAGGACAGGTAATTGGTAAAGTAACTGATAAACCAGGAATTAGTTTAATTAGTAGGGGCTTATATTCCCAAGGTGGCTGGTTGAATTTCCCCCATAATAGGTAAGTTTTATAAATAATTCTTTAGAGAAGTCATAAACCTTAAAAACTTCAAGTTAAAAGTCGTTAACATGTTAGTTTCAGTTGTAATACCTGTATTTGATGAAGAAAAGAATGTTGAAGAGTTACATAAGGTTCTTTCTGGTGTTTTGAAGAAGAATAAATTAAAATATGAGATTTTATTCATTGACGATGGTTCTAGAGATAAAACTTATTCTGTTTTGAAGAAATTAAGAAAAAAAGACAAGTGTGTTAAATTAATTAAGTTCAGAGCAAACTTTGGAAAGGCTTATGCTTTACAGGTTGGTTTCAAAAGAGTCAAGGGAGATTATGTATTCACTATGGATGGTGATCTACAAGATGATCCAAAAGAGATTCCTAAGTTTTTGAAGAAAATGAAAGAAGGTTATGATTTAGTTTCTGGTTGGAAGTTTAGAAGACATGATCCAATGGGTAAAACCTTACCTTCAAAACTCTTTAATTGGTTGACTTCTTATATGACTGGTGTTAATATTCATGATTCGAATTGTGGTTTCAAGTGTTATAGGCAAGAAGTTGTAAAGAATATAGAAATATATGGTGAACTACATAGGAATATCCCTGCTTTGGCTAAATGGAAGGGGTATAAAATTGGAGAGATTAAAGTTCAACATCACCCAAGAAAACATGGGGTTAGTAAATATGGGATTGAAAGATTACTTAAGGGATTTTTAGATTTGATGACTGTAAAATATCTTATGACTTATAATAATCGACCATTACATTTC
>JABHZQ010000003.1 GCA_018656555.1 archaeon
GAAGATATCCCATTAATGGGCTGTATTGCTTTTGGAATTATAGATAGAGGTACAAATCTATTACAGGTTAGAGCTACTTCTATGTGTAATCTTAATTGTGTATTTTGCTCTACAGATTCTGGACCTTTTTCACAATATCATAAGAATAATTTTATTGTTGATTTGGATTATTTAATCAAGGAAACTAAAAGAATAGTAGATTTTAAAGGGGTAGATGTTGAGATTAATATTGATTCTGTTGGAGAACCATTAACTTATCCTGAAATAATAAAATTAGTTAAGAGATGTAAGAATATTGAAGGGGTTGTTAAAGTTTCTATGCAGACTAATGGTGTTTTATTAGATTTAAAGAAAATAAAGGAGTTAAAAAAAGCAGGTTTGGATGTTGTTAATTTATCAATTAGTTCTTTAGATGCTTCCTTAGCAAAAGAATTATCTGGATTTAGTAAATATTCTGTTAAGAAAATAAAAGATGTTGCAAAGGAATTAGTTGATAATGGAATTGTAGCTAGGTTGTGTCCAGTATGGGTTCCTAAGAAAAATGATGAACAGATGGTTGAGATTATTAAGTTTGCAAAGGAGATTGGTGCAGAGTTAGGATTGCAAAAATATGAGATTTATAAGTATTCAAGAAAAGTGGGAAAGGTGAAGCCTTTGAATTGGTGGAAGTTTTATGATCAATTAAAAAAATGGGAAAAGGAATACCAAGTAAAATTAATTTTAGGAAGACATGATATTGGAATTAAGAAAGCAAAAAGAGTTCCGGAGGTTTTTAAGAAAAATGAAAAAGTACAATTGGAAGTAAAACTAGCTGGTTGGTTTAAAGATCAAATGATTTGTGTTGGTAAAAATAGATGTGTTTCTGTTTTAAAATGTGAGAGAAAAATTGGAGATGTAATTAATGTTAAAATCTTAGAAACAAATAATAATTTGTATGTGGGGGAAATGATATGAAATATATTGGAGTTGTGATTAGAGGATTAGAGGATGTGGCTATTAAGGAGATTAAAGAGATTTTGAAGGTAGAAGCAAAAAAGGTTTTTCCAGGTAGATTAGAATTTGAAACTAAGAGTGTTAAAAAATTGATTGAGAAGAGTCAGAGTGTTGTAAAGGTTTATGAGAAATGGGGAAAGTTAAAGTTTAAAGATGAAGAGGAGATTCAAGCCTATGTTAAGAAGAAGAAATTAACAGTAGATCAGCCTTTTAAAATCTCTTGTAGGAGAGAGGGAGAACATGATTTTAATTCACAGGTTATTGAACAGATGGTTGGGATAGTTATTGATGGTGAACATGATTTGAAAGATCCTGAAAAGATTGTGTTTGTTGATATTGTGGATAATAATTTTTTATTTGGTTTGGACCTAACACCTAAACTATTAAGCAAGAGAGATTATAGGATTAAAATTTCTAATCAGAGTATTAATGCTTGTATTGCTTATTCTATGGTTAGGTTGTCTGGATTTAACAAGAATAAGATATTGTTAGATGCTTTTTCAAAGGATGGAGTTGTTACTATTGAAGCTGCTTTTTACAAAGAAGGAAAGATAAATGCTTTTGATGAATTGTTTCACAATGTGAGAAGTTGTGAGATTAATTCTAAGTTAGCAGAGATTAATAAGAAGATTAATTTTTCAAGAACTGAGATTGATTGGTTAGATAGTAAATTTAAAGAAAATGAAGTTGATTGTTTTGTTTCTGCTATTCCATTTCCTTCAAAACATTTAATGGAGAAAAAAGTTAAGAAAATTTATGAAGAATTAATACACCAATTAAAGTATATTATGAATAAAAAAGGTAAATGTGTGGTTATAGGCCAAAATATGAGTTTGTTTAAAGAGATGTTGAGTGATTTTAAGATTTTAGATGAAAGAATTGTTAAAACTGGTGGTTTGGAACAAGAAATGGTTATATTTAGATTAAGATGAAGGTTAAAGAATTTAGGGGAGGATATGATAGTAACTTTGCCTATTTGGTTTGGAATGAGGAAGGAGGGGTTTTAATTGATGCTTCTATTACTTCTAAGCGGATCTTAAAGTTTGTTGAAGAGAATAATATTGATTTGAAAGCTGTTTTTGTTATGCATTCACATGATGATCATTTGGTTGATCTAAATATATATGGTGGAATGGGTGTTAAGATTCTGAAAAATGTAAAAGATGATGTTATTGATTTAATTGGATTGAAGTTTACTGTTATATATACGCCCGGACATATGGATGATAGTATTTGTGTATTAGTTAATAGGAAACTGTTTACTTCTGATACTTTGTTTGTTGGTGCTATTGGTAGATGTGATTTAAAGGGGAGTGATGCTAATGATTATTATGATTCCTTGTATAATAAATTGTTAAAATTGGATGATGATGTAGAGGTTTATCCTGGACATGATTATGGTAGGAAAAGGATTTCTACAATGGGTGAGGAAAAGGAGAATAATAAATATCTTAGGTGTAAATCTCGGGATGAATTCTTAAAATTAGTGGGTTTTTATTGAGTATGAGGTAGTTAATCCTTAAAGAAAAGTTTATAAACAAGTTTCTTTTCAGTTAAAGAATAAATCTTATGGAGGGATAAATAAAATGGCAGATTTAGTTGTTGTAAGAAGTAAAATAAAAGAAAATGCGGAAGGGATGAATGTAGCTGGTGATTTCGCTGAAGCTTTAAACGGAGAAGTTACTAGTCTTATTCAAAGAGCTTGTGAAAGAGCTAAAGCAAATAAAAGAAGTACAATTCAACCTAGAGATTTGTAATCTTTTTCTTTTTTTTATTATAATTACATAATTCTTTTAAAGTCTTAATTAATTTTTTCTGATATGGAATGGCAATGGGAAAATATTGTTGTAAGAGATAGAGTTCTTTGTGGTGCTTTTACTTTTTTAGATGAGAGAGAGATGTTTGTAGGGGCAACTAAGGTTGGAGAGGGAAAGCCAAGGTTTGCTTTAGGTTTTTATCAACATAGTCCTACTGGGTTTGATAGTCTTGATTGTTATTTGTTTGATGATCAAGGAGATTATGTAGGCAAGGTTGAATTTTTAACTGGAAGAACTAGAGTTGATATAGGAATAGATAAAGAGCATAAGAGAGTTCTACAAAATGGATTAAGAGAATTGATTGCATTAGAATATGTAGAAAGAACTCCTGTTATTTTGGGTATTGAACAAAGTTTAGCTGGTTATACATAAAACTTTATAAATTTCTAAAACATAGTATATATAATGTCAAAAGCGAAAGGAAGTCGTGCGGAACGAGAACTTTTTCACAAATTCTGGGAACAGGGGTTCGCAGTTTGCAGAAGTGCAGGTTCAGGGAGTACTACAAAACCTGCCCCTGATTTACTTGCTGGGGATGGAGAAAAGATTTTTGCAATTGAATGTAAATCTATTAAGGGAACTAAAAAGTATTTTGATGTTAATGAAATTGTTCAATTAAATTTGTTTGCAAATACTTTTGGTGCTGAGGCTTGGTTGGCTATAAGATTCGACAAAGTTGGCTGGTTTTTTATTCAATCTAATAATTTAGAAAAAAGTAAAGGTGAAAGTTTATTGTTATCTTTAGAGTATATGAGAAAAAAAGGATTTAATTTTGAAGAATTAATTGGTAAGTATAGACAAAAAAAATTAAAGGGTCATAATCGTTAAATTTATAAACGTAAATACTTTGTAATTAATTTAATGAAAAGAGGGCAGGCAACTATTTTTATAATAATAGCAGCAGTTGTAGTATTTATAGTCATCTTAGGTTTTATTTTCAAAGATCAATTAATGACTTCTGTTGGTCTCGCTGAGAGTTCTAAATATCCTACTGAAGTACAAGAGGTTGGAGAGCATGTACAAGATTGTGTAGAGTACGCAACCAAGAGTGCGGTTGTTGCTGCTGGTTATCAAGGAAATTATTTTGATCCTGAAGAAGTTGTTTCTTTTTATGATGATAATGTTGTTGTACCTTATTATTATTACAATGGTTACGATTATTTACCTTCTGTTGAAGATTGGGAAAGTGAGTTGAGTATTTATGTTGAGTTCTTGACTTTGGATTGTGTTGATTTTAGTTTGTTTCCTGAATTTGAATTAAGTGCAGGAGATATGGATGTGGAAACTTCTATTGGAACTGAAGTTGAGTTTGAAGTTGAATATCCCATTGATGCAGCTATAGGTGATAATCAGTATAGTATTTATGATCCTTTTTTTGATACTATTGCAGTTGATCTATCTAACATGCATACTATTGTTACTAATATGGTAGAGAATGAGAAAACTAATCCTGAAAGTGTGGATTTGGATTTCTTACTAGCTCAGGGATTGGCTTCAATAGAATATGTTCCTTATAATGATGGTTCTTATGTATATATGTTAGAGGATAATACTGCTTTTAATGGAGAAGAAGTCTATATTTTTATGTTTGCTACTTATATTCCTTTACCTGAGGAATATGATGATTTAACCGGGGAGGAGTATATGGCACTATTAATATGAGAAAAATAATATTACTTGGGTTGTTTGTAATTCTTTTGATGAGTTTGGTTAGTGCTGAGGGTACTTTGACTTGTTTGGATGGAGAAAATACTAAAATTATTCAATTAACTGGAGATGTTGTGCCTAAGGCTACAAGTAATACTGGTGAAGATTTTACTGGATGTATGTTAAATGTTAAAAGTAGTGGTGAAGATTTTACTATTATTGGTGATTTTACTGATTTGGTTACAGGTGGTTTGGATGTTAAGATTGATAGTTCTGGAGTTTTGGAATTAGATATTGTTTCTTATAATGATGGTTCTTATGTATATATGTTAGAGGATAATACTGGAGCAAATGCAGCTCAAATTGTTAAGCTAGGAGGATATGATGTTACACTACCTCAAAATACTGAAATTACTTTTGATGAAACTACTCAAGCAATTAATGTAGATCTGCCTGCAGATAGTTCAATGATTCTTGGTGATTTTAGATTGAGTGCGACAGGTACTCCAGTTCCAGGGTATGATTTTAGTTTTAAGGAAGCTAATACTGATTGGAGTGAAAGTGTATTGGGTATAGATTTAGAGGATGGAGAAGTGGTTATTCAAGTTGATTCTAGTCCTTTAACAAGGAAAGTTCCAGAAGATGATTATGTTATTTTAATTGTCAATAATCATTATTTTAAGTATAAAGGTAAGAGTAATACTATACAAAAAGATGTTAATTATTTAGATTATACTATTGCTGATGTAGATGGTGAAGCTTGTAGTGGAGAAAATTCTCCTGGAACTGATGAGAAAGGTAGACTTTACTTTTCAGATGCAAATGCTGAGCAAATAGCTGAATATCATGTTTTTGCTAGTATGTGTGATACTGAAATTAGATTTAAAAATAAAGATAAGGCTTTTTATGGTGAGTTTGAGTTAGAATCAAATGCAGATAATAATGAAGTTCAATTCTTTTTCCCAAGTTATGGTGAAACTGAAGGTACATATAGTTCTCATTTATTTACAATAAGTAATGGTGATGTGATAACTATAGATAGGGATGATACAACCCAAGAGAGTGGAGAGGGAGAAGCACAATATCATTTTGAAGGAACTTTAGTTGTTAATAAAGATAGTTCATTAAGAGTTCCTTTGGAAGTCTGTGATAATAATCTTAATTTAGTAAGTGGAACAACTTTAGGAAAAGGTACTGATATTGAATTTAAACTTACAAAGAATGAAGGAGAAGATTGGGAATGTAATATTGAACAGTGTTTATTTAAGTCTAATTCTAAAGAAGAGAATGTTAATGATGGTTATATTTTGATTTGTGATTCAGAGTTTCCTCAGTTTGAAATATTTGAGACAACTTCTTTAAGAGATATTGATCATTTGGAATCAGATATGAATACTGATGGTTATAGAGAGTGGGATTGTGATGCTCCTGATTGTATGGAATCCTCATTTTATTTTGAACCTAGTACTTTACAAGGACCTCATAATTTTGGAGATACAGCAGGTGGTACTTATCAGATTTGGTTAGATGAAGAAACTGTTGTTGAATCTATTGGTGGAGGAGGAGCACCTTATTTATTATTAAAAGAGGATGATGAGAATTATCTGGTTCATGCTAATGTGTTTACTGTTGGTTATGCTAGGTTTATGCCTAATGGTAATGATGCTTATATTACTACAGGTAGTAGGGGTGATGCTTTGGCTGCTTTTAGTGGGCAAAGTGCTAGTCCTGTTGAAACTGAAACTACAACTGCTTTTTGGAGAGTTGCTGGTAATTTCTTTTTGACTGGTTTTGCTGCAGCTAGGGAGTGTTCTACTAGTGAAGATTGTGGGTATTTGAGAGCTTGTGTTAGGAATACTGGCCAGTGTGAATCTGATGGAGATGATGATGGGGTTGCTGATAGTGAGGATAAATGTCCAAATCCTTCTTCAGGTATAGGTTTGCCTGAGTTTGGTGGTTGTGCTAATATACAAGAATATTATTCAGCTAATAATCAGGATGAATCTTATTATAGTGATAGTGATGGGGATGGTTGGTTGGATGATTTAGATGATTGTCCAGGTACTGCTGGTTATGATCAATATAATGGTTGTGATTCTGATCCTTATGCTAATGATGGTGAGGTTGAAGAAGATTTTGATGGATTAGTTCAAGATGATGATGATATGATTGATTATGGTGATGAAGATGGAGATGCTATTGCAGGTGATATTCCATGTGATCCTGATTTTGATCCTGATTGTGATGGTTATTTACTTGAGGAGGATGTTTGTCCAGGTCAATATGGGACTTTAGAAGGTTGTCCAACAGAAGATGAATATTATGATAATAAAGATACAGATGGAGATGGTGTTGTTGATATTCATGATGATTGTAAGAATCAAAGAGGGTCTTTTGAATTAGATGGTTGTCCTGAAGAGGATGGAACTTATGTGGATGATTCAGATGGAGATGCTGATGGCGATGGATTATCTAATGCACAAGATGATACTCCAACAGGAGTGACTAGAGAAGAAGCTGTTCAAGAACAACAGAGTTCTGGTGGAGGGGCAGATATTTTAGGTACTGCTACTGGGGCTGTAGGTACTTTATCTAGTTTGTTAGGTGGTGGAGGAAATACTGATCAAGGAACTGTTGCAGAGGAAGAAGACTTGAAGACTGGATCTTGTACTGAAGAAGAAGAAGGTGATTTTGCTTGTTCTAGTGATACACATACTGTGGAATGTATTAAATCTGGTGAAACTTATATTTGGGAGGCAGATCTTCCATGTGCAGAAGATAAAACTTGTAAGACTAGTAGTTGTGGTATTGGTGGTCCTTTAGATTGTTGTGTTGATAAAGAAGAAGATAGTGATGGTGTTGCTGATGAAACTGAAGATGAAGATAGTGATGCAGATGTTCTTAGTTCTAGTGATGAGGCAGAGCTTGTTACTGATGAACCTGAATCATTAACTACTGCTTATTCAAATAGTGGGCCTGTTGTTTCTTTAACAGGCGGTTATGCTTATAATCAAAAAACTGGTTTTAAATATGCTTTACAAAGAAATGGAGATTATGCTTTTTATATTGATCATGGATCATCTAATAGAGATCTGTTGGCTGTTATTGATTGTTGTACTGTGAGGCCAAGGCCTCATTCTTTAAGTAGTAATTCAGAAAGTGTAACTAATATTCAATTAGTTGGTTGTGAGAAAAAAGGAGATAGATGGGATAAGGTTATGGAAACTGATGGTATTAAGAGTGCTTTGAAGTTGTCTACTATGGATACTTGTACAGTAGATGATGAGGTTGCTGGTGAAGATAAGCCTAAAATTGAGGATGGTGATAAAACTGTAGAAGA
>JABHZQ010000023.1 GCA_018656555.1 archaeon
GGATAATCATTTCCAAATTCCAAAGAAACAGAATCAGCCAACTTAGAAGCTTTAGAAACTTTCTTCAAATACTCAATTGAATATTTTGAACTTGCCTCTTCCTCAGAAATAATAACAGTTTCCTCAGAAGGTAAGATTTCAACTTCAGCATCTCTCATATTAGATTCGGATTTTACTAATAATTTTTCAGTATTCACAACAAGAGCAACACTCTCAGCAACAATACCCATATCTTCAATAGCATCATCAAACTTTGAAGATGACATTGAAACTTTAGATGCAAAAGTCAAATTAGGTAACTTTTGTTCTGATTCTTCAATATTAATCAAAGGAATATTAAACTGCCTTGCAGATGTTCCTCTCAAAGAAATATTTAATCTATTCTTATCCTCATCAAGATTCAAAGTAACAGTATCTGTAGGCTTAGCCCTTTTCAAAACAGATTTCAAATGATCAAAATTAATAGCCAAATCATGTGGCTTCTCAACAGTATATTCAACAAAAGCTGAACTCAATAGCTTAAAATCTATCATTGCAACATTAGCAGGATCAATAGCAATAATCTCAATTTTATCTTGATCTACTTTCAATGTGACTTCATTAACTAAATCAGAGATAACATTCACACTCTCTTTCAGTAATCTTGGTTCTGCTAGGACTAGTTTCATAGTTTAATTAGTTTAACATTTCTATTTTTATATATTCCTATACTAAAGAATAGATATCCTACCAAAACATATCCACAAACTCATCAACAAGAAGGTAAGCACCAAAAGAAAGCAGTACTACAGCCAATATTACGGGACTAACACTCAACTCAACAGCAAAAGGCAAAAAGCTAAACAAATCAAAGTCCAATCCTAATGGAAATAAACCAAAAAATATCAAAAATATTGAAATCACCAAATCCAACAGCATCTCCCGAACATCAAATCTTTTTAATCTAAGTAAACTATATCTCAAAAACACAATTCCCAAAATAATCAATACAATCTCAAATAAAAGACTAGAAATATACCATGCTTCAACACCATTTACCAAAGAATAAATAGAAAAAATAGAAAAACCTAACAAAATCACTCCAAGAATAATTCTCCAAAGATCCTCAGTTCCTCTTTTTTTCATAGTCTAGTCATATGCACGCCATCTATGGCTACATTTAACACATTCATAAAATCTTGTTTCAGCTTCATCAGACGCCCTAGTCTGTTGAGTCCAAAAGTAAGCGGTTTCATAATTACACTTAGGACACTCTTCCTTAGTTTTAGGCATACTTTTTTTAGTATCATCCTTAATAACTTCAATCTTCTTTGACCCTTTAACTTCATCTTTCATTAAGATGTCTTCTTTCTCTACCTTTTCATAACCACATAAACAAGTCAAATAAGTTTTCTTACCTTCTTCTCTTGGTTTCATTAAGCTTCCACAATCTGGACAAAATAACATTTTTTTAGCCTCCTATAAGTTGAGCAAACCAAATCTTCAACCAACCTATATAGGGAATCCTCAAATAAGCCGTACCAACAACCTCATCTTCAACTATTGGCCATTGGTCAGGCATATCATTATTATCTCCCTTGACTTCAAAGGAATTAGCAGTCTCATTTATAAATGTTACCCTATGGATAATAGGATAATTACTAATTTGACCACTATAAGAGTTTGTATACACTACCGTATCTCCAACCTCTACACTATCCTTCCCTTTCAAAACAATTACATCTCCCTTGTAAAAACCATCTCGCATAGTAAAATCATTAAACTGCTCTTTTGTCAAACCTTGAGACTCATACCATTCTCCATTTGCATCCCACCAAGAATCAAAATCCATATGTTCATGTTCCATACTAGGAGAAATAACAGCAACTAAAGGTAATCCTGTTCCTAGAACCAAACTCAAAAATGGATAAAATATAAACTTAACAATAACAAAGGCCAAAATAATACTAACCACCCAAGAAAGAAGAGTATTTTCTTCAAACACATAATAATAAACTTTCTTCACTTTTTGCCAATTAGTTTTTTCATCCCAAGGAATATCATCTGCAACCATTCCATATTATAAGAAAACTTACTATAAAAACTTTTCTACATTTTCTTAACAACTTCACCAGAAGGAGTTTTCTCAGAAAACACAATAGTAGAAAACTTATACACCTTACAATCCGGTTTTGTCAAAACATCAGGAGGAAACCCAGCTTTCCTACAAGTACTTTCTAAAAACTCTTTAACATCCCATTTTTGATCAATAGCCACAATAGGTAATAACAAACCAGAAATACCATGATGTTCAACAATCAATCCATCTTTTCCAATCTCAATATTAGTCTCATAAGGTTTTTCAATCAATTCAGGCTTAGTCAAAACAGAAACTTCAATAACAAATTCCTCATCCTTTGTCAAAGGTGGAAATCTAGGATCAGAAAAAGCAGCACTCTTTGCAGCTTCAATAACACCTTGTTCTAAAATATAAACTGGTTCAATAAAACCAATACAACCTCTCAAATCTCCAGAAGGATAAGAATGTAAAGTAACAAACACCCCTAATTTTTCAATAAACTTTCCTTCTAACTTAACATCAGAAAATAAAGCTTTTCTAGCCAAATGAACTAAACATTTTCCCCCTTCTAAATTCATTTTGCAATCTTTTTAAACTTAGTAGAAAACTCTTGATAATTCTTATCCATCCTTTTCATAGCATCAATCAATACTTTTTTTGGATCTTTTTTCTTAGTTTCCAAAATTAAAACAGCATGATTCACTTGAGGATGTTTAAGATTATATCCTGCAACTAAAACCTCTGAATCATTCCAAAGTTCCTTAACCATAGCATTTGCTAGAGTATGAGACTTACCCACTAATTCCATCTTCAATAAGGTTTTTCCTGATTCTAGAACTTTTATTTCCATATAACATATATTTTTCAAGCACCCTTTTTAAACCTTTCGATTTAGACAAAAACTTAACATTGGAAAAGATGAGCCCCTGCATTAACTTTTTGATAAGAACTAAGCAAAATACACTCCATATTAACCATTTCTACCTTCCCCTAATTATTCAAATCTATAAAGCAAAGAACCTTATTACAAGACATAAAACTCTTTTTTAAGACTGAGAGGTAATCTACCAATAAGAGCTATCTTTTTTTAAGAAATATTTAATAAAACCCAATATTAAGCCATAAATCCAAATTATATTTCTAACAAAAATAAACAATCCAGACAAAACTGCAAATTTAAAATTAATTTCTTTCTTAATATATGATAAAAAACCAAAATTAATACCCATAATCATCAAAAACAAGAGCAATGAAACTATCAAAAAATAAGAAATGAAAATACCAGTCAACAAAGATAACACTAACAACCCAGTTAAAGTCAACTGTGCCACAATATTAAATCTACTAAAACTCACCTTCTCTTTCATCATATTGGGTTTTGATAAATAACTTCTAATCATAGATACAGCCCAGGATATTTGTTGTTTAAAATATGGTTTAAATTCAGACCTAAAATCATGCAAAACCCCATTATTTTTAAACCAATAAATTTTACCAATTTTTGATAATTTAGAAGCAAACTCCATATCCTCATTTACCATTATGGGAGGAAATCCATTTACTTTAATAAATGCATTTTTTCTACAGGCTAGATTACTTGATGAACAGCTATTTAAAAATTTTGGAGAGTTCCTCTGAAAATATAATATATCATAATGCTGAAACAAACACATAAATTTTTTCTTTACAGAACCTGAATAAGGTCCTGTTACAGCCACCACATCTTTGTTATTTTTTAAATAATCATAAAACTTCTTAAGCCATTCTTCTGGAACAACACAATCAGAATCAACAAATGCCAAAATATCACCTTTTGCAATTTTAGCACCGTTATTTCTAGTAATAGCTGGTCCAGAATTAGTTTCATTCCTTATTACTGTAACATTAAATTTTTTTGCTATTTCTACAGAATTATCTTTGCTTTGATCATCCACTATAATAACCTCAAAATCTTTAAAATTAGAATTAAATATACTTTTTAGACATCTTTCTAGTGTTTTAGAAGAATTATATATTGGAATAATGACTGAGATCATTTTTTTAATAAAACTCCACACATTTTTTTCTTTGAAAAGGCAATATTACATAAAGTTGCACACTCAAAACTACATCTACACTTTGATTTTTCAATAAATGATAAAATTTCTTTACTTTTCTTTCTTTTTAAGATTTTATTAATATCATAATCAAATTCTCGCAAACTACCCATATTAAAAGATTTATTCTTATAAAGGTAGGATATCATTTCACAAAGTGGTACATTTCCTTCTTCATCAATCGTTATCATTTTTTTTCCAGCAACACAAGGCAGTATAAATTCATTAGTTTCTATAACTTTATTATTTATCTTATACATTTCTCTAACTATCTTATTGTATATTCCAAACAAATCTTTTCTCTTATTTTTTTGTTTTGTTTGCAAATAACTGTAAACTTTAAAATAATCTTCTGGAGTTACCTCTTTAGAAGAAGAATCTCTTGAATCTCCCCTTACAAAAGTTATTGTTTGGTCATTTACATTTAAGTTTTCTGATACATAATCTATTATTTTATATATAGAATTTTTATTTAGTTTTGAAAATGTTGTTGCTATGTTGATGGCTAAATCTTTGTTTTTAATCTTATGTAAAAGCTTGTATGTTTCTAATGCATTATTAAATATGCCTTTTACACATCTTATTTCATCATGTTTTTCTCCTATAGCATCTAATGAAATCCCTATCTTGACATTAATATTAGGACATTTTTCAAATATTCTACTTATAATCTCATGAGTTCTTTCTGGAAATCCACCATTAGTTGTTATGTTAACAACTCTTGTTCCTGAATTTTTATAAAATAAATAAACTATTTCTGCTAAATCCTCTCTTACAAAAGGTTCTCCCCCTCCAATACTTATATAAAATAAATTTTTGAATTTTTTAGATATTTTTTCATATTCTTTTATTGTTAATTCTTTTTCTTTTGAAGCACCATCAATACTTTTCCAATAAAAACACATTTTGCATCTAGCATTACATCTAGCTGTAACAAACAAGATTAAATAACTTGGTTTTTTACTGAAATAAGATCTAGTTAGTTTTACTAAATTATCAGTTTTGCTTAGTATATTCATTATTAATGCCCTTTATCCTTGTAGAAATAGACATTATTTTTAAAGTTTATCTTTCTTTGGCACAGGATAAAAAGTTAGTGATTTTGAATTTTGAAGATTTAATTCCATTAATTTTTGATGATTTCTTCCTTAAAAGAAAAAAATCTCAAATATAAAATGTTTTTCCTGATTCTAGAATTTTTATTTCCATTATAACCCATATTTTTCAAGCTCACTTTTTAAACCCTTAGATTTAGACTAAAACTTAACATTGGAAAAGATGGGCCTCTGCATTAACTTTTTGATAAGAACTAAGCAAAATACACTCATTATTAACCATTTCCACCATTCCAACTCTCAAATCCCTATCTTGATGACCTAATAATAACCACAATCTTTCACCTTCAGAAGAAGAAACAACCTCTAACAAATCAGGATCATATCCAATTTCAGGATCACCTATAAAAAATCTATCAGTTATATTATCTTTATAATAATAAGAAAAAGCCCAATTTACTCCCCTATAGACATAAGTAAAATCATTATCTTGTTTGTTCTCTACATAATAATTAACAACTGGCTGCATCTCTTCTATTTCTAAAGGCATCAAAAAATGAAATGAAAAAGCAAATATTAAAGGAATTAAAATAATAAACAAATAAACAAATCGCTTTATTATTCTATTTCTTATCAACCAATTAACAATAAAATAAATTCCAACACTAACAAAAACAAAAATAAGAGGTATCAAAAATAAATCAGCTCTTACTCCTCCAAAGGGAAATTTATTAAGTAAAGCAGCAAACAACACAAAAGGAAGAGGAATAACAAAATACCACCCCATCCCTAAAAATTTACCATATTTTCTTGTAAAGATAACCAGTAAAATCCCCAATAAAAATAATAAAAACATAAAACCAGATAATTTAAACAAATAAGGGAAAAAAGAATAACTCTTACTTAAAACAAAAGTTATTATCCCTCCAAAAGAAAGATCTGCAATAAAATAGTCTTCCCAATAATTAACCAAAGAAACAGCCAGATTAGGAGTTATTACAAATAGATAGAGTAGAATAAATTCCAATAAAAGAATACCATCATAAAATAATAGACCAATTTTAGCTTTAAACTTTCTTGAGAATAATAACCTAAAATTTACTGCAGGTAAAACAAAAATTAGAGCATATGAAAACCCCAACCCGACTAAAGAAGAAACAATCAATAATAACCAATTCTTAAAATTAGTTCTCTCAATTAATTGTTCAGTTAAAAAAAACAATAATAAAACAAAAAAAACATCCCCAATATAAGGTTTTAATTCCTGTGAATATCTCAAAATCAAGGGATTAAATGCAAAAAAAGAAAAAACCAGTAATTGTATCACCTTATTTTTTGTAAACTTCTTCATTAACAAATAAATTAAAGCCATAGACCCCAATCCAAACAAAAAAGGTAAGAATCGAAAAACTAATTCATTCTCACCAAACCAATCAATAAAGGCCCTAATAACTAATAAAAATAAAGGAGGAGTAGATTGTGGTGGAAAATCATAAAATAACATGTTAGATATAGTTGGCTCTAAAATAGAACTAGCAACCCAAGCCTCATCCCCATGCAAACTATGTGCACCAAGATTATGAAAAATCAAAAAACCAGCAAGAACAAAAAGAATAATAAAAATAGTACTAAAACTAACTTTTTTCAAAAAATTAAAAACTTTAGTTATAAACAATAGCATAACTAAGAAAAAAACAATAAAAAAACCACAAACAATTTTAAAAATCTCAAAGTTTCTTTCTGAACAAGTATCACAAACTCCATCTACAGTAAACCCATTAGCAAAACTTAACAAAAAATCAGTGGGGATTGTTAAAAAAAACAATAATCCCAAAATTACTAAAATAAAGATTAAAAACAAGAAGATTTTAGCATTTTTTGTTTCTTTTACTGTAAATTTCATATTTGGGCAGACACAAAGTTACAGCTTATAAGCTTTACTTACTTTAAATCCAAACTTCCATAAAAGATATAAATGACTTAAATGAACAGTTAGCTATTAAAATGAAAAGTTTAGAACATTATTTACAACACTTTAAGTTTGTAATAAAAAAGCCAAGGGTAATACCTCGGATAATAAAAAACTATTATCTAGTTAAAATTCTAAAGAAAAATAGATTAAGAACGATTGATTGGGCTATAACCTACCACTGCAACTCCTGTTGTAAAATGTGTTCTGCTAAGTTATTAATGACAAATCCCAAGAAAAAAGGTAAATCCTATCTTTCTCCTGATGAAATGATTAATACTTGGAATCAAGCAGTAAAATTAGGAGCAATTCATGTCAATCTTACTGGGGGTGAACCCACCCTTAGAAAAGATGAAGAACTTATAAAAATTATAAAAGGAATCAATAAACAAGGAGCCTTAATTTCTATGGTTACAAACTCCATACGTATGGATTATGAAAGACTTAAGAAATTCAAAGATGCAGGTTTAGACACTCTTCAACTTTCACTTGAAAGCATGAATCCAAAAGTCCATGATGATATAAGAAGATCTCCTGGAAACTGGGAAAAACTTATGCAAGTATTCAAATGGGCAAAAAAATTAAACCTTATAATCTGCTTAAGTGCTGTAATTACAAAAGATAATTTTGATGAAATTAAAAAAATTGAAAATTTTGCAAAAAAAGAAAAAGTCTTTCTCCTATTAAATCCAATATCTGCTTCTGGAGAAAAAATACAAGATAGATCTCTTAACTTAACTGAAGATTATAAAGATAAATACTACAAATTCTTATACAGCAATAGCCTACTAAGGGCAGATACTGTTTTCAATTTCAGAGGAGGTAGAGGCTGTCCCGCAGGAGTAGAAAGAATAGAAATAAGTGCATATGGGGATGTAATGACTTGTCCACATGTACAAGTACATTATGGTAATGTCTTAGAAGAACCACTTAACACTATCTACAAAAGAATTAGCCAATTCCCTTATTTAAAAAACTTTGAAAAAGACTGCAGACATGTATTCAATAAAGAATATATTAAAAAAATTATGGACCCAATTAAAGATTGTAAAGAATTGCCGATCTCAATATATGATCATCCAGTTGCTAATGAACCAGAAATAAAAGACTATCTAAAAAATGAACTATACAAGAGGTAAGGGAATTTTAGAAAACTTTCTAGCTAAAAAAAGAGCCAAAATAACTCAAAAACATATTAAAAAACAACACAGAAAAGGAAGAATTCTAGATATTGGTTGTGGACAGATCCCATTCTTTTTAATAAACACAAAATTTAATGAAAAATTTGGACTTGATCAGATTGAATCAAAATCAAATAATATTCCAATAAAAAAGTTTGATATTAACAAAGAATCCCTACTTCCTTTTGAAACAAATTATTTTGACACAATTACCATGTTAGCTGTATTTGAACATATTGAACCAGAAAAATTAGTTAATTTAATGCAAGAAATAAACAGAATACTCAAACCCCGAGGAAGATTTATTCTCACTACGCCTTGCACCTGGACAGATAAACTTCTAAGAATAATGGCAAAACTAAATCTAGTCAGTAAAAGTGAAATAGAAGAACATAAGGATGCATATTCTCACAAACAAATAAAATCCATACTAATCAAAGGAAATTTCAAGAAAGAAAGAATAAAAACTGGATACTTTGAATTTTTCTTAAATAATTGGGCATATGCTGACAAAGTCTAATTAACAATCCTATATTTTAACAAATACCATAAAGCCTTCATTCCATCCTTCCAGGTTATTTTCTTCCCCTCATCAAAATCTCTACATTTATACCAAATTGGAACTTCAACAATTTTGTAACCTCTTTTAATTACTTTCGCAGTAATCTCCGGCTCAAAATCAAATCTTTGTGATTTCAAATTAGGCTTAATTTCATCAATTACCTCTCTTTTGAAAACCTTATAACAAGTTTCCATATCTGTAATTTTCCTCAAATAAAGAACAGAAGTCATAAAAGTTAAAAATTGATTACCAATATAATAAAGCTTATATTTCTCCCTCTTAAGTTTAACCCTTTTTCCTAAAAATCTAGATCCATAAACAACTTTAGTTTTTCCCTTTAGAATAGGATCTAACAAAGAAACATAATCATTTGGATCATATTCCAAATCTGCATCTTGAATTATAATAATATCTCCAGTAACATGTTCAAAGCCAGATCTCAAAGCTCTTCCTTTCCCACAATTCTTCTTATGATAAATTACCTTATATTCACTCTCTAAATCTTTTAAGATATCTCTTGAACCATCAGTACTATAATCATCAACAAGTATAATCTCTTTCTCTATATCACCCAAATCAACACTATTTACAGCATCTAAAACAGAAATAATTGTTTTCTTTTCATTATAAATAGGTATAATAATAGACAGTTTCATAGAAAGAATGATTAAAAAATATGTTTATATAGTTTTTGCATGTTCATTAGACTATATCGTTTTAGAATTTTTAAAAAATCATTATTTTCTAAGCCAAGTCTGAACCTTATTCACAACAACTCTCAAAAAACCACCTTTAAACTCAACAGCCCCATAAGGACATAGCTCATGGCAACAATGACAACCAATACATTTTTTATGATTAATTTTTAATCTTTTACCATTATCATCTATTGCATTAACTGGACAAGATTTATAACATATTTTACATCTCTTACATTTATCTACATCAATATTCAATTCAAGCTCATATAAACTTCTTCTAATAAATTTTGGAAGATAGTATGAAAAATTTTTAGCGAAAATAGGTTTTTTACAACTCCTATTTAATCCCTTATCCCCTAAAATAACTAAATCATCAGGTTTCACCAAATCTAAGGCATATCTATTTGTAAGAACCTCTCCAGGCTTAAAACCAATAATTCTAGAAGCTTCCATATCTAAAGCAACTGCATTTTCAGAAGCCAATACAACCCCGAACCATTT
The DNA here is from genome assembly GCA_018656555.1 of archaeon. GTDB lineage: Archaea > Nanobdellota > Nanobdellia > SCGC-AAA011-G17 > GW2011-AR17 > JABHZQ01. Next base: position 10,125 of record JABHZQ010000023.1, read on the forward strand.
AGGATCACCAATATTCGGACCATTACCTTCCATACCCAAAACTCCATCCATAATACTCAAATTAGGTTTTACAATATCATGTAAATCCAAAAGCATCTTAGCAAATATTTCTGCATTTTCACACTTTTTGTGCATTCTAGCCTTACCTGTTCCAGGTATACAACCAAATAAATTTTTTACAGCCCCAGTATATTGTGTAAATGTGTGTGTTTTCAATTTAGGAAGATTTATTATCAAATCAACTTCTTTCAACAACTTAGGAATAAAAATTCCATTCAAAAGTTTTGAATCTGAATCTATCTTTTCTAACTCTTGGGAATCAAAACTCATAACCTTTACATTATCAAATTCTTTTTCTATAGGTTTTATCTCTGAAATTTCCAATGCCTTTTTAGTATATCCCCCAAGATCAGTACCTGATGAATCACAAATATAAATTAATGTATCTTTATCAAATAGTTCACATACAGCCCTTATAAAATCGGGATGAGTTGTTACAGCTTGTTCAGGCCTATATGGTCCCAAAACATTAGGTTTAATTAAAACTTTTTTTGCTTCTAAACTTATTCCTAACTGTTCTACAGCCAGAGCTACAGCCTTCTTAATATTTTTATAAGATTCACATTTAATTACAGATACTTTTATTTTCATTCTAAATGGGTCCATACAATGGACAATACCTACAGATCTTTATATCTTTAAACTTTTTAATATATATCTTAGAGAATTTACTATATCTAGCAGAGTTAAGTATTTCTTTAAGTGAATTTTTCCTAATATTTCCAAAACTATATCTTAACAAATCACAAGGATAAACATGACCATAACAATCAATAGTACAAAATTTATAAGGAGTTATACAAAACTTGTCCTCCCTTCTAATTGCCTTATCAACATCAACCATTTCTTTAGTAAAAAACTGGCCCCTAACTACAATTCCATACTCTTTTGCCTTCTTTAATATCTCTTTTCTTTTTTTATCCAAAAGAAATTTATCTTTAGCTGCCAAACTAGATGGAACCATAAATTCAAGTGAACCCACTTTTTCTTTGAAAAGATCATCAGTTTGCTCTTTTGTATCTTCACTATAAGTACTCATCATATAATAACTAACTTCCTTTATTCCTACCTCATTAGCTATATCCATAATCTTATCAAGATATTCTACATTTGGAACACTAATCGTAACACAAATACTTTTATGGATTTTATTTTCCTTATCATACTTTTGTATAAGTTTTATTGCATTAATTTGTTTTTCAAAAGCATCCTTATGGCCCCTAATATGATCATTAATCTTTTTAGGCCCATCAATTGAAAATCCTATTGTTGTAAGACCAGATTCTCCAATTTCTTTTGCAATTTCAGGAGTCATCAAAATCCCATTAGTTATAATATTAGTTTTCATTCCTAATAAAGAAGCCAACTTAATCAATTCTGGTGCTCTTCTATAAGCTAGAGTCTCTCCACCCAATAGCTGCACAGCATTACAATTCATCTTTTTTAACTGTCTAAGCAAATCCTCAAACTCCCCATGTTTTAATTTATTCTCTTTTATTTCACATCCATTCATCATTGAATTAATACGCCAGAAATTACAAGTTATACATTTAGAAGGACAAGCTTGAGTAAGTTCAATTTTAGCACTAACAATACTTTTAAGTTTTGGTTCATGATAAAAATTTAACTTATTTCCTAATTTAGAAAGAAAAACATGAAATCTTAACAAAACATAATCTTTAGCCAATTTAGGATTTTGTTTAGCTCCACGAAGCATACAATATGCCTTAATCGCCCTTCTACTTACATAATTCTTAATTCCGCCTTTAGCCATATTATCTTAAAATCAGTAAATTTGCTTTATATAAATGTTATGCAAAGAAAAGATTTGCCTTATAAATACATATTCACTTGTTAGCTTTTCTTTTCAAATACCAACAACCAACATCAATATATTTTGTTAAAGAAGTATGAAACCAGAACTCTTGTTTCAATGGAAACTGATACTTATACATTTTCTCGATCTTAAAGTTATTTTCTCCAACAAATTTCCTCACAAACTCCCTAGTACTTAACTTATGAAAACTATAGATCTTTTTGGCCAAATCCATAGCCTTAATCAAAAATAATTTATCAACATGAGTTTCCTTTGTACCAAAGGGAGGATTCTGTATAACCAAATCAACCTGCTTATCAAAATCTTTTATATCTAAATTAAAAAAATCAGCATTTACTTTTTTTCCAATTAAACTCTCTACCTTTCTCCTATTTTTCTTAGCCAAACTCATGGCTTCTTTATCCAACTCAACAAAATGAACCTTCTTAGCACCTAGAACTAAAGCTCCCAATCCAAATATCCCTGGTCCAGAACCTAAATCTGCAATAACCTTGTCTTTAATATTTTTATCAATATGAGCATTCCACAAAGCATCAGCAGCAATAGTTGCATCTGTTGCATACTGTTCTAATTTAACTTTAGGATTCTCAAAACGCTTAAGCTTAGATAAAAGTATTTCCAACTCTTTTTTATTCATAAAAAATTATAGAACTCTTCTATTTAAATAACTTATCACTTTTTCAAATCTAATAAATCACCAATTGTCAATCCACCATCTCTCAAATTAAATTCTTTCATATCTTCCTCTTTAACCTCTTCTGTTTTCTTTTCAACTAACTTAATACTAAAAAACTGTTCAAACTTTTTTGCTAATTTTAAAGTGGGTTCCAAATTCCCACTCTCAACTTTCTGAACAACTGATTCTCTTTCAGCAATAGCTTTAGCAACTTGTTCCTGTTTCATTCCCATCCTTTCTCTTGCTTTCCTAATCTTAACCCCATAACCAGAAACAATACTTTCCATTGCCCTATTTACAAAAACTGGTTTTTTCTTATTTTCAAAAGAAACTCTCTGGGCCCTAACATTCCGACTTGGAGCTCTCTTTATCTCAATAGCTTCACCAAATTTAGAACATTTATCACAAACCTTAAGGATACTCCCTTCTACAATAGCCTCGGAAACTCTTGCTTCTTGACCACACATCTCACAGTTTGCCATGTACAATAAGGTATAAAACAGAATATTTAAACTTTTTTAATATATAATATAGTTTTTCATAAACCTTTTAAAAAATCTATAAAAGAGAAACACTATGAATATTGTGATTTTTGCCTGTTTTTTGGTAAGTTTTGTAGTTACCCTAGTAAGTACACCCTATTGGATCAAAATAGCCCATAAAATAGGGATAGTGGCTGTTGACATGCATAAAGTTGACAAAAAAAAGAAAGTTGCCGAATTAGGGGGCATAGTTGTAGTATTTGGATTTATAATGGGAGTACTGCTATACATAGCATTAGACACTTTTTACATTGAAAGCACCAACCTTGCAAACCTAGAAAGGGATGTACAAATCCTTGCTTGTCTTACAACAATTCTAATAATCTCAATAATTGGCCTAGTAGATGATATCCTTGGTTGGAAAATAGGATTAAGACAATACCAAAAACCAATCCTAGTACTATTAGCAACAATTCCTATGGTAGTAGTGAATGCAGGACATTCAATTACTACAATTCCATTTGTTGGAAGTATAGACATTGGAATTCTCTATGCATTACTTGTTGTACCCTTAGCAATAACTGGAGCAGCAAATGGTTTCAATATGATCGCAGGCTATAATGGACTAGAAGCTGGTATGGGTATGATCATGCTAACCTTCCTAAGTTACATGGCTTGGTTGAATAATTACGGCTGGGTTGCAGTATTGGGTCTATGTATGGTTGCAAGTCTATTTGCATTTTACATTTTCAACAAATATCCATCAAAAATATTTCCAGGAGACACCGTTACTTATACTGTGGGTGCCTTAATTGCTATAATGGCAATAATGGGAAACATAGAAAAGATTGCACTAATCATTTTCATTCCTTATTTCATAGAATTAATCCTCAAACTAAGAGGCAAATTACAAAAAGAAAGTTTTGCAACAGTTAAAAAAGATGGATCCTTAGAAGTAAAAGGAATCTATGGATTAGAACACCTAGTTACACACATTAGAACTAAATTGGGGAGAAAAACTTATGAGAAAGATGTAGTATTCTCACTCTACTTAATACAAGGATTTTTCATTGTTATTGCCTGTCTTGCAGTCCTATAACAGTCCTCCAATAAGTTTATTAATGAATTAAAATTTAACGAGAAGATGGAAGGATTGGCTATAAATGGGGGGAAACCTATAAGAGATGACTTTCTTGTATTTTCAGCTCCAAAAATTTATGATGCAGAAATAAATGAGCTAATTCAAACTCTAAAAAGTGGATGGATTGGAACTGGTCCAAAAGTAAAGAGATTTGAAGAAGAATTTGCTTCATACAAAGGAGTTAATCATGCTCTAGCACTCAACTCTTGTACAGCTGGTCTTTCTCTAGGTTTAAGTATTCTCAATATTGGCCCAGGTGATGAAGTAATCACAACTCCAATGACTTTTGCTGCAACAGCTAATGTAATTGTTCATCAAGGTGCAAAACCAGTCTTTGTAGATATTGAAGAAGATACTCACAACATTGATCCTGAAAAAATAAAAGCAGCAATAACTGAAAAAACAAAAGCAATCATGCCAGTTCATATTGCAGGACACTCTTGTCAAATGGATCATATAATGGAAATTGCAAACAATCACAATTTATTTGTTATAGAAGATTGTGCTCATGCTGTTGAAACAGAATTCAAAGGAAAAAAAGCAGGAGTAATTGGTGATTTGGGAGTATTCAGTTTCTATCCAAACAAAAACATGACAACTGGTGAAGGTGGAATGCTAATCACAAACAATGAAGATCTAATAGACAAGGCAAGAATCCAAAGTTTACATGGTATGGACAAAGATGCATGGAAAAGGTTCTCAGCTTCTGGATTCAAACCATATGACATTGTATACCCTGGATACAAATACAACATGACAGACATACAAGCATCCTTGGGGCTACATCAATTAAAAAGAGTAGAAAATAATCTATTAATCAGAGATAAAATATACAAACAATTTAATCAAGCATTCTCAAACATAGAAGAAATTGAAATTCCTCAAGAAAAAGGAGAGATAAGACATGCTAGACATCTCTATAGAATCCTAATCAAACCAGAAAAACTAAATTGTAATAGAAATGAATTCATCCAGATTCTACAAAAAGAAAACATTGGCTCTGGAATTCACTATCCTGCTCTACACACAAGCATATATTATAAAAAACAATTCAACTATCAAGAAGGAATGTTTCCAATAACTGAAAAAGTAGGAGAAAATACAATTTCATTACCTCTATCTCCCTACATGAATGAAAAAGATGTTAATGATACAATTATCGCAGTTGAAAAAGTTATTAGGAATCTAAGAAAATGACAATAGATCTAAGTCTTGTACTTGCAAGCTACAATTCAGGAAAGTTCCTAGGGAAATCCCTAAAAGAAATAGAAGAAGTTATGGATAAATCAAACCTAACTTACGAAATCATATATGTAGATGATTCTAGCAAAGATGACAGTCAAGAAACAATAAAGAACATTTGTAAAAAAGATCCAGAAAAATTAAGATATGTATTTCATGAAAAAAACAAAGGAAGAGGTGCTGCAATAAAAACAGGTATTAAAGCAGCAAAAGGAGAAGTAATCGGCTACATTGATCCAGACCTAGAAACTCCTGCATATTATATTCCCATTCTAACAAAAGAAGTAAAAAAAGGCTATGACATTGTTACCGGCCTAAGAATCTACACATTAGATCCAATTTGGATGCACAGAACAATTGCATCAGTAGGTTACAGATACTTAGTTAGAATTATGATAAAAATGAAGTTCAAAGATAGTGAATCAGGATGTAAATTCTTCAACAGAGAAAAAATACTTAAAATTCTTCCTTACACTCCATCTGATGGATGGTTCTGGGACACTGAAATAATGATGGAACCCTATTTCAAAGGTTACAAAATAAAAGAAATGCCTACTCTATTCCTAAGAAGAATTGATGAAAAAGGATCAACACTAAAACTATTCAAAGATTCAAAAGATTATTTTCTTCAACTATTAAAATATAGAAAGAGGTTGAAAAAGCGAGGTCTCCTATAATGGCCATAACCATAATCATTCCACTCTATAATGCTGAAAAAACAATAAGAAAATGCCTTAATTCTATTTTTGAATCAGAATTTGATAATAAATTTGAAGTTATTGTAGTCAATGATGGTACAAAAGATAATTCCTTAGATATTGTAAAGGAATTTGATGTAAAAATAATAAACCAACCTAATAAAGGTGCTGCAGCTGCAAAGAACAATGGAGCACATAATGCAGAAACAGATCTAATCATGTTCCTAGACTCTGATGTTATCTTATACAAAGATACATTACAAAAAATATACAACCATCTAATCAAAGAAGATGTAGACTATGTTTCAGTTAGGTATTCTAAAAAACCAGCAAACAACAAATGGATACACAAATACAAAGCCCTAGCTGATTACTGCTACACCTATGAATTCATATTTACCAAAGAACAAAAATCAAAACCAATAAAACAAGTTGTCCTTACTGGTGGTTTAGAAGGATATAAGAAAAAAGTATTTGAAGAACTTGGAGGTTTTGACAATAAAATCAAAGGGGCAGATGTAGAAGAAGAAAAGCTAATATCCAAACTATTCAAAAAATACCACATGCTCTCTGATGGAAACATTAAAACAAAACATCACTTTCCAAACTTTAAATCACTAGTAAAGGCCTATTACTCTAGAACAAAAAACTCAATGGAATTAATAGAAGAGAATGATTACTCTCAGCCATATTTGAAAAAAAATCTAATTAGAACCTTTCTAGGTGGATTAACAACCTCAGCCCTAGTTATCTCATTAATACTCTTTTTTACTCTTAACTTAATCTTCCCATTTTACATAACAGGAGGAATATTCCTAATCTTCATTCTGAAACATTTAAAAATGTATATAATTGCATTAAAAGAATATAATGTATTATTTTCAATATATTCACTAATCATGAGCCTATTTTTTGCAAATGTAATTTGTTTTGCAGGATTTATAGGTGTAATCAAAAACAAACTAAAAAATGAAAAAATTAGTTAAACTAACCAAAAACATATTTGTAACTCAAACACCCATTTATGTAGTCTTCTTTGTCACATCAGTATGTAATGCTAAATGTAAGATGTGTTTCAACTGGCAGAACATAGAAGCCCATAAAACCGATTTAGATTTAGAAGAAGTAAAAAAAGTATTTAGTAATTTCTCAGAAATCCAACAATTAACATTAAGTGGAGGAGAACCTTTCTTAAGAAATGATCTTCCAGAAATGTTAGAATATGTTTCCATAAAAAATCAAGTTCAAAGAATAACAATACCTACAAATGCATTATTAACTGATAAAATAATAGATACTACATCTAAAATACTAAACAAAATTAAAAAATCAACACAATTAAACATAAGCCTTTCAATTGAAGGTATCGACGATAAACATGATGAAGTATTTCAAGTTCCTGGTGCTTTTGAAAAGACAAAAAAAACTTATGAGAAATTACAACCTCTTTTGGAGATTCACAAAAATCTAAGCCTAGAAATAGCTATATGTTGTAGTAAATTCAATAAAGATCATATTAAAGATACAATTAAGTATTGTAATGAAAAATTCCCTAGTTGTGCTATTTCCATAGTATTAGCAAGAGGAGATACAAGGGATGACTCATCTAAAGATGTGACTATAGAAGAATATCAAGATATTATTAATTTCTATAACAAATTTAAGAAAGAAGAATCAGGAAAGGAAAAGTTTGGAAAAGTCTACAATGCTTTAGGTCAAATAGTAAACAATCAAGTAATTGAAGTAATGAAAACAGAAGAAATGCCAAACAAATGCTATGCTGGATCCAATATGATTGTAATCCAAAACAATGGAGATGTATTCCCTTGTGAGTACTTGAATAAAAAATTAGGCAATTTAAGAGAATTCCACTATGATATCAAACAAATTCTTAGTATGCAAGAAGCAAAAGAAGCTAGAAAGCATATCAAAGATAAAAAATGCTATTGTACATGGGAATGTGCTCTTTCTAATAACCTTGTAAGTAATCCCTTGAAATACCCTTCAATTCTTAAAGAAATGATAAAAGATTAATATTTTAACACAGAATTTCTAGGCCACTCTGCGTGTCCATCCGAATATCCTAACTCACCTACAATTCTAGAAGCAGACTGTCCAGGCATAACATATACTGCTTCCCAATCAGATAAAGCATCTCTCCAAACAACTATTTCTTCAGCACCAGTTTGTAAACCTCTTCTGACTTCATTTCTAGCTCTATTTTCACCTAAACGAAAAGTTAAAGATCTTACAACATCCAAATTTCCCTCAACCATTCTATCAAGTTCTTCATTAGTAAAAACCATAAAACTCCTATTATCATATTCATTAAAAACTAAATGAAACCCAACTAACTATCTAAATTCCCTATTAACAGAAAATATTATAAATCTATAATTATTTCCAAATAATAATGAAGGCAATAAAAAATCTTCTAATGATTGTAAACTATCAAACAGTTATAGTTACAGCATTAGCTATACTATCCACATTTCTTTGTGTTAAGTTTGAGTTATTTGCTAATTTTCCAATGACTGTTGTTGCAACAGCAGTTATCTTTCCTATTGTCTTCTCAATTGGAGGAGCATACAAAAGAAGAGAAAATGCTCTAAAGGAGTATGGTAGTCTAAAAAGCCATGGTAGAGCAATATTCTTTGCAAGTAGAGACTGGTTAGATAATACTGATATCAAATTACAAAGCTCATTAAGAGACAAATTAAAAGACTTATTAGTTGATGCTAGAGATCTTTTCAAAGAACCACTTAAGAAAATGGAAAAGAACGAGAAAAAAGTTTACAGAGATTTCTCAGATCTTTCATTAATAATTAAAGAATTCAAAAAAAGAGGATTAAGCAATGGTGAGGTTTCAAGAAGCAATCAATACCTGTCTAAAATGCTTGTTGCTTTTGAAAACATTAAACACATCTATGAGTACAGAACTCCAAAAACCCTAAGAACTTACAGTAAAGTATTCATATTTTTATTACCAATCCTATATGGTCCTTATTTTGCACATATTTCATTAGATTTCTCATCACAATTAACTTATATTATACCTGCACTATTCAGTGTAGTACTAGTAAGCTTAGATAATATCCAAGATCAACTAGAAAATCCATTTGACCAACTTGGAGAAGATGATGTTATTCTAAATGCAGAAAAGTTTGCTAAGAATTTAACATTAGAATCTAAGAAATAAGATTTTCATCTAAAAACTTCTTTAATGCAACTAAATCCCTTTTTTCACTATCATAATATAAAGTATTAATTCCAACAGATTGAGCACTTTTCACAGCTTCTAAATTATGCTCAAAATAAACAACCCCTTCAGCCTTTAAACCATTATGCTTAAGCATTATCCCATAATACTTAGGATCAGTCTTCTCTGGATTATGTCCCAAAGTAAAAACCTTATATGGCATCTTATCCAATCCATACTTTTCTATCTGTTCATCACTTGCACTAGTTAGAATAACTTTCTTATTAGGATACTTCTCAAGCAAATCATACATCTCTTGAAAGATTCCTTCACCTTTAATCACAAAGGCACCAATTGCATCAACTAATATTGTTTTCATAAATTAAGAATAATTAAGAAATATATAAAGATTTTCAATATCTAAGCTGTCCTCTTAGAAAACCTTGCAACACGATCTGCCAAATGTTCTTTAAATCTTCCCCTTATTATGCCTTCTTCTTCATCAGTAACAGGTATAAATCTCTCTTCAGAAATTCCGTGCTCTCCACACTCCTCAAAATAAGAATCAGCAACAAAATCAGGAACTTTAAAGTAAACCCTAACTATCTCTCTCTTTCCTGTATGAATATGAACAGCTCTAGATAATTCCACACCAAAATCTAAAGGATCTGGTTTTCCAGTAGCTGTAATCTCAAAATCACTTTTTCCTTTCAGCCTATCAGGACCAATCCCTACATACACTACTCCCCCATTATCTCTATAGTTTCCAGGTTCACAAAATAAATGTTCACGCTTAACAACATAAATATCTACCATAATTAGAAACAAAAAATTCTAACTTATAAATTTTTATATTCTAGAATAAAATCCGCCGAGGCTGGGCGAAAACCTTTGATTCATAGGCCCTGATTCCAGAGTCTTATGTAATACTTAAGCTTATATATTATGACATGTCGTCGGGGTTTATATGTTTTTCGCTGCCTTTATACTAACATTAGGAATAGAGATATAGGAATTTTGACATAATTCCTATGTAGACCTAACTCATTCTTACTTATTAATACTCCTCCTTTGAAAGAACCAAATCCAACAAAATCAGATCCCCTAATTTGTGATTGATATTTTACTTCAAAAGGATAAACCTTATCATCAAAAAGGATCACAAAGTCAATTTCTTTTTTCTTTTTTGTTTCAAAGTAACAAACATGATCTTTTGGATCAAATAGATCCTTGGGATTTAAACTAAAAACCAGCCTACATAAATGATTGTATACAACACTTTCAACTAATTTACTTTTTACTTCTAAATCTAATAAATTAGCTTTTGCATTAGTAAAATAATCCTTTTTCCCATTGGACCACCCATGTAGAGCATGAAATATAAAAGGATCTTGGATGTAAAGTTTTTTTGAAAAAGGACGAATTTTTTTATCAACTGAACATCTATAAACTTTATTTAGTGTATATAGATCTTCAAGTGCTTCAATATAATCATGTGCAGTATTATGAGAACTTATGATTGTATTTTGAGTAAAACTTTTCCAACTAATGGGGGTAGATAGTGTTTTAAATACTTCCCTAATAAGTTGTTTAAAATATTCTTCTTTATATTTATATTTCCTCAATGAACCAATAACTGCCGTAATATAAACATTAAATAAATTTGTACTAATTTCTTTTTTTGTTTGATATTCATTTATTACTGAAGGTAAGCCTCCTGTTAAAAGATAAATCTCAAAAAGAGAATCTAATTCTTTTTTATAGATCATTAGCTTTTCTATGTCCTTATCAATTTTACCCTCGAAAAGATCCAATATCTTTTTTTGTCTATCTTTAATTTTAACAATACCCAAATCAAATTTTATCTTCTTAAAATCTGGCCATAAAAGTTCTACAAATTCTGAGAATTTCATAGGTAACAAAATTTTATCTAAAGGATCATTATCTTTTCCTCCTCTTCTACCTGGCATCAGTTCAGTTGAGTGCTTCAAATCCATAGCATGAGATCCTGTTACAATAATAGAACAATTCTCAAAATCCCCTTTATTTGCAAAGTATATTAATTCTTTAGACCAATTTTTAACAGAACAAATTTCATCTAGAAAGATATATTTTCGATCTTTTTTTGTTTTTGATCTCCAACTTAAATATGTTTGAATTATCTGATTCATTTCATCTGAGTTTCTTTCTAAACTCCAAAAGAAAATATTTTCTGGATCTACTTTTTTATTTAATAAAAGATCTTTGATAATTAATTTAATTAACGTTGTTTTTCCTACTTGTCTTGGACCTCTAACTGTATAGATCACATCTTGGTCTAAATGAATAAAGTGTTTTATACTTGGATTCCATTTGAACTTTAATTGATTTAACTTTTTGAGCTTATGATCTTCAAGGATCTTATTTTTATCAGCCCACCAAGGATTTTGTTCAGATAATTGACTAATATCAAATGTAACCATTATTTCTATAATTCTCTTTAAGTATTTAAGCTTTTTGACAGCTTATTTATAAATGACGCCCACACAAAATGACAAGTAGTTTATAAAGAGAGCTATGGTTTATTGACAGCTTATTTATAAAGGAAGACAAAAATACTGACAACTTGTTTATAAACAGCCTGTACTTTGCATTTACAATAGATAAATCATCCATTCTAAGTACAAAATGGAACTAATCTAATGTTCATTAATATTAACAACTTGTTAATTTAATGGAACAACTATTATGTACTAGATGTTAAAGAATCCTTAATTTTTAATACATAATAAACTAAATGTTCATCTCAGATGAATATTGCCTTTAGAATAACATGAAAATTTGTATTTTGCAAATAATGGTGTTAACATCCAAGTCTTATTTCTTAAGATATGGCTGTTAAATCCTCTTTTGGAAGTTTCAGCAATATTTTTAAAGGAGCCTATAAAACCTCTTTTTATGTTAAACAATATTATATTTGAACATAGACCTACATTTAGTACAAAACAAAGAATAAGATTAGCTAAGGTCTTGGCTGAATGTCCTATAGAAATAACTTCTGTGGGTGGAGGACTTCCAGATATTCTATTAAGGGAAGGTCCAAATAGAGACAGTGCCAGAGGGAGAAGAGCATTTCAAAATTATGAATTATATCCTTTAGGGTTACAAGAATGTGAGGTTAGTATAGTAGAACCAAATGAATTTGGTGATGATATAGAGTTATCACAAAATGTTATTGGTTTTTATTTTGCTCTAGAAAGACGTCCTAGACTTTATCATTTTTATGTAAAGTGAAAATTGAGCGAACTCCCCCTACAGTAATCTATAATTTTCTTCTACTACTTGAATCTACCAAATCTAAATAACATTGGTGGGGCTTTCCCTTCTTTTTTGAGTTTTTGGATAAATCGTTCTATTTGTTCATATCTATAAAATAAAAGCATTTCATAGAAGAACTTACTCTTCCTGTCGCATAAATCCGTAAACTCGTCTAGAAGTTCTTTCTTGAAACGAATAACATTCCAAGCCCTGTCTGATTCACTGTAGTAAATCTTTCCTGCAATAGTCTTGTTTTCATTAACAGACTGTATGTATTGAGGCATCATGATTTTTACACCTCTCTTTTATATGTTTTAATTTAGTATGTTATAACATCTATTTATATTGGTGCCTTGTACTTTTGGTACTTGCCTTATAGTGCCTTTTAGTCTTTGTATTTGGTTAATTTGGCTATATCTAAGGGGTAGGAGGGTTGTATTGGTGTTTTGAGTGTTTTTGTTTAAGTTGTCAGTACTACTATTTAGTGGGAAAGTTTATATATGAGTTGTTTAGGGTTTTTATATAGCTTTGACGGTAAAAATGGCAAAAAAATGGCATTATACAAATAAAGGAACTGGTGCAATCTCATTATATGGAGATGGAATTACAGATTTTTGGGAGATGCTAGCAGATGATAATGAAATGAGAGAATTTCAAAATTTTTTAGGAATGTTTCAAGATCCATTTAGAGTTAGAGCTGAATTTTTTCAGAAACTTGAAGAGATGGTTAGAGGAAAAGATGTTGTTGAAATAGGTCCTGGACAAAATCCTCTTAGATCTTTATTTGAATTTGATCCTAGATCGTATACTTGTGTTGAAGTTACTGGAACTCCAGCTGATGATTTACCTAGAGTTGTTCGATATGAAGAGGATGATGGGCTTTCATATTTACAAGGAATAAATAGTCCAGTTTCAGTAGTTTCTATTTCTAGGTCTTGATCTATAAAGTTGAATGTTTGTGGTAATTGGAAGGTATTAAAGTGGTTGTATAATGTTAGGATTGGATTGTTTATACTGCTTACAATAAATCCTAATTCCTCTTCAACTATGATGTTGTTGATGAATTCGCTATCTTCTTCATTTGCTCTAATTGTTAAGATATAGTAAGGTTGGTATGTAAAGTTGAAATCATAGTAGTAATTTCTTAGGTTATATTCTGAGTTTTGAAATTCTAAATCTAAAGCTGTGTAGTTTTCTGCTAGGATGTATCCATGGTAAGAATTATATAATTCATCTAAAAGGATTATTTCTCCTAAAGGTTTTTCATTGTAGTAATATAAATCTAGTTCATCTTCTAGAGTTATTACACTAGTTTGAGAATTTGAATGTGAATATTGGCAAGATGTTGGGCAGTATTCTCCAATGTTACAATGTCCTTGGTGCCCTTGATAGTGTTTTACTCTTACTTCTACTGTTATTGTTAGTTCTGTTGTGAATAATGAATCTTGGTTTATTGTGTATTCTTGTAAGAGATCGTTTCCTATTAGGTTGTTATTTTGGTAAATGTTTAAATGTTCTGTTTGTTCAGAAATGGAGTAGGTTGTTCTACAATCATTACCCTGTATTCCCGAAGGTAGTTCGATATCATAGTTGTAAGCTGTTAATATTTCTCCTTGTTCTTGAGAGTAGAGATTATTGTCTATTAATATAGAAGGCATTGCTGTGATTATTTTCATCCATGCATTTTTTACATGCATTGAACTGATTGTTTGAATATCTTCTGGTGGATCTGTAAATTCTATGTTTGTGTTGTAATTGTATGTAAATTCATAATCTGGAAATTCTGTTGAAATGATTGCATTATATAATTCTTCTTTTTCTTCTGGTGTTAATTCTAGATCATTTTGTATTACTAAACATGATTCTTGTTCTGGAATTGATTCACAAGGGAAAGCTGTCGCTAGAGGGAGTACTAGTAGTAGAAATAGAGTTAATACTAGTTTTTTCATTGTTTTTACCTCCAGAAAGCTTTTTAAGAATAAACAAATTCTCTATGTTTATGAGACTAATTTTTATTAGACATGGTGAAACACAAATTAATGTAGAAGGAAAAATGCATATCAAGGGCAGTTCCTCAGAGTTAACCAAAATAGGAATTAATCAAATACTAAGTACAATTGCATTTTTAAATAAAAATAACGTGGAAAAAGTTTATTCCTCGCCTACAAAAAGAACTTACCAATCTGCAAAATTAATCTCAGAAAAACTAAATATTTCACTTGATGTTCTTGATGATCTAAAAGAAAGAGATTGGGGTAATTGGGAGACTAAAACTTGGAATGAAATAAGTATAGTGTTGGATAAAATGAGTTTAAATGAAAGATATGAATTTATTCCACCTCATGGTGAATCTTGGAAACAGATGGAAGAGAGATTAAAAGTTACTCTAAAAAAAGTGACAGATGGTTCTGAGAAATGTGTTTGTATTGTTACACATATGGGGGCTTTAAGGGGCTTAATTCCAATCTTGAAAAATCAGGATAAATCAGTTAGCTTGAATTTTAGTTTTGATAATGGTTCTATAACTATTTTTGATTTCAAAGATAACAAGTACAGAGAAATTATAATAAATGACACTTCTCACTTAAATAATAGTAAACACTAGTCATCGGAGACATTACCTCAAAACTACCTCATAAGTATAGTTTTTGCCTTATACTCACTCACATATTAAAAAAAGAAAAAAAATTATTGAACTAGGAAGTTTACGATCAATGGTGCTATCCAGATTAGAATTAAACCAGCAACTACATACATAATCATACTTTTTGCTTGTTCTCTTTTACCTGGATCCGAGCCTGAAGTCATAAAGGTGATTCCTGCTACAACTAATACAACTGCGGCAATTGCGGTTGCAATGTATTTAATAAAGTTGTAAATACTCATCACTGGCTCAAGGATTTCATCGAAAGCTGCTTCATCAGCTGCATCTAATGGTTGATTAAGATCAATAGCTGCACTAACTAGAGGTGTCAGGCTTATTAACAACACAAATGCCAATAGCAACAGGTTCTTTACCTTCATTTTCTTCCTCCTGTACCTCTTTCCTTAGTTTTTTCATGAGTTTTCTCAACATTTTTTCCTCCTAAATTGTTTGTAATTGGTTTAATTGAATTTGCTTATAATATTTCAGAGAAAAAAGTTCGAAGTTTTTTAGTAAAAGTTTTAGAAGATTTTTATCTGAGTATTTATATACTGTTTTTGCAAAACTATTTTTTATGAATTGGCAAAAACAACAAAGGATTATTGAAATTCGTCAAAACATGCGTAAACAAATTGAAGTTATTTTAAATAATGCTGAAAATCAGATAAAGGAGTTAGAATGCAACGATTTCAATCTTTAAGGTATATGCAAAAAACTAGAACGGTTTGTGTTCGTATTTCCCAAGCTGAAGAAATCATGTTAAAGGCTGAAGCTAAAAGAATTGGTAAACCTGTTACTTCTTTGATTAGAGATGGTTATTTGGGTAAGGTTGAGAGGATGTTGGTTTAAAGTTTAGACTGTTTCCATAACTCATCAAAAAATTGAGTATATGATTTTCCAAGTTCTTCAGATTCAATAACTACAATAAAGGGTTCTTCTTTCCAACTCATTAAAGCAATTAAATTATTAGAGACAACTGTACCAATTGGAATCTTTTGGTCTGTAAATTTTATTTTAACTAACTTATAACTAGTTGATTTTATAAATTTCTTAATTCTTTCATTAGCAATAACTCTAACTTCAATTCCTAGCTCTTTTCTAATTAGATCCTGTTTTTGAATAAATTTCTTAACTTCTTCTCTTTCCCAATCATCTTCAAAAGAAAAAACCTTGAAAATTTTATCTTCTTTTAGAAGTCTATGATTAAATTCCTCATAAAATGTCTTTATTCCTCCTATTCCAGTTAAAACTCTTGCATTAGGTGTTTTGCTTAATTCTAATATACTTAATTTCTTGATTTCTTTCTTTACTTCTTCTTTTTGTTCATCTATTTCAATTTTCTTCTCTTCCAAATAAGTCAGTAATCTTTCAGGATTGTTAGCTATAAAATACTGAGTTTTGTCTTTTGTAACTTTGGAAATTAGTCCTTTTTCTAAGAGTTTCTCTAATATTGGATATGTTTTTGATGGAGTAACTTTGGACTTTTTACTAATAGGACCAATAGTGGCTTCTTTTAGGATAATGAGACTTCTATATACTTTAATTTCTCCTTCTGTAAATCCCAACTTTCTTAATGTGTTAATCATATCCTCTTAGGGAGGAAACAACCCTTATATATCTTTTGTTTTTCTGTTTTTTTATGAAAAATACAAAGTTAAATCTAATAAAGATAGGATGTCTTTCAGCTGTCATAACTGGAGTTGCTGGAGGTCTTGGTTTAATTGGCAACTCATTAGTAGAAGAGTGGGTAGAAAGAAAAAGCAATCCCATCGATCCTTCTAGAATTGTTGGAAATTATAATCCCCAAGTTGTTGTACATCCTATAACTGGTGATGAATATAGAATTGTAGATGATGAACTTTATGGATGTTATGGAGATGTTATCAAATCTGTTCAGTATAATTGTATATTGCATGGTGGAAGGCAAGGACATACTATTACTTGTCTTTATGATGGAGCCAGCCAGGTTGAGGTTAATTTTTATAACTCTCAAGTATCTAGAGTATTTCCTCAGTTAACTCTTTCAGGATATATTGATGATACAGAATTAGAGAGTTATGTTGATACTTTTGAAAGAGATTTGGCTCTTTTGGTTGAAGCAGATTTGGCTACTTATTAATAAAAAAAAGAAAAATTAAACCTTAACTTTCATCATATCATTCAACCTCTTCTCCATGACATGCAATCTATCAAGCAACTGATCATTCTGTAACAAATCATGCTTCTCTGCAATCTCCTTGATCTTCTCTCTTTTCATTGGTCTCTTACAATTTGAACAAAACTCCATTGTAAACCCATTTTTTGAACCACAAAAAGTACAAACCTTAAACTGAGGTTGAAATCTCTTCTCCCTAGCACTCTGAGGATCAACTAACCCCCTTTTAACCAACTCAATACGCAAAGCATCTTCTTGGGTACTCATATCATATACTTTAAGTTGCTTAGTAGAAGTCCATCTAGCTGCATGTTGTATCTGTGTATCACTATCTCCTCTTAACCTTCTATAAGTGATTCCATTTCTCTTAAGAGAATAACAAGTAATTGACTTATTAATCCCTAATGCATTACATGCAACTTTCAATCTTTTATTCACATTGTTGTTCGTCATCTGCTTTAAATTCCCATGATTGCTTTCATTAACAAAGAAATAAGCATCTGGATTATGTTTCAAAGGGTGTTTCTCAAACCATTTCATAATATAAGGATATGAATCAATACTTTGTAAGAAACCAGTTCCTTCTTTTCCATGCTCAGAGATCCAAATCTTTGCATAATTGTCATAAAACTCATAATCCTTAACCTTAGTAAACAATATCTCTTGTGGTCTTCCTAAAGATTCAAAAGCTAAAGTTAAATAAGCTTGAATCTTGGGGTCTTTGTTAAAGTATGCAACTATTTTCTCAAACTCTTCTAAGTTAAACCTTTCATTCCTTAACTTCTCTTTACTTTTGTCAATTCTAGAACTAATATGCCTTACTGCATAAGGAGTTAATGTTTCATCAATTCTATCTCTAGAATCTTTTTCAGGAAACAACATTCTCCAAATAACTTTCATATCCTTAATAAAATCCTTTTTACTTTCAACAGATTTGTACCTTTTATGCATAAAAGCAACAATTCCATTAATATCATCTCTATCACATTCTGCTAGATCTTTATCTGTTGCAGTACAAAGTACTCTCAAATTAAAAAAAATCTTATTTCTTCTAATATAGCTCAGGTCTTTTGCCTCAAATCCATTAATCAATTTCTTGAAATACTTCAAGTTCTTTTTATTTTTACAGTAATACTTTCTTTTACCACCTTTCTTTGGTTTACATGTTTGTTTTTCCATGTCAGCAATGAAATTTTCATATTTTCTCCTGCTTCCATAGATATCATCTTCAGTCATTTTACACCTCCTAGTATTACAAAACTCTATATAAAAGTGAGTATATCATGGGCGTGTGAATCAAAAGCACATGCCCCTGAAAAATCACTTAGGGCCTAGGATTCGGGACTGTGAATAGAAGGATTACGCCGAGGCTGGGATTCGAACCCAGATATCCAGAAGGAAACAGGCTTTCTAGGATATACTCTCAAGGCCTGCGCGGTACCAGATTGCGCCACCTCGGCATTAGTTATTAGAAAAAAGGGGCATTTAAAAACTTTATTATTTTTTAAACCGAGGAATATTATCTTCTAATGGATACTCCTTGCCACATCTCCAGCAAGCTAGATTCTCTTTTGCTGAATCATACTTCAAACTATTCTGACAAGAAGGACATCTTAACATATTTAGTAACTGTTCTGAAATCTCCATACTATTCATATACCTCAATTTTATTTAAACTTTATTATTTCTTAATCTGACTCCAAGGAATAGGTCTATCAATAAGATGCTTACATTTAATTGTTGTATCACAAAATGCCTCAATCTTCTTAGCATGACAATCTACAAAGAAAAATCTATCATCAAAGTGTTTATTCTCTGATCTAAACTCTATCTCCTTCAAAATATCTCTATGGATTAACAAACAACCTAAACCAGCAGAAACAACAGGATACAAACCAGGATCATTCCACAACTCTTCCTCCTCTAAAGGATACATAGTTAAAGACTCAGGATCTTTTAACTTATACACCAAAGGAATTAACTTTATTGTACCATCCTCAAATCTATTATTAGCAAAGTAAACCCCTGTAATTAACTTCTTTCCATGTTGCAACATCCTTTCTATCAAATCAGCAGGAGGAATCACATCTTGTTCTAAAGATAAGAAATACTCATAATCTCCCTCTAACACCTCTTTCCTTAACAAATTCCTAGAAGCAATTATCCTATCTACAGCCCCTTCAAACCAAGGCCCTTTTACAACAGAAATATCAAAAGTTTTTATTAAATTAAAATATTCATCATTTTTTGAATTCTCAACTATTAGAATTTTTTTATTAGGATAAGTCAACTTTTTTAGACCAGCCATATACTCAGTTAGACAATAATCTTTATGATGTGATGTTGGACATCCCACTAATATTTTTGGTCTCATTTTTTTATCCCTTCCCATCCTCCCCCTTTTATCAAGTGTTTGCATTTTAAGGAAGTATCTGCAAATATTTTATTACCTTCATTAAATGTGTCCTGACAGAACCACATATCGTCGAAGCCATTATCGTTTTTATCATATCTAAACTTGATGTTTTTAAGTATTTCCTTATGTATTAATAGACAACCTAAACCACAAGCACCCACCTCCATTAAAGAACCACCTTCAATCTCTTCAAAAGAAAGTGCCTTTACCCTATCTTCCCTAACCCTTTTCCATAAAAGAGGTCTTAATTGATTCTTTCCATTAATCATTTGAAAATTATAATACACTCCAGTAACCAATTTCTTACCTGATTTTAACATTCTTTCAATAATATCTTTTGGAGGTATTACATCCTGTTCTAAAGACAAGAAATAATCATATTTTTCTAACACTTCTTTCCTTAAAATATTCCTTGAATTAATAATTCTCTCTCTTGCACTATCTGAATACACATCCTTCACTGCTGGAAGACCGGACTCTTTTATCAAACCAATATAATCATTATTTTCACTATTATCGACGATAAGAATATCATAATTAGGATAAGTCAACTCTTTTAATCTGCTCGCATACCTACCTAAACAATACCTTTTATGTACCGAGGTTGGACAACCCACTAATACTTTTGGATTTCCTTCCAACTTTTGTTCTTGATCAGATGTTTGCATTTTATTGAAGTATCCACATATAAGGAAATACCTCTTTCTTTTAAATCATTTGAAAAAAACATATCATCAAAGCACTTTTTATCTTCTTCATATCTAAATTCTATTTCTTTTAACACATCTTTATGAATCAAAAGACAACTTAAACTTACAGTTCTCACTTTTTCCAACCTTGGAGGATCAAGCTCTTCAGGATTTAAGAACCTCAACTTATCTCTACTTTCTTTCCAAACCATCGGAAGCAATTTCCTTTTATAACTATTAAACACAACAGCAGATACAACCTTTTTCTCATGGGCTAACATTCTTTCAATCACATCTTTAGGTGGGATTACATCCTGTTCTAAAGATAAGAAATAATCATATTTCTCTAACACCTCTTTCCTTAAGATATTCCTAGAATTAACAATTCTCTTAATTGCCGGTTCCAAATACCCCGCTCTAACTACATTAATATTTATTTTCTTATAATATTCTTCATCTTTAGAATTATCAACAAGCAAAATATCAAAATTTGGGTAAGTTAATTCCTTAATTCCTTGTAAATACTCTTGTAAACAGTACCCATAAATATCACAAGTTGGACAACCAACTAAAACTTTAGGCTTTTGAGACATAGACACGATATCCACCCTTCTTTGCTATTGTTTTTAAATTTCCAAATACACTTTCCATATATTCACTTAATGATCCTCCTCCTTTATTATGCCGCGCCACCACCTGTAGTGTTCCATCTTTCAATAAAAAATCCTTAGAATCTTTTATCATAGCATAACATATCTTTTTCCCTGCAGCCTGAGGTGGATTAAATAAAATAACATCAAACTTTTCCTTTATCTTTTCAAAAGCATTTCCATGTAAAACTTTTATTGTTCTAATCTTCCTTGTATTCATCTTAGCTAATTTCACAGCTCTTTTATTAACATCAGTAAGAATTACTTTATTCTTTGTTTTAGTCGCTGCAACCCTTCCAACTATACCAATACCACAACCCAAATCCAATACCTTATCATCTTCATTTATTTCCATATAATTTACTAAAACCTTAGTACCATAATCTACTTTTTTCTTTGAAAAAACACCCGAAGAAGTAAAAAAAGTATATTCTTTTTTAGCTAGAATAACCGTTATAGTTTTTAGTTTAAGTTCTGATTCTTGATTTTCTGAAAAATAGTGTTTCATTCCATAATCCCTAATAGGTGATATGCTAATCTATCTGCTGCCCTTATTAGTTCATCCTCATCAGTACCTTCTACAATTATACAAAATCCATCAGCATAAACTTGAGTTGTTTCACCAAGAGTCACAAAGATAACTGTATTAGCATCATTTGCATGCCCACACTGCACAACAGTCTTGTTCTCATATTCTTCAGATACTGTAGTATAAGTAGGTAGATTATAGATTAATTCATTATCTAATATGTTCATTAATTCATACACAGCCACCACAGTTTTTCCTTTCAAATCTTGATAAGGATCTATTGTTATGTAAACTGCTTCATCATTTGCTATTCTTTGAGCTAAATTACCACTTAAAGGAATATCTTCAACAGATGCAGGATCTGTTCTCATAGTTAAAATGTACTCTTGTTCATCTCCTTCAAAATAAACAGGTATTTTTGTTTCAGATTCACTTAATATTGTCACATCAAACACAGTATTACCATTAGAATATGAATAATAATCACTTGTTGGAGAATAGGCATATATGCCAACTCCAGCTATCCCTAAGATAATAACTAATCCAAGGATGATATAGGTCATTTGTGTTTTAGCCATATTGATCTAGAATTAATTTATCTGTAACTTTTAATAAATCTTTCCCTTGTATAGTAAGACAATTGTCATCTAAAGATAATATTGTTTCATTATCTTCTTTAAATATAATCACACCAATTGATTCTGTAGCATCTTCACAGGTTTTAATGGGTAATGTTGAACACAGTTCATTATCCTCATAACAAGCTTCTGTTGTCCAAGTACTTAATTCTATATTATTATAGAAGTCATATACTGCATTTCTATAATTATCTTCAGGATTTAGAGATATATACATCTTAGATAGACTAGTTAATGAGCCTAGGCTAATCTCTTCTATTTCTAGTTCCTTTAGTTCCTCAGGATTTGATAGTACTACTACCTGTTCTCCCTCTTCTGTATAAGCTAAAAACCCAGATTCTGTAGCAACAAAGGTTAAACCATTATATTCTACCTGTTCTGGTTCATCAGAATTTAAATTAACCACACTTAAAACCATCAGCATTATGATAAAAATACCCACCAAATAAGTATAAAGCTCCTTTCTTTTGAATATTGATTTTCTCTTACCAAAATAAGTTCTTCTTTTCATTGTTATATAGAATTATTTTTGTTATTAAAAAAGTTTTTGTTTTTTAAAATAATAAAAAAAGAAAAAAAGTGAGGTTTATTCCTCAGCTTCTGCTTCTGCTTCTTCTTCAGCTTCTTCTTCAGCTTCTGCTTCTTCTTCAGCTTCTTCTTCAGCTTCTTCTTCAGCTTCTTCTTCTGGTACTGCACCTACTTCAATATCTTCTAGGCTTGTTCCTGTTACAAGAACTTCTGTACCTGTCAGAGTGTAGTCGGCGTAGTTAGCAACAGCTCTAGATGCTCTTCTTGTGTCGTCTGCAGTTGTACCTGCAATCAACATAGCTACATTATCACCATTGTCTGCTAACTTAACTAGAGCTTCACCTTCTTCGAATGACCAACCATCACAGGTTACATCGAATAGATCTTCTACTAGATCGTTTGCACATGGACCTCCAACAAGGATAAGTTGGTAGTCGCTAGCTGTGGAAACTTCTGAAGCTAGTTTTGTAGCTGGTGTAATTTCTGCTACTATAGAACTTGTTGCGCCACTTGAAACAGTTGTTGATGTTCCCTGAACAACAATATTTGCCTTAACTTGGTCATTTGGTACTTGCATTAAAACCTTGTCATCTTGTCCATTAGATTTTGGAGTTAACAACTTAATTCCATAGATAGTCCTATGGTCTTCATCTTTTGTACCGTATGTTGTTGTTCCGTGTAGAACTTCACTTGCTTCTTCACTATCTGCTGATACACCTAAAGAAGAGATACCAGTTGCTGCTACAGTTGTCCAGTATAGAGTCATATCATCTCTTCCTGAAGCTAACTCAGTTGTAGAGTCTCCAACAACATCCACTAATAGACCTAAATGGTTGTTTGAGTCACTCCCATTAGTTGTAACTACAATATTTGTATCTTTTGTATTTTCGTAGTTAACCCTAAAGATCTCATGAGTTTCGTTTGCAGTCAATGCACCCCAGTACTTTGTTTTAGAACCATCTTTATAGAATACATCTATTATATTACTTCTTGCTCTAGTAACAGAATTGTTCAATGTACTCACAGAGTTGTTAAAATACAACCAGATTTCTGATGTTCTTTTATCAACTGTTTGGTTCAGAGTAATAAACCCAGTACTTCCGAAGTTTGCGAAACTTAATTCTAAACCTTCTGATGCACTTGACTCAACATGTATAGCGTCCAAACTTGTGTAGATGAAGCCTGCTGGATCTAATTCATCGTATCTTTCGAATTTTAGGTCCATATAGTCATCATCAGATACTGTTAGACTATCGAAACAAACTTGTACATAATCATTTGGTAGATCTATACATTCACCAGCTGTTGCAGGGTTATCATTTGGATTTGTCCAGTAAAACTCATTCTCGATACCTAATGTTTGAGCGGTTCCTTGAGTTTGTAAACCAGATATTGTCCATACCCAATTTGGATCAGATGTATCTTCACCAATGTATGCATCACCAGATTCATAAGATTCTGAAGACTCAGCACCAATGATTAATACTGCAGAAGATTCTGTCCTTTCAGTTCTACTAAAAGTTGAGTCAACTGTAATTTCAACACCATTTACATTTTGAGTTGCAGCAGAGTTAATAATTTCAGTTTCACCATCAACAGATACTACTACAGATGAGGATCCAGCCTCAGTCAGTGTAACAGTTTTGTCTACGCCTTCAACATCAACAGTTACAGACTCATCAACCATTAAGTAGTGTTCTTCACCAACATATGCGGTAAACTTTGAACCGGATGTGTCAATACTTGTGATCTTCAAATTATCACCTAAGAAATCTAATTCTAATGGTTGTGTTGTACTTGCATCTGATAGGTTGATAGTTTCATCAAATTTATACATAAATTTAATTCTATCTTTTCCTGGAATTTCTAAGTATACACCTGTATTGTAGTCATCTTCAGAACCGTTAATGGATGTAACGATAACTGGACCACCATTAACGAACTGAAGTTCTTCAGCTGTATCATAGTTTGTTCCTTGGAAACTGATTTCCCCATCAAAGAAATTGTCTACATCATCGTCTTGCAATGATGAATCAAAGAAACTACTTGCAGTCAAGTAAGTTGCTAATGGGACTTGTTCAGTTTTACCACCTTCTACAGTTACAGATGATGAACTTGTTGATTCAACAGCTGTTCTAGATTCATACTGTAGGTTTGTAGCAATATCTACCATACCAAGTGTGTCTGCAGCAGTCGCTAAATCTCCAACAACTAAAGCTGTTGAATCGTCGTAGGTACCATCTACAACATACGGGCTCGGATAGTCTCCTAAGTCCGCCGCTAGTGCTCCTGTTAATGTTGCTCCTGCCATTGCAACTCCTGTTCCAATCGCAGCAACCTTTTTCAATGTTTTCAATACGAATTTTTCTTGCATTTACACAACACCTCCCTGTGTGTAATAATATTACTGTTCGGATTTTTCATCACTTTTTATACCAAAGTCACTATAGATTAATAATCCTGATTTATAGTACTCTAACACCCGGGAGGCCTTTATAAACTTTTGTGTCATTTACTAGAGAAAAAGAGGCTAATTCCTGCGAATTCAGCGACGATAAAGCTTAATTTTGATGTTTGATGTTTTGGAGGTAAACAATAAGTGTTACCACTCTAAAATAATTTGACTAGTTGTACCTTATACTCCTGAAATATTATAGAATTAGGTACATTTATGTTACTATCTAAGGGTTGCAATACCATAATTTTACCTTCTTTCCAGAGATTGTAGCATCGTCTGGTATTATGTCTCCAATACACTCTTCTGTGTAAAGAGTATTGTCAATATAAAACATATAAACTCCTTCTTCCCAACCATAAGTATTTGTTATCAAAGCCATCTGTTCTTGCATCAACTCACAAGCATCTTGACCACACTCAAAACCACCACTCATACAAGTCTTAATTACATCATCCATTTGAGTACTTTCACATACTGTTTGTAGACGGATAACGTCGAGCATGTTGGATACTTCTAAATGCATTTCAGTCTCTTGTATTGAACTTGTACCTGAATCATCAGGCATAAATTTGATATAAAAAATTATTCCCATTATGATTAATAAGATAATAACCATAAATCCAAGTATTTCCATTTGACCTTTTTTCATTGCAGTATCTCGATTGTTAGTTTACCCAATTGATATTCTCCTGTTGTAGGTATATACAAAGTTACAGGAGTTGAAATGGGTATTGAAGTTGTATAATCATCTTGCGGCTCATAAAACATATACTCATTACAATTAGGATAGTTATCTAAAGTACAGTTTGTTTCCACTATACCTTCAGGCAAAAGTTGCGTGAAATAGACCTTTTGTGAGCAAATAGTGCTAAAATACGACCCATATTCTCTTCCTGGATCAAAAACCATCAACTTTGCAGTGTCTATACAATTCTCTTGTTTATTGTTAATACTACACTGTACTTCAGGCATATTAGCAATATAAGATAAAAGAACATAGTTAGACACAATACAAACATCTTCTATTGTTTCTTGTCCTGCTGAATAAGACACCTTAAAATAAAACACAAGCCCCAATACTAATATTATCATAAATACCATAACTACCACAATAGTCTCCATCATTCCAACTTGAGCCTTAGAAAATCTCAGGACACTCACCTCCCAAGTTCTTATTTGCAGCTTCTATTGTATTTACATAGCTTTGATAGGTCATAGCTGTATCTGTATTACCAATATAACCCTTATAATTATTCAAACTAGTTTTTACTGAAGTATAATCACAATTAGGTAGCCTAGTAGATATAAATTTAGACTTTTCATAATACAAATTAGTTATTGAATTTAACTTAGACAAAGCTAATTCCATATTATAATCATATTCATCTTTATTTTCTGAAATAAAAGCACCAACTAACATCTCCTTAGTCAAATATATAGAAGACCCATCTACAAATTCTATTTCACCATAATTAAATTCTTCTTCATCAGTATAAGTTACTTCAATTATATCATAATTTTCAAAATAAGATTCTGGATTAATATTTGATTCTGTTAAAAATATAAATCTAACCTTTTCATAATTTTTTGTCAAGGTTGCAAGAGAGTCAAGATTAGAACTTAAATCTGATTCATCTATCAATTGATAATCAAAGTTTGAAGGCATTGACGCATATCCTTCAGTTAGTTCTTCTGCAAACTCTTCATTAGTTGGATTCTTTTGATTGTAAACTAAAACATAATAAGTTCTTTTGTCGTCGAAGTAAAAGAAATTTACAGTTTTATAAGGGAGTTCAAATGTTTTTGTTGCTATATATATTTCTCTCCCTTCAATCTTAAGAGGTGAAAATATCACCTTATTCATCTGTTTCCCAATACTTAAACTCTCAGGTGTAATAACTCCTTTACTAATATACAATTCTAAATCCCTACTGTAATCTAATGTGTCTTGTGCATTTAATGAAACAGAAAGAGCAGTTAACTCATCACTAATTGCATTAGTTAGTTCTGCATCTGATTTACTTCCAGATACAGTCATATACTTATACGCAAAGCCAATAAAAAATATAAGAAACATGGAACCAATTATGATTCCAAAGATATACTTAAATGCCTCACCTGTTTGTCCTTTACGTTTCATAGTAAGTTATAGAAACTGAATCTACCTCATTCCTTAACAATCCCTGTTTTCCATTAGTTATACACTGAGGATTACCCTCTACAGGTATTAATTTTTCAACACTAAAGTAATTTGTTTCATACTCTGGTGGATAAAGATAAACATTTCTTGAAGAAACAACCACTGCTTCTATATACTCATTCATTTCTGCAGGACAGGGTAACCCATTATCCAAAACACAATTATAATTCTCATTCCCATTGTAAAAACAAACATATTCAACCAATCCTGGCAGATCCATTGTATATTTTTTCGTTGCACCTTCATCATACTTAGAAAAAGTTTCTACTTCATTCTGCATATCAGTTACTTTATCTGCTAGTTGAGCATAATCAGCTTGTGTATTAAGATCTAAAACTATTTTTATACCCCAAAAAAGCACTAATGCTCCTATGATCAATGCAAAGATTAGTACTAATGGTAAACCCATAACTTGTCCTTTTTTCATTTTTTAACTCCACAAAGATATATCTAATAAGTAAGATCCTTGATTTCCATAAATATCTTCACATATAATATAATACATAGGGAATCCCAAACTTGGAGAATGTGTTGGTGTTTGTGTTCCCATTGGTGTACCATCACCAAATTCAAACTCTTCTGAAGCAAACTCACAAGTCGCATCCTCATTAAACTCTATTACAAGTTCATAGAATACTTCATCTACATATATAGATGTTATTTGAGGTATTGAATCATCATACTCTACAGTAATCTCACTTGATGTTGCATTTTGATTACCTGCCACATCCTGACAAGTCACATAAAGAGTATAATCTCCTGTAAATAAATTAAGTTCTTGGGAATGTGATGTTGAATTTGTATCTAAAAACTCAGTCATTGCACTATACTCATTAGTATCAGTACTAAACGCACAAGTTGAAACTCCATTATCAGCTCCAGCACTGGTTTTTACTTCTATTTCTAAGGTTGTATTATACACCTCTCCTTCTGGAGACATAGAGTCAATAACTAATGTATCCTCTGATGACTTTGTTGAATACTTATAGCTCTCCTCATTTGTATTTCCAGTACTATCTTGACACCTAAAGTAGAAATAATTAATTTCATCTGAACTTATTCCAGTTAGTGTTCCAGTACAAGGATAGGTTCCATAATATATTGATGATGCTTGGAATCCACTAGTTGTACAAATCATTTCATTGTCCATTATAGTATAATCAGTATCCTCTGTACTCCACTTACAAGTTGCTGGTTCATCAGTGTAAACAGATAACATTGTTTCATTCACACCATAAGCAACATATAATCCCTCATCTAGTGAAGTGAAAACTACTGTAGGAGGAGTTAGATCTGGAGTTGTATCAACTTGGAACCTTACAAAGTAATCTCTTTCATTTGCATTACCATTGTAATCAATACACTTTACATAAATAGTGTAAATTCCTTCTGTTAAAGCAATAACTTCTTCATCTGTTACTTCATCTCCTAAAGATAATAGTAAAGCATGATTGTATAAGTATAAATCAGTACCAAAATCATAATTCATCTCTTCATAAGCTATTCCTGGTTCTGTTGCATATTTACACAATGCTGGTTCATCTGTTTCCAAACCAATTTGAACAGGTGTAAATGCAGGTATTAATTCATTTATTTCTAATCCTGGATTACCTTCCTCATATGTTTCCCTAAAAGTATAAGCCTCTGAAAATAATTCTGTATTTGGAGTTACATCTGGACTGTTTACATCATTTGCATATACAGATACACAAGATTCATTTCCAGATCCTTCATTGATTACTTGGCAAGAAGCACCTAATGCTCTACATCTATATTCTGAACAAGGTTTCTCATCAGTATTACATAATTCACAATCATCTCCTCCAGAAGGTGGTTGCCATCTTCCACAAGTTGCTTCATAATTTACAGTAGTTTCATTATCAAAACCATATTCTACAAATAAGTAAACTGTAAATGCTGTTGTCAAAACATTTGAAACTCTTGTAACAGTTTTTGCTCCTTGAGCTTCTTGCATAGTTGTTCCAAGTTCTGCTTGATAAGGATCATCTGAATTAGCCATAGCAGCAGTCTCCTTTGCACTTACCTTTCCAACCGGCCTTCCAATCAAACCAACAATAGGCATTGCTCCCTGTAAAAAACATCCAGCTCCAGATGCAAAATCTAAATTAGATTGTTTTTGTGCAGATGTACCAATAGCACCAGCCAAAGTATCACACTCACCTTGTTGATCAGAACTTAAATTTGCATAATTACCACAATCTTTTTCATAACTTGTTAAATCTGTGGTGGTTGTTGCATCTCCAGTTATAGAATCTATTCCAGTAACTCTTCCACCAAGTGCACCTAAAGCACTACCTCCTCCTCCAACCAAACCACCAAGTGATTGTAAAATATTATTTGCATTTGCACTATCCATACCTTGCATTATTTGGGCTTCTTTTGCTTTTGAACAGGCAACTGTTTGAGATACCGCCCCAACACTTCCAGAAATTATTGCTCCAACAAAAGCTGGATTTGAATACCAATATCTTGAATTTGCTCCATAGTATTTAATCTCTCCACCCCCCACATTAATCAAATAATCCCAATCTCCAATATCTTTTGATTCCAACTCATCATAATCAAAGAAAAATACTTCATCAAATGCATTACTTGTAAATCCATCATAAGATGCCACACCATTCCAATTATAATAAGCACCACAATCTCCTTGTGCCTTACATAAAATATTTTGCTTTACAAACCAATCCCTCTCAGTACATCCCATAGGAGTTTCCATAACTAAATTCCAATTATCAGCATTAGTCTTTCCACCAAAAATCTTTTTCCATCCACCAATTCTCCAAGTTGCTTCACAAGTTCTTGTTGCTTCTGAACATACTTCATCTGTTGAAGCTGTACTTGCATCTCCATCATCTGCCCAGAACTGTTGACCCGGTGGAACTTGAGGTACACATACCCCTCCAACTGTTGTTTCCACTTCTAGATCTTCAGCCTCTTGTTGAGCACTAGTCAATGGAATATTAGATCCTCTATCCACTCTCTCTACTTCTCCTTCCAACCAAAAACAATCTCTATAATCTTCATCCTCACAACACTCTCTTACTGCTTCTTCATTAGAAACAGAATTAGCAATAATTCCTGAAGTATCACCTACTTCTTCTTCAACATAATTACAATCATAACAATCTTCCCATCTATTATCTCTACAAGCTGCTTCTATATAATCTCCAGAATCAGATAAATGTAATGCTTCAAGAGTTCCAAAGATCTCTGCAGATAGAACACCATGAATACAAATATCCTCTCTAAAATCAGTACAAGGTTCAGGAACCTCTTCTCCATTAATACACAACTGCCTAAAATGTCTTGAACCAACAGTATCCTGTGCTTCTCCAGTAAAGGAATCATACAAACACCAAGACTCTCCATTTAATTTATCTCCACCAGCACCAGGAGAAACCTCATCATCATAAGTATCATAACAATTTAAATCAATACAAGTAAAATCTCCCTTTTCCATAACATGATCTTTATCTGTTCCACAAACACTTCCAGCTGCATAATCACAATTTCCACAATTTTTATCATAAGGTCCTGTAATTGTACAAGACTCTTCTTCATCTTTTATGTAACCACTATTATAACTTGAAGTTATATCTGAAGAATAGATATTTTCTCTATTCCCACAAGAATCATGCCAATAAACCTTTCCTTCGTAACAACCAGTATGTTGTTGTTTTGCACAGTCTGCTGAAAGTAAATCATTTGAACATAACATTCCAGCATTAAAACCTTCTTCTGTAAAGTTTGATCCAACAGATGGTTCATTAGATGCAGTAGGACAATTGTCTCTTGTTGTAAAAGTATAATCTTCTCCATTAGCACAACATCCCCATTCAGAATTTTTAACAGAATTAAGACAAGCATATTCAGTTGCATAGGATTCATCAAAATCCATATTAACCTCTTCATACTGTGATGCTATCTCTTTACATTTAACTTCAGTAACAAAGAAAGCTTGATCTGCAATCACACAACAACCTTGAGTACATTGATCTATTTCACAATTCATTGAATCCACCCAAGCACTACCTTCTTCTACTTCACACCTTGATTTTGCAGTATTTTTAAAACAAGAACCAGAATCAGAAGAATAACAACAACCAATTTGACAATAAGAAGTTTGTTCACAAGTTGCATATGCTGATTGATAATTTAGATTACATTCTGATTCATCTGCGTACCTACAATACTCGCCATCATTAGTAACCTCACAACATGCATTTGAAGCTGAGACAAAATTAATTAGAAGAATTATTACTATACTAAAAATTAATATTATATTACCTCTTTTCAAACTAATTAATTAAATCTTTTTAATATTTATAAAGATTTTCTTTTAGAACTATACTAATTCCTCACCTTCTATCGCAAATTGGAAAATAAAATCTCCTTCTCTCAATTTAAGTTGATAGATTTTATCGGGGTAAGGCCTGTACTTGTAAATTGTATATCTACTTAATTTTTGCAACATATAGACCAATTGATCAAACTCTCCTAATGATGCTTCTTCATTTACAACATCCATTGCAACATCATACAATTCACCTAAAGGATAATCAAAAGAAACTGAAAACTCATCTTCTTTCAATGTTGATTCATCTTTTGAAATTTCAACAGGATAATCTAAAGTCAAATCTACATTGTATGGAAGTATCTCAACCTCCAAAGTCCATTCATTTGCAATTGATGAAATATCGTCGCTGTAATCATAAACATTAATGCAAGTTTCTAAAGCAGAAGTTATTGTTTCTTCAAGCTCTTCTTCCATATGCGCAACAGTCAACATTCTATTTGAACATGTTGCAGAATTTATTTGATTATAACATAAATAACTTACAGCTGAATCATTATATAATCTATAAGAAGTTTCAGGAGTTGCAAGGTAACCACCCTGTAATGCAATTTGTACAATATAATCCTCCCCCACATCCTCTAAACAATCAGTTATATGGTTATCAACATCATTCATTTGATCTTGAGCAGAACCCCCTCCAAGAAGCGGAGGAATAATCTTTGTTTGTGTTCCCACAATGTACAAAGCTATAATTACTACAACAACAATACCTATTATTATAAAAACAGTTGCCTGACCTCTTTTATCCATTATCATTTTTTATAGTTTTTTAGTATATAAATGTTTTGTTATATTTCTATTGTAAATGAACCTTGGTTACCAAATTCATCTTCACATATTATATAATAAGTTTGTATATCTGTAAGTGCAATTGTTCCTGATGTAGCAGTACCTTCACCAAAAGCAAAAGGCTCATATAAATATTCACAAGTTGCAATTTCATCAGTTTCAAATACTAATGAATTAAATGCTTCATCAACATAAACATTTCCAAGTCCTGGCGCATTTGTATCAATATCAACTGTAAATGAAATAGTTGTTGAATTTTGATTACCTGCAACATCTTGACATAAAATATCATAAGAGTAAGCATTTGTACTTAAATCTTCTAATAATTGTTCGTGATAAGATGCATTAGTTGTAAAAAATTCTATTGCATCATAACTACATACTGCTTTTCCATCTTCAGCACCAACTGAAGTCTCAACTTGTAATGCAACATCATTATAATACACTGTTCCATTAGGTGAGGTTCTATCTATATTCAATGGTTCTGTTCCTTTTAATACATAAGCATAATTCTGTGAATTAATATTTCCAGCCATATCTTTACAAGCAAAATAAAAGTAATTCTCACCTAACTCCGTTACATTAAGAACAGCAGCCTTATAATTTTCATAATAAGCTGACTGTGTTGCAATAGATCCAGTCCCATAGATAAAGTAATTTTCCATTAAATCAAATTCTTGATCTGAGTAAGACCATCTACACTCTTGAGTTGGTTCATTTAGATAGATTGTTACAACAGGTGTGCTTACATCAGCAGCAATATAACTTCCAGATGCAATATCTGTTGATTCAATCATTGGAGCCTGTACATCCTCTCCAGCAGTAGTTGTTACCTTCATTACAAATGCATTTATGTTCCAATTTCCTACTGGATCCTGACACCTTATGTAATAATTAAATTCTTCATCAGGAGTTAAGACTCTTGTTTGATTATGATTTTTTGAATAGTATGAATCGGGGAACATCTCTGTCATCTCATCAAAAGATTCTATTGGTTCAGTATCAATCCTACATTGAGACAATTCATCAGTTATTATCCCATAATTAAATTGAGTATAAGGTTGAACTCCAGTTACAGATACTCCATTTGTTCCATCTAAATTATAAGTATAATCATATTTTAGAAATATATCTTCATCTATTTCTATAATTGGATGATTAACATCATTAATGTGTGCATTAAAACACTTCTCTCTTTCAGTTCCAGCATTTTCACTTATATAATCACAAGCAGCACCTAAGGATTTACATTTATACTCGGTACACTCATATCCAGCAAGTACATCTCCAGAACCATCATCTAAAGCAAGACCTCCTTCTGAAACGGGCAAGTCACATAATTCACAAAAATCTCCCCCACTAGGTGGAATCCAAGATTCACAATTTGCAGATACTGTAATTGTTTCTGATTTTCCGCCACCAGTTAAAAATTGAACTATTAAAACCACAACTGCAGCAACTGCAGCAACTACTGCACCAACAGGTCCAGATACTGCACCAACAAGTGCTAAAATTGCAAAAATTGCACCAAATGCACCAACCACCACAGTAAGTATAGTTGCAGGGGTTTTAAAATCAGACAACCATTCAGTAGCCATTCCTATTTCTGCTTGGTTTTCTAAAGCTTCTGAAATTCCAAGTAACCCACCATGAACACCATAAGCATTTCTTAAATTCAAACCAGGAGTTTCATCAATATAATATGAAGCCCTATCCAAATCAGTTCCTGCACCATGATCTTCACCATAACCAGAATACCATTTAGCCATATCCATCCCTAAATATAATACACAACTTGTCTCATCAATTTCATTACAAGCACCCTTACAAAGACCACCACTTCCACTAAACAAACCATAATCTTCATCCCCATATTCATCATGACAATCCCAATCATAACCTACTTTATTTTTATGATTTAAAGCACCAAAAAGTTCAGCTAAAGTAACAGTCATATAAAAACCATCATTAGATTCTTGTTCTAAAATATTAAAATTAGCACCACAATCTCCAGCCATTGAACACCACTTAGAAGCATTAACCATCCACATATCAGACAAACATTCACAATTTTCAACACATTTCCAATTTTCTGCTGTCTGACTCTGTTGAGTCAAAGTAACATCACAAGTTAAAGTTTTTTCACTACAAGTTGTTGAAGTTTCTGATTCCCCCCAAAACTGATTACCTTTTGGAACAGTAGAAACATTAGTGCTAATTGCACTATCATAAATATTATTATCCTTACAAGCAGCTGCAGTCACAATACTCTCATCCCCACCATATGGAACTTGAATACAAATCTCCTCTCTATAATCCCTACAAGGTTCTACTATCTCCTCTCCAAAATAACAATAAGATCTATAATGTTGAGAACCAGGCCTATCTAAATAAGCACCAGCAGGAGACTCATATAAACACCAAGACTCACCATGATATCTTTGTCCCCCCATTTTCCTTTCATCATGTTTGTTAACATCTTTCTCAGTACCTAAATTATCTATATTCCCCGGATCACCCAAATTATAATAATAACTTCCATCCCAAGTGTAATAACCATCATCTCTTTTCTCATCACAATTTACTGTTTTACAATAAGCATTATCTTCATCATCATAACCACACCAAGTCCCTTTTGTATAATCACATTCTCCATTTATCCCTGCAGTATTTCCATCAGAATCTCTATCAGAAGAATCAACCACAGTCTCTTGATTACCACAAGAATCAAACCAATAAACATCTTCATCAACACACTTCATCTCAAAATGTTCAATACAACCACACAAGTTCAAATCACTACACAATCTTTCTTTATAGAAACCAGTCCCTCCCTCCAAATCAATCTCTGGAGTTTCACACATATCTTTTGTATCATAAACACAAGACTCATCTGATACACAACAACCCTTATCTGAAGCAGTACAAAGATCAACACAAGAATATTCATCTTCTACTTCAGCAAACTCTGCATCCACTTCAGGATAATCTGCATCTATGTATTCACAATGGGCAGAAGTAGTATAAGAACAAATAGAATTTGCAATATTACAACAATTCTTCTGACATTGAGCCAAATTACATTCAGCATCTTCATACCAAGCATAACCTTCAGTATTTTCACAAACAGTTTTAGGAACATTTTTAGAACACTTACCTATTTCAGAAATACAACAACCACCTTTACAATAAGAAGTCTGCTCACAAGTAACTGCAGAAGAAGAATAAGAAGCATCACATTGATCTTGTGTAGTATAAATACAAGATAAATCAGAAGTTGTTTTTTCACAACAATAATTTGTTTCAGTAATAACCTCTTCCTCAGCTGTAACTAACTCAATATTATAAACTGTAAAAATAGAAGCTATAATTATAAGAGTCATAAATAATGCCTTTGTTTTGAGAAAATCACCTCTCATTATAATATCAAATAATTTAATTATTTAAAAATCTTCTCCTTGCTCTTCTTGCTCTACTTCAATAGTATAAGAACCTTGATTCCCAAACACATCCTCACAAATTATATAATAAACTGATTCAGTTGCTGCAAAATAATAAGTATTTTCATCTAGTGTGCTTGTAGAAAATCCTGAACCATATTCAAATTCAAGTACATCATACTCACAGTAAGAAGTTTCATCTAATGAAAAATAAAGATTTACTCCTGATTGATATACTTCTGTTAATTCTGGTGCACTCATATCAATATCAACAATAAATGAAATAGTTGTTGAGTTTTGATTACCTGCAACATCTTGACATAAAATATTATAATCATACTGACCTGCAGAAAGATCTTCTAATAATTGTTCGTGATAAGATGCATTACTTGCAAAAAATTCAATTCCATCATAATAACATACAGACTTTCCAGCCTCAGCACCAACAGAAGTCTCAACTTGTAATGCAACATCATTATAGTATATTGTTCCTTCTGGTGAAGTTCTATCAATATTCAAAGGCTCTGTTCCTTTTAACACAAAAGGATAAGTTTGTGTATTTGTATTATTATTATAATCCAT
Organism: archaeon; assembly: GCA_018656555.1. Lineage (GTDB taxonomy): Archaea > Nanobdellota > Nanobdellia > SCGC-AAA011-G17 > GW2011-AR17 > JABHZQ01. Next base: position 46,856 of record JABHZQ010000023.1, read on the forward strand.
ACAAGAGAAGTAATATTGATTATCTCCAATATTTGTAACATTCAATGCAGCCAAACAAGTATTAGCTGAATATACACTTTGAGAATAAACATTCCCAGAGCATAATGTATAATAATTCATTAATTCATAATCTTGATCATAAAAAGACCATTTACACTGTGCAGGTTCATTAATATAAACATTTACAAGAGCATAATCTGTATTTGCAGCAATATAAGTTCCAGACGCAACATCAGTTGTTTCAATTACAGGAGTTTGTACATCCTCTCCAGGTTCAGTTTGTATTTTAAATTGATAAGGTGCTACAGTTGGATTGCCTGCTGCATCCTGACATTGGATATAATAAGTAAACTCTTCATCAGGTGTTAAGATTCTTGTTTGATTATGAGTTCTATCATAATAAGAGAATGGGAAAAATTCTGTCATCTCTTCATAAATAGGTAAAGGTTCTGTTGAAATCTTACATTGAGCTAATTCATTAGTCTCAATACCAAAATGAAATTGAGTATAAGGTGCTATTCCAGTAACTGAAACCCCATTATTACCTTCTTGAGTATAGGAATAGCCATGTTCAATAAATAACTCCTCATTCAAAGTCATTTCTGGTGCATCAACTTCATCTATAACATTATTAAAACATTTTTCTCTATCTGTTCCTAAATTTTCTGAAATAAACCCACATCCAACTCCTAAAGATTTACATTTATACTCAGTACATTCAAATCCAGGCAAAACCTTTCCAGAACCATCATCTATTGCTAACCCTCCTTGTGAAATAGGCAAATCACATAATTCACATAAATTTCCACCAGGCAAAGGCACCCAAGGTTCACAATTAGAAGAAACAATTACTGTTTGAGTATCACCTCCAGTAGAAAACAAATAGATTAATGCTGCTATTGATATTACTACTATAGCTACAATCCATCCAACCACTGGAACAGAACTACTTGCTCCAGCAACAACTCCCAAAGCAGCAACAACTGCAACTGCAGCTTCAATTGCAGCTGTTATAACTACAGTCACAATAATTCCTACAACTGCTCCCACCCCTAGAGCTACAAGCGCTGCTGTTAATCCATCTGATTGATAATCAGACAACCAATCTGCAGCTACTCCAGTTTCTAATTGATCAGCCATGGCTTTAGAAATACCAAGCAACCCACCATGAACACCATAAGCATTTTTTAAAGTATAAGAAGGATTATCATATTCAAAATAACCTAACCTTTCACCCATTAAAACTTCTTCATTTGGTGCATCATAGACATTGTCATCTACACCAGTATACCAACTAGCCCTATACATCGAATCATAAAATACACACCGATCATTATCAATTGGATCTCCCCCCTCTGCACAAACATTTTCAGATCCTTCTGTTGGGCACATATCATCAACCCCATAATCTTCTTCATGCCACCTATAATGACAATCCCAATTATAAGCAATCATAGTTTTATCTTGACCAGTCTTAAGATAATCTTGAGCTCTAGTCATATAAAAACCATCATTAGAATACTGTTCTAAAATATTAAAATTAGCACCACAATCCCCTCCACTAGAACACCACTTTGAAGCATTAACCATCCAAACATCTGCTAAACAATCACAATTTTCAACACATCTCCATTGATTTGCTGCCCAATTTTTTTTACTAAAAGTTACTTGACACTCTAAACTTTTAGCAGTACAAGTAGTTAAAGCAGAATCCCCTGCCCAAAATTGATTTCCCTTTGGTACAGTAGAAATATTAGTATTCAATGGACTATCATAAATGTTATTATCTACACAAGCAGCCCCAGTTGCTTGTCCTGCCTCCCCTTGAAGATTTGTTGGATCATAAGGAGATTGAATACAAATCTCCTCTCTATAATCCCTACAAGTATCTATATATTCTTCACCAAAATAACAATAAGATCTATAATGTTGAGAACCAGGCCTATCAAAATAAGCACCAGCAGGAGACTCATATAAACACCAAGACTCACCATGATATCTTTGCCCCCCCAACCTTCCATCATGCTTATTTATTTTTTTCTCTCCTAAATTATCTAAATCTCCAGGAGCATTAATATTATAATGATAAATTCCATCAAAAGTATAAGTTCCATCTTCTCTTTTGTTTAAACAATCTGTAGTTTCACAAACTGCATTACCTCCACTATCATGACCACACCAAGTTCCAGCCTGGTAATCACAATCTTCAGCAACAGTCTCTTGATTACCACAAGTATCAAACCAATAAACATCATCCATCACACATTCTTTTCTATCCTTTGATTCACAATTACAAATATCAATCTCACTACAAAGAGTTTCCTTATAGAAACCATAACCAGTATCTATATCAATATCTGGTTCATCACACATCTCTCTTGTATCATATATACAAGATTCATCAGTTACACAACATCCTTGATCAGATGCAGTACACTGACTAGTACATGCATATTCATAATCCACTACAACAAACTCAGGATCTATTTCTGGATAATCATCACCAATATAATCACAATTAGCTTCTGTTGTATAAGAACAAATAGAATTTGCAATATTACAACAATTCTTTCCACATTCAGGAATATCACACTCTGCATTATCATGCCAAGTATATCCTTCTGTACTTTCACAAACATATTTTGGTACATTCTTAGAACATTTTCCAGAATCAGAGATACAACAACCACCTTTACAATAAGTAGTTAGTTCACAAGAAGTTTGCGAAGAAAGATGAGCAGTATCACACTGGTCTTGAGTAGTATACAAACAATTTAACCCAGATAAAGTTTCCTCACAACAATACATAGGTTGTTCTTCTTCAGCTGTAACCAACTCAATATTATAAACTGTAAAAATAGAAGCTATAATTATAAGAGTCATAAATAATGCTTTTGTTTTGAGAAAATCACCTCTCATTATAATATCAAATAATTTAATTATTTAAAAAACTAACTCTATAGAATATAATCTAAACTTACTATCAAAGGAGAATTTTGGTTACCAAATTCATCTTCACATATAACATAATACTCACTAATTCCTGGAGATACTGAAAAAGTATGATCTGTTGTTTCTGATCCAGTTGTTTCAAAACCAGAACCAAAAGTAAAAGATGAAACCTCATATTCACAAGTTGTTTCCTCATTTGTGATTATATAAACCATATTACTCAAATAAAATAAACTATCTACTTCTGGAGGATATTCATCAACATCCATTGTAAAAGAAATTTGTGTTTCATTTCTATTTCCTGCAACATCTTCACAATAAATATCATAAACATAATCTCCTTCAGTCAATGTTTGTGATTGTACCCAAAGAGTATCTGAATCTTGTGATTCTGACATTTGATCATAAGTATATTGATTTGATTGTTTATAGTAACACACAGACTTTCCAGCCTCAGCACCTGCTTGAGTTCTTACTTGTAAATCTATCTCTTTGTAAGACACTATTCCTTCTGGTGATGTTTGTGTAATCAACAAAGGATCTGATTTTGTTACAGTCCATGGTGAAGATGAAGACATTACATTACCATATTGATCTTGACATAGGAAATAAAAATTATTAGGGCCATCAGTTATTGAAATTTCATCTCTACAATAATAATCTCCCTGAATAATATTTGCTGATGGAGAAATACAAGTATCCATATCATTTTCCATTAAATCAAAATTATCACTCTCTAAACTACTATACTTACAAGTTGCAGGAACATCAGTATAAGTCTGTAAGGTTATTGTTTCTGCAGTTGAAGGAGCATATTGCTCACTTGCAGGATCAAAATGGATATATGTTCCAGGGTAAGTAGTTGGATCCTGTTCTGAAGCTTTCAACCCTATCTCAAAAATTCCATCATCAGTTTTTCCACAAATATCCTCACACCACACATAAAAACTTTTTTCTTCTCCATTAGAAAAAACATAACTAATATTATGCTTAAACTCATAAGCATCAACAGCCCAATCTGGAACCTCATAAACTCCAGGATTCATAAATAAGTTATATCTCTCTTCTGGATCAGTATAAGCTGCTGCCAATTGTCCAAGAGTAGAAACTCCCTCATGTTGATCTAAAATTTCTTGTACTCTCCAATCCTCAACAAATTTACACCTAGAGACAATGTTTGTTTCAACTCCAAAAGAAACCTTATAACCTGGAGGTATATTAGTTGCATCATAACCAGGATTATTAGTTGTTCTTTTCTGAATTTCAATTGTTAATGGTGAAGTTGCAGTTGAATCAATTAAAGCATCATCATATTGAGAAATCTGTACAGACTCATTCAAGATACATTCCTCAGAAACACAAGAAGGATGATTAATAGATCCTCTATTCCCTTCAATAAACTTACAATAAGATCCTAAACTTGTACATTTTGAAGCAGTACATGCTGCACCATCTATCCTCTTTCCATCCTTACTAAACCACAATCCCCCTTCTTCAGAAGGCAAGTCACACAAATGGCAATTATCTCCATTATCTTGAGGTTCCCAAGCTTCACACCAATGTACAGATCTTGCAGCCTTTTTATTATCACCTTCATGAATATTATCTTCCCACTCATACTCATAAAAAGTAAGTGGATTTGAATACTGACTAGCATAATCAAAACCAAAAGAAGTTGCTCTTAAAGATCTTGTATTCATAACCCAAGGTTTGATACTCTTCAGCTGATTATATAGTAATTCCTCTTTTGAAACTTTATAGGCATCTTCAGTACAGACATAACTAGTTTCTATTGCATCAGTATAATAATCCAGATAGTCGTCATCATAATCTGAACTTGACGAATAATCATAAATATAATCATACATACAACCATCTATAGCACCCACTTCTTGTTTTGCTGAATGAACTTCACCTCCAAGATATGATTTTCCATCCTGCTCATAAGGCCTTTGTATATCATTTGAAGTTACAAGACCATAAGCTGCCATATTCTCTTTAGCAGAACTCCCTTCAACATAATTCAATCCCAAATTCTTAGATAATCTATCTACTCCACCAGTAGTATAACAATTATATGCACTATACATATACAATCTACTCAAAGGTAAAAAAGAAGGAAACATAAAATCAGATAAAAAATTATCATTCACAGTATTTATTTCAAGATCCCCCTCATTCTTCAAAATAGGAACATAATATCTTCTAATATTAGCTGCTGAAGCTTTCATACAAGCTGAAGCACCAGGAATTCTACTAGAATGATATAAAGAATAAAAAGAAGTTCCTTGAAGATATGATTCTGCTTGAGAACAATGATCATCTTCTAAGTCAAAACATTCACCCAAACCCAGACTAGCATCACTATTCTCTCCTGCAATTTCTTCTTGGTTATAAGTTATATCAAATGAATCTGGCTGTCCTTCCTCTCCCAATATATTCAAATTAATCCCACAATCTCCTCTTGAACTACAATAATCCATTGAAGTTGCTATAAACTCAGATCTTAAACCAATTGCATTAGTAATTAACTCATAACCTTCTTCATCACTCCCCCCTCCTTGATCCCAAAAACCATAATCAATTGTAAAGGTAGCAGCATGACAATAATCATCAGCAGTGGTTGTCCAATCCTCTCTATACGTTCCCAAAGGGACTGTAGAAACTCCATACAAATATGTCCAATCTTCAGTAGATTTAATCGGCTGATTTATCTCACCATAAAACTCACCAAACCTATTATCATAGTTTATAGACCATTCAGACCAACTATCTTTTGCATCATTATAATCTGGTGTTGTAGAACAACTTCCAGAAGTAGAACACCATTTTCCAGAATGGTAAGGATAAGTATAATATTCTTCAAAATTATTAGAAATACATTTGGCATCAGGATTCCCATTTTCATCAAAACTCATTGCACAATATTCTTCTCTTAAATCTCCACAATTTTCCCAAACCTCTTCTCCATCTACACAATAAGCCCTATAATGTTGTGTTCCAATTCTATCTCTAAAACTTCCAGTAGGTCCCTCATATACACACCAAGAATCTAAATTATTTCTTGTTTTACCCAATTCAAAAATTTCAAAATCTCCTTTTTTATTATTGTAAACAGTATAAGAATTTAACATCTCAAAATCAGCAGAATCTTGAAGTTCTTGAGTTATAGTATCTCCAACTTTAAATTCAAAAGTATCACTACAAGCAGTTGATCTACATGTAGCTTCCAAATCCTCATTAACATAACAAGCTTGACTAGGATAACTACAAGAGTCACCAGTTAACATTATATCTCCACAAGTATTAGTCTCATAAAATTCATGATCTATTGTACAATCTTCTTGAGTGTAAACACAATTACAAGAAGCAGTATAAGTTCCTGATTCTAATTCTTTTTGAATATCAGCACAACTCTTTCCTTCATAATAACCATATCCGGTAGCTGTGTCTGTAGAAAGAGAACCTCTTTCCATCAAACATTCATCCCCAGTTAAATAAGTACATCCAGTTTCAGAAACACAACAACCCATTGCATCAAGATTATTATACAAATTACAAGCTTCCTCAGTTGTTACACCATTATTCCAAACTGGAGTCTCTTCATAAGCATCATAAGTTGCATAACAATTAGGTTCTGTAGTAAATGAATATTCATTTCCAAATTGGCAACAACCTTTTGAACAAGCAGTAGTAGTACATTCTTCATCACTAGACCAAGTACCTCCTGCTTGAGTACAAGTATAATCAGGAACACCTTTAGAACAAACACCATCAGCAGAAACACAACAACCAATTGCACAAACAGTAGTTTCATTACAAGGAGAAGAATAAAATTCATCTGGAGCAGAACTACAAGCACCATCATCAGTATAAACACAATACATACCTGTTGTCTTTTCCTTACAACAACCATCAACTGCCATAACAAAAGGAACTATAAGTAAAATAAATACTAGAATAATCAACCCCTTTTCTAATTTCATTATAAATGTTTATAATTTATTATTTTAAATAGTTTTTGGAAAGTTTTAATAATAAAAAAGGTATTGAAGTATTATGAAAAAGTGGGTGCATAAGGTAGAGGTTATTGTAGATTGGATAATTCCCTTTGCAGTTCTAATCCTATTAGGAGTTATTATTGTTGAACTATTCTTCCATGATTTTGCAGAAACTTATCATTTAGCCATTACAATAATTGATGCAACAGTAATTGGAATATTTGTTATTGATCTAATTTTCAAATGGATCAGAATTAGACATATTAAACCATTCATAAAAGAATGTTGGTTAGATATTATTGCAGTATTTCCATTTTTCTTAGTTTTTAGAGTAGTTGAAAGATTTTTAATCTTACTAGAATTATCTGGAGATATTAAACAATTCCAAATGCTATTTCATGAAGGTTTAGAATTAAGAAAAAGTGGATCTAGTATCTTAAAGGAAGGTGGAAAGATTGTCCAAGAAGCTGAAAAAGCTGGAAAGTTAAGTAGAGTACAACAGATAGTAAGATATATTAAACCCATTCAAAGAAGTCCAAGATTACTAAAGGCACTACCATTTTTTGAAAAACCCTCAGGAAAACATCACATTCACAAATCAATCTTAAATAAAAAGAAATGGTGGGGGTTCTGGAAGAAATGATCTGGAAATTTCTACTCCGAATGGGTGGATTCTTTGTTTTTGGTATTTCTATTCTCTTATTTGTAGTGGGATTATTCTTAGTTAACTTTCAAAGTAACCTAGAAAACTTTGATGGGATAGTCAATAAATCTGTTGATAATTTCTTTGATGATAACAGAGAAGAGATTTTAGTAAATTTTGGTGTTGATTATGAAGATGAATGTGAAAATGGATTAATTTCAGCAGAAGATTGTGAAATGATGGATGTAATGATAGATGATGCCTTTATTTTAGCAAAAGAAGAATCTAAAGAAAGCATGAGTGTTTTATTTGAAGAGATAGGATTTGAAGCCTATGATACTGACAGATTATTTGCTATTTCAATAATATTCTTTGTTATTGCTTTTTTCTTAGTATTCTATGGACATAGAAAAAGTTTTGTTAGAACATTTAGAGGATTTTCAATTCAAACTGGACTCTCCTTTTTACTACTATACATAGCCCTATCTGAATTGGTAAAAATGAAAATATCTGATTTATACTCAATGATAAACATGCCTATGGAAATGTCTGAATTAGCAATAGATCTTGTTCAGGTTTTAGTTGCAGAATTAATTTTTTATCCCATCCAACAAATGTTATTACCTTTCTTAATAATCTCAATTAGTGGTTTTATTTTGTTTGTGATGTTTTTGATTTTAGCTTGGCAACATGTTGAAACTTAACTTTATTTTTATGTATTAAGGGTTTTGTCATTATTGGTAACACCTTAAAAGGATCTCTATTTGTTTCTAAAGTAATATCTATTATTTCCTTAATAGTAGAATTATTCATATCTTTTGCCATATTATTTAGAAGATTATTTCTAGTAATCCCCATCTTATACTGATTTACTAGTTTTTGAGTATTAAAAGAAATTATTCCAAAGTTTTTATCTATCTTCCCCACTGGAGTTTTACTCAACTCTCTTGTAAACTTAACAAATTCCCTTTCTTGTTCTCTATCAGTCTTAAACTTCTTATTAATATCATAAAATACTGGAGACCAAGCTATTATAATCACAATTAATAGTAATAAGTAAAAATAAAAAGGTGCATCAAAAGTTGCAAAGTCAAATAAAAAGAAAAAACAAACAACCATTAATACCAAAGATATAATTACAAAAATTAAATATTTAATTTTAAACTTCAAAGAGAAAAAAATAGCTTTTGTTTCTCGCCATAGATTTTTTACCACTCTTCTTTTATGTTCTCTTAATGTAGATTCTGCTTTTTCCTTAAGATAAGCTAAAGTCTGTTGAGGATTATTTATCCTTTTTGCAAGATTTTGTAAAAACACTCTATACCTATCAGAAGGAGTTAGTTGTGAAGTTTCTAATAAAGCTTCAGCCAAAGATGTTTTCTTTAACTGAGTAAAATTAATTATCCTTAATGCTTCTATCTTAGAATCTCTTGATTTCAATAAAGGTTTAAATAAATCAAGTTTAGTCAAACCAATTTCTGATAATGCAGCTAAAAGAGAGATTGTAAAGGGAAGATTTCTCTCAATTCTATTTCTTTTTTCATTAGCTTTTAGTTTCGGTACAATTAAGAATAACAATACTGAAATTATTACCATTACTGCAGTAATCATCAAAGGATAAAACATTACATAGGCATATAATAAGATCACAGAAAGTGCAGAACCTATAGCTAATATCAAAAAAGTAGTCAAATACATTATACTAAGATAAGTAATTGATAATACTGGCATTCCAGAATAAACTATATTTTTCTGTAAATTATTATAAAATTTAGGAAATATTTTTATTGTAAAGTTAGTTAAAGGTTCAAAAGCCAAATTAGCTATTTTTACATATATTCCTTTCATATTAATCCTGCTCTTTTTAGGACAGCAGTTCTATCTTTATAATAAACATTTATTACCTGTCTAAAATCTTTTAGATTTAGCTTATTATGGGTTAACACAAGTAACAGTTTAGTTCTTAACTTTAACTCATCATTTAATGTTTGAGTATTAAGAAATAGACTTTCTTTAGGATTTTGATAAAATTTATCACCCTTTTTTACAAATATTTCTTTCCCCTTCTCTTTTATCTTATATATAGTCTTATTCTCCACGTAAAAAACAAAGAAATTTTGTTCATCTACAGTTTTAGACACCAATATAGGAGACCCATTGCCCAAGTAAGGAATATCTTTTATCAAAGCAAACTCTTCATTAGCTGCAGTATCAGAAAAAATATACTCACAATTTTTATTTAAAGTAATATTTGTTTCATTAGTTAACACTCTTGAATTTGAGGGTAAAAAGATATTAGCAGTAGATAGTAAATTATCAGTTAACATAATCGGTTTCCTATTCTCAATCAACATCCATAGAAAAGCAAGCATTTCTGGAGAAGCATTTTTATTCAATAAAAGTGAAATTGGATTCTTATCCTCTGTTTTCTTTGTAATTGTTATTGAGTTTTCTGTTCTCTCCACCACTATCCCTTTATTATCTTCTTCTACTATTGCTAACTTTTTACCTATCTTCTGAAACCCATCTTCAGCCAATTGTATATTAGTTGTCAAGGTACCATATAAAACATGATTAATCATTGTAGGACCAGTTTTTTTACACACTATCTTCTGAATCATAGGATCTTCCATTAAAGGTTCTATTCTCCAAAGACCCAAAAACTCAATATATATCAAATAGAATATCTTTTGGTATTCTTCCTGTGTTGTTTTAATATGAAGTTCATCTTTTATTTTATCTATTGCTTCTTTTAGGTTGATTAATCTATTTTCAGCATAGATACTGAAATTCATCTGTTCAACCAACCCATTCTTTATTTTATTATATTTTTCTTGATCCTCTGCAGTTAATTGAGGTTCAGTAACTTGGTATATATTTTGATAAATTCTAGCTGTAACAAAATTACTAAAAATCTCATAAGAAACCTGATTATTTTCTAGTTTTTCTGGCAAATGAGGTATTCTTTTGCTAGTTAAGAATGCTATACTCTCCATTTTTAGAATTCAGGGAGTTTTAGCTTATATATATTTCGTCTTTTAGAATTCCAAAAAATATTTAAAGCCTATAAAAATTAGTCTCTGAATGGATGGATTGCCTGAAAGTAATACTGAAGAGGTTTCTAGTGAGAAAGATATCTTACAAAAAAGAAAAGAACAGCTTCTAGCTAAATTTAAAGGCAATAAAAACTGGCTGGCTTATATCATTTTAATTGTTATTGTTTACTTGGGATACTTTCTAAGAACTAGAAATCTAGCCTATTTAACAGATATAACAACTGGAAAATATATTCCATTAGCATTAGATCCATTTGCTTTTTTAAGATATGTAGAATATCTAGTTGAAAATGGCTCTTGGATGACTTTTGATGCTCTTCGTTATTATCCTTGGGGATATGGTTTAACAAACGAGTTTAAGTTTTTGAGTTATCTAATTACCTATATGTATAAGATTTGGAGTTTTTTTGTACCTTCTATCACACTCGAGTATGTCCATGTTATGTACCCAGTTGTTTGTTTCATGATTGCTATAGTATTCTTTTACTTATTTGTAAGAGATGTATTTGATTGGAGAGTTGGATTATTAGCTTCTGCATTCTTAACTGTCTTACCTGCCTATCTATATAGAACAATGGCTGGATTTGCAGATAAAGAAAGTGCAGCTATGATGTTTATGTTTATTGGTTTGTACTTCTTTGTTAGGTATGTTAAAACCAAGAAATTAACAAGCAAACTAATCCTTGCTGCAATTTCAGGTATCTCTATTGGTTTTATGGGTTTGATTTGGGGAGGAGTTAGTTTCATGTTTTTGGCAGTTGGAGGATATATTCTCTTAAATGTATTCTTTAACAATTTTAGTAAATCTGACTTTTATGGAATATTTGCATTTATAGCTGCTCTAGCCTTAACAATGTGGGTAGGTTATCCAGAAAAATATTCAATTATTAACTTACTAACTTCAGATACTTCTGGAATTATGTTTTTAGCTTTTGCAGTTGCTCTAGTAAACTACATTGTTTTCCAAAAAGATCTATTAAAATTAAAATCTAAACTAAAATTTATCAACTTGCCACCAGGTGTTACCTCTTTAATTTTTATTGTTATCCTAGTATTCATTGCAGGTATCTCTGCTTATGGTCTTGAATTTATCACAGGAAGAATATCTGGTTTATGGAGTACCATGATCAATACTCCTTCATCCAGATGGATTCTAACTGTTGCTGAATCTCATCAACCTTACTTTATTGATGTAATCAATCAATTCAATTGGAAGTTTGTTGTTTTATTCTTCGCGGGTGCTACATTCCTATTCTATAGTATTGTAAGACATCTAAAAGAAAAATATTATCTAACTGGTGGATTTTTAGCTTTTATCTTATTATTTTCATTTAGCAGATATAAACAAACCTCTGTTCTAGATGGAGAAACAAATCTAGCTCTTGCTTTATACGCTGGATCTTTAGCCATATTTGTAATTGGATTAGCTTACTATTATTTATACTCTTACTACAAAGATAAAGAAACTTATCTTCAATTTAATAATTTTGATAAATCATTTGTATTAATCTTAGTTGTATTCTTTTTCCTACTTATTGGAGCTAGAACAGCGATTAGGTTATTATTTTCATTTGCACCAATTGCTGCTATTCTAAGTGCATTTGCAGTATTCTTTATTATTGACAAATCAAAAGTGTTCAAGGACAATATTTATAGAATTGGAACAATTGCAGTGATTGCAGCTTTAGCAATATTTATGTTATTCAGTTTTTACAATACTACATTAAGTCAAGCTAAATATACTGGCCCTAGTTATAATCAACAGTGGCAAGTCGGAATGGATTGGGTTAGAGATAGTACTCCTACAGATGCAGTATTTGCACACTGGTGGGATTATGGTTACTGGGTGCAATATGGTGGAGAAAGAGCTACACTATCTGATGGAGGAAATGCTTTAGGAGATATTAACCATTTTGTTGGAAGACATCTATTAACTGCTGAAGATGAAAATGAAGCCCTAGAATACTTAGCTGCTAGAAACACAACTCATGTCTTAATGATAAGTGATGAAATAGGAAAATATGGTGCTTACTCTTCAATTGGTGCTGATGAAAATTATGATAGATACTCTTGGATTAATACTTACTCTTTAGATTATGATCAAATGCAAGAAACAAGAAATGGAACTATTTTCACATATGTTGGGGGTACTGTTTTAGATGAAGATGTAATCTATCAAGATCAAGTTTACCCTGCTATGAGTGCAGGAATTGCAGGATTTGTTATTCCTACAATAGTTGAAAATAATGGTACAGAAGTAACCTATGAGCAACCTACTGCAGTGATCTCTTACCAAGGTCAACAAGTTGGTATGCCTTTGAAATGTATATACATAGAATACAGTAGTGAATATATCGAGTTTGATACTGATGGAGAATATTTAGATGCTTGTTTACATTTAATACCTACATATAGTGGAGAGGATTATAATCCTATTGGAGCTGGACTCTACCTTTCACCTAGAGTTTCTAAGGGATTATTTGGAAGACTTTATTTAATGGAGTTAGAGGAGGAGTTTCCACACTTTGAATTAGCTTATACTGATGAGAGCAGCATGCCTCTTTCTATATACAATGGACAATTAATTGGACCACTTAAAATTTGGGAAGTAACCTATCCAGATGATTTAGTTATTCCTCAAGAATATTTTGGTACAGAAGCTGATCCTAGTGTAATTATGGTTTAAAATGAAAAAACTATCTATGAGTACAAAAGCATTTAGTAATATATTATTATGTAAGGGCTTAGGTTTTCAAAGACCTACCCAAGTTAGCTTTGCTATTACTAATAGATGTAACTTAAAATGTAGTTATTGTTATGGTGACTATTCTTGTAGAAAAGACAAAGATTTTACTTTAGATCAATTAAAATCTATATTCTTTGATCTAAAAAAAATGGGTATGACTCAGATATTCTTAACTGGTGGTGAACCCCTTCTGAGAAAAGATATTGACAAAATTGTAGACTATCTAAAAGAACTAAATATAGATATTGGAATTGTTACTAATGCTATACTTGCACCCCTTCACTTAAAGACCTTAAAAAAAGTAGATCGAGTCTTAGTTAGCTTAGATGGAAATAAGAAAAAAAATGACCTAAACCGAGGTGAAGGTACACATAACAAAATATTAAAATCCCTAGAATTAATGCATAAAGAAGGAATAAAATTCTCCTTAAAAATTGTATTTAACAAAAACAGCTATGATCAATTAAATTATATCCTAAAATTAGCTGAAAAATACAAAACAGATGTAGAAACCATAATACCTTATGAAAACTTTGGAGATAAATCACTCTATCTTACTGAAACACAAAAGAAAAAGTTACTAACAAAAATTATGAAATATGTAAAAGAAGGTAAGAGAATAAAATTTAGTCATGTTACTCACAAAATGTCTACAGATGTTTTCTTAAAACATAATAAAAGTATTATCAATGAAGATAATAAAAAATACCCGTCTTGTGTAGCTGGAAAGCTTTATTTGTTCATTGATGCTAATGGTGATGTCTATCCCTGTAATCAATTAATTGGATCTTTTAAACCCTATAATATTCATGACGATGGTCTGAAGAGCGCAATTAAACACACATTAACTAGAAAGTGTAAAATTTGTTGCATACCTTTTTTAAATGAAAAAAGATTTTTGAATTCACTTCAACCAGAGGTAGTATTATCTAAATTAAAATGAAAACAATTGTAATTACTGGAGCTTCAGAAGGTATTGGTAGAAAGTTAGCATTTAGATTAGCTAGTAAGAATGTTAATCTAGTCTTAGGATCTAGAAGCCTAGATAAATTAGAATCAATTTGTGAAAAATTAAAACATAGATGTAATAGTTGTTTAGCTTTAAAGTTAGATCTCGCTGAGGATAAAACGATTATTAACTTTTTTAAAACTGTTAAAAAGAAATATAAAACTGTAGATGTTTTAGTAAACAATGCAGGAATAGGATATTATTCTCAAGTTAAAGATTTAGATATGAAAAAAAGTAGATATCTATTTGAAGTCAATTTCTTTGGATTAGTCCTTTGTACAAGAGAATGTTTAAAATTAATGAAAAAAGACTCTAAAATTCTTAATGTTACTTCAGAAGTTTCTTATAGGGGAATGCCCGTAATGTCTATCTACTGTGCTTCAAAAGCAGCAGTGAAATCTTTTTCAGAAAGTTTAAGAGTTGAAGTCAAAGATAGAGGCATAGAGGTTTTAATTATCTATCCAGGATATATAAGTACAGATTTCCATAAGACTACTAACGAAATATCAAATTTAAAAAGACCAATATACAAAGGTAGAAGTCCTGAAGATCTTGCTATTTACATGGAAAGAATGATTAAACATAATAAAAAAGAAGGATTACCTTTCTTTGAAGGTAAGGTTTTAAGACTATTAGCTGCTCTTGCTCCTTGGGCTCTAGATTACATATTTCATAAAAAACACAAAAAAGAACTTAATTCTTAATTTTCTCTGTAATGAAACTCAAATAAAACAAGAACAAATACAAAAATAAGAATATTGCAACTAAAGGAAATCTTATTGTTTTTAGACCATGAACAAGTACATTCTTACTAGACCACAATCTAGTCTTAATAAAACTCCCTGCAGGACTTGAATTCTTCTTCTTAAAATAATAAGCTCCTTTCCCTCTAATCCACACCCACTTCAAAAAAGACTTAAAACTATCTCTTGCAGGATGATAGATAAACACATTTTTATTATAAATTATTTTATAATCATTATTTATTATATTCAATCCCATTATTGTATCTTCACCAAACTGAACAGGCATGCTTGTGTCAAACAATCCAACCTTATCTAAAACCTTCTTAGGAATTACACAATTACAAGTTACTAACTGTCTTGTCTCACCATTAGCCTTTACTGGCCAAATCTTTTCAAACCCAATTGAAGCACCAGCAGGGAATCCCAAATCAGATATAGACTCTCCTACTGCAGTAGAACTTAACATATGTGCTCTTCCTTGAAGAATCTTATTCTCATTATCTTTATGGCTATAGAAATCATCTATCAATTCCAACCAATTCTCAGGAACAATACAATCTGAATCTGTAAATATAATATATTCTCCCTCTGCTTTCCCTATTCCAATATTTCTAGCAGTTGCAGGTCCAGCATTCTTAGGGGCTCTTATTAGTCTTACTTTACCTCTTGCTATTTCTGCCAACTCTTTATACACTTCTAAAGGAGAATAATCATCTACAATTATTGCTTCATGTTCTACTTTCTGTTTCCCCAAACTATCAATAAGTTTTTTAGCCCTTTTTACATCATTGTAATGAGGGATAATAATGGTATATTTACTCATATTTCTAGGATTTTTTCCTTGTTTTTTAAAGATTGTGTTATAGTACTATAGAAAGCTATATTAATAAAATTGGATTTTTACAGGGCATGAGAAGGCATATATCCAAGAGGATTGTAATACATGTAGGCTTTAGCTGTAATGAAAGATGTGTATTCTGTTATTATAGAGATTCTCTAGCAAGAGGAGATGTAAAAGACCTTACTCTAGAACAAATAAAAAAGAGATTAAGAATTGGAAGGAAATTTGGTAAAAATGAAGTAGATCTTAGTGGTGGAGAACCTACAATAAGAAAAGATATTTTTGAAATAATTAGATATGCTAAAAAGATAGGCTACAAAACAGTATCAATCATAACAAATGGTTTAATGCTAGCTAAAAAAGAATTCTGTGAAAAACTAGTAGATGCTGGTTTAAACGATATCCTCTTCTCATTACATGGTCCAGACAAAGAAATGCATGACTACCTAACCTCTGTTAAGGGAAGTTATGATAAACTAATGAAAGGAATGGATTATATGTCAGAATTAGGTATCAACCTAAGAATAAACACAGTTATCAGTAACCTAAACTACAAACAATTAGACAAATACTTCCTACTTGTAAAGAAATTCAATCCTAATGCCATCAACTTACTCATATTCAATCCAGCTGAAGAGGCGATTAACTATAAAACTGATGATGTTACCGTCGAGAATTATAGTTTAATAGGTGAAGAACTGGTTAAAGCCCTAGACAAACACAGTAAGAATTTTAATAAAATAAATATTAGATTTCTACCTTTCTGTTTAGTAAAAGGCCATGAAGATAAAATAAAAACAATGTGGCAAAAAATCTACGAAAGAGAAGAATGGGATCCCTTTCTATTCATGAGATTCAGAAAAAATGATTGGTATGCTTACAGTTTTCCTTTTGCTGGTTTTTTCATTGCCCTATTCAAATACAAATACTACAAAGTTCCTTACACAGGAAAAAAGAGTTTCTACACTTATTTCTGTGAATTAATACAAAGTGCAAGGATCTACTACAACAAAAGACATGCACCAGGATGTAAAAACTGTTCTCTAAAAGAAATCTGTCCTGGACTACCTAAAGCTTATATTAAAAAATTCAAAAAAGCTGAAGTTTTCCCTTATGAAGGAAAGAAAATAACTGATCCTAGTCATTTCGATGAATAATTCCAAAGAATCCAGCAAACAATACTTCTGCAATAACATACCAAAGTCTTGAAACTAAAGAAAGTAAGATTGCCATTGGTGCACCTACAAAAGGACTTAACAAAAGTACTAAAGCACCCTCTCTAACACCTACACCACCAGGTGCTACTATAGCCAAAACTCCAGCAACAGTACTTATTCCAACAATTCCAGGTAAAACATAAATTATATCATAAGGCAAAGGAGTTATAGATCTAAACAAGAAATATATTGCCATAGCATCAATAAGCCATCTTCCCAAATGCATAACAAGTATTTCTAAAATATCCCTATAATGTAAGTCTAATTTTATTGGTTTTCTTTTAATAAGTTTCAATCCAAAATTTAATATTCTTTTAAACAAACTAGGTATTAATAACACCAAGATTACAGGTATTAAAGACATAGAAATAATTATCAACCACAAAGGTATATTATCAAAAAAGAATATTGCAGGTATAAATAGTATAATTCCACTTACAACCAATAATGCAACTTCAAGTATAATACTAGTAATAATAATCTTTTTATCTACTCCTTCCTTACCACCTAAATAGATTCTTCCCACTAGAAGCATAACTTTCCCAGGTACATATCTTCCCAAAATAGAAGCAAAATAAACCTTATTAGCTTTGTAAAAAGGCAAAGGAGATTTCAACTTCTTCAAAATAACTCTCCAAACATTGGCCAACATTAAATAATCCAAAAACAATAATACAAAAGAGATTACAAGAAATACTGGATTAAATACAATAGAACTCCAATCTATTTGATTATAATGTAATAGAAAATACCAAACCAAGAAGAAGATTATAACTGCTGCCAAAGACCACTTTAAAATATGTTCCAAATACTTCTTCATTTTAATTATATTCTTATTTGATTTTAAAAACTTTATGCTTTGTCTCTAAAAATTAAGATAATTGGCTGAGTTTGTTCTGCATCCAGGAAATAAGCTTGCACTAATTCCAAACTATCTTCATTCTCTACAATATAATCGGAATTACAAGCATAACTATAAAAATCAAAAACAATGTATTCTGCATCATAAATTTCTCTTGCCTCATCAAAACTTGATATATTTTGATAACTAAACCCTATAGCATCTCTTTCAGAATAATATAATAAAGGAACAGACTGCGAACAAGCCAATACAACATCCCCATATTCAGTATTTTCCTTCAGCCACTCACCAGCCTCTCGTTCATAATAAAAAGATTGACTCTTCTGTTCAATAGAATCATTAGCATAAGCAACACCTGCTCCTGCACCCCAAATTAACAAAATAGCAATAACAACAATACCTGTCTCTTTGTTATATTTCTTTACAGAATTATACAAAACCATTGCCCCTAATCCTACTATTACACTTATTGCTGGAAATGCTGGAAACCCCAACCTAGGTTCATACATATACCCTTGTGTTGCAATTAAAGTCCCAACTATTAACAATTGAGTTAAAGCCCACAATATGATAAAATAATCCTTCTTCAATTTACTCGACTTATCCTTCCAGATTAAATCAAATCCTAATGCTACCTTGAAAAAATAACTTAAACCAATTATTGCCAATATCAAAAATCCCCACTTGAGTAAACTCGGCATCTGTGTAAAGAAAATAAACAAATCAGACATAACCTCACCAATAGGCCTCTGCCAATCAGGTACAAAATCATCAGTAGGTGTCACATCCTCTATCTGATGTCCTATCCTAGGATATATAGAATCATATACAACATAGTTCCTTATGAAAAATGGTGTTGCAGCTATTAAAATAATTGCAATAAATATCCAAAACTTCTTATTTTTCAAAAACTTAAGTTTCTCAGTAGTAAGTAAAAACAATGCAATAAATGGAATTATAAATCCAACAGCCTCATAAATAAATATTCCAGAACCAATCAATACCCCAGAAACAATCAGATACTTCGTCTTCTTCTGTACATATCCTTTGTAAAAACATAAAGCAGCCCCAATCCAAAATACCAACCCTATCACACCCATAGAGATTCTTGCTGTCCAAAAAATATGCAACCAATAACTTGACATTACTAAAGCAGCTATCAAACCTACTTGCTTACTATAAAACTCCTTACCAACCAAATAAGTTAAGTAAATCCCACCAACTGAAAATAAAATCTCAATAAACCTAATTATTGACTCTCCTCCACCCAACCAATATATTGGACCATACAAAACAGCAATCCCCCAAGCTCTCCAAGGTGGTGCTTGATTTGGAGTACCCAAAGCCCAACTCTTTGCTATAGATAAATAATCAGCCTCATCCCACCAAAGTGCTTGATTCTGATATTTTAAGAAAAAGAATAACCTAACAGCAAAAGCTAGTATCAAAATTCCAAGTAAATAGTATTTTCCATAAACATCAAAATGGCCCTTAGACTCCCCTTCCATACCCCAAGAAATAGTTTATTTATTTAAAAAGATAATCATTTTGTACTCTCTACTCTCACCCAAACCTCTTCAAACTTCTTCTGTTTCAAATTAATGTCTTGATAAATCTTAAACCAAAGATATAATCTACACATATACAACCACAAAGTCCAAATTACTTCTTTTGGAGTTCTTGGATAAGTCAAAGGCTTATACCATCCTTCTGCAATCTCTTTCCAAAAAGACCTCATTCTTTTTCTTTGAGGAAAATATTGTTTTAATTGGTTATATCCTCCAGCAGATCTCTTTTTCTGTATTATCCAATCCTTAAAGTTGGTAGGATATTTCACATAAACTTTTGCCTCTGGTGCATATCCAATCTTATATCCTTTCTCATGAATCATATGAGTCATAACAGCATCATCAGATAGAGCATCTTCAGGTAAACTATCTAATACATTCTTCATTGCAAATAAATATCCAGAACAAACTATGAATTTACCTTTATTAACATATTTTCTTCTAGTATCATGAGCACCAAGATCAGTCAACAAATGAGAAAAATAACCCAACATAGAAGCTCTAGAGTTTATTGAAACTGGCCGCCCAGTAACCGCACCAACCCCTTTCTTATTCAATTTTTTCATTAATTCTTCAATAGCATTATTACTTACATGTACATCTCCATCAGTTAGAATAATCTTATCTCCTCTTGCTTCCTTAAAACAAATATTCAAAGCAATTGGCTTTCCCTTCCCTGGATCCTCAACATGCCTTACATTATACTTAGAATAACTATCAACTACTTTCTTTGTACCTTCATCAGGACAAGCAACTAAGATCTCAAAATCTTCATCAACTTTTTGATTAAGAAAACACTCAATTGCCCTTCCCACAGTTTTCTCTTCCTTATATGCAGTAATAATAATAGTAATCATTTTTCAACAATCTTCTTTACTCCTTTCTCAATCAATTTGGATCTTAATCTTGTGTACAATGGAACTTTTGTAAACTTCTTATCAATCAAGTCAATATAAGCTCTCTTCTTATTTGTCTTCTTATACACCCTAAACCCAAACTTATCTCTTATCCTCTTTAATTGTTTTACTGTAAAATTAGGATGTTCCACATTTGAAGATTGAAAATAAGATTTTGAATCAGTTTCCTTTAACCAATCATTCTCTTTACACAAATCATACAACTTTGTACCCTTAAAAGCATTAAAAATAGAAACTCCCACATAATCAGGTTGTATTTTCTCATTAAGTTCAATAGTTTTCTTAATACTTATTCCATCCTCATAAGGAATCCCTATCATGTTAAAAGCATAAGTCTTCAATCCTGCTTCTTTAGCCCATTTAAATGTATTAATTATCTGCTCATCTGTTTGATTTCTTGATAAAATAGTATTTCTGATATAAGGATCACCCGATTCAATACCAATAGAAACCCTAATACACCCTGCCTGTTTCAATAATCTAAAATCTTCTTTAGTTACAGCATTAACTCTAGCATTAATATAAAATGGAATTCCAACCTCTTGAGGATATCTTTCTGCAAATTCTCTCAACCTTTCCTTATTCAAAGTAAAAGTGTCGTCGTAAAACTCAATTTCTTTTATTTTATAATTATTCTTTACATCCTTTATTTCTTTTAATAAATTGTGAATTGATCTAAATCTAAGGTACTTTCCTTTTCCTTTATACTTCTCAATTAAAACTTTGTTAATACAATAAGAACACTCAAAAGGACAACCCTTACTTGAAATAAAAGTAGCTAATCCCCTATTTGAATTGATATAGTTTTGATAATCAAATATTTCCCTATCGGCAAAAGGAAGCTTATCTAAATCTTGACTCAATCTCCCAATCTCATTCTTAATTATCTTCCCTTCATATTTATACCAAAGATTTTTTGTCTCAAACTTACTTCCACCCTTTTCCAATTCCTTAAGAAGTTCTACAAAAGAATACTCTGATTCCCCTATTGCAGCCACATCAAAACAATCTTGCTCTAAAATATCTTCAGGAGCAATTGTTGCATGATAACCCCCACAAACTATTGGAATAAGTTTTACCTTCTTAATTATTTTACAAATCTTAACTGCATTATCCAAATCATTTGTTGCTGCTGTTACCCCTACAACATCCGGATCAAAAGTTTTAATTAACTCAATTATCTCCTTTTTCTTAGGTTTCTTAAAAGTAGTATCTAAAAGCCTTACTTCATGCTTATTCTGTTTTAACAAAGAGGATATGATAGCTAAACCTATAGAAATATCCTTTGGCGATTCTACAACATTAGGGTATATCAAAAGTACTTTCATTTTTTTAGTATCTCTTCCTTGTAAATATCAAGGGTCTCCTCCGCTATTTGATCCCAAGTATAACCTTTTACCTTCTTTTTATTATTTTCTGAGAACATCTTCGCTAATTTAGGATCATCTAATATTCTTAATATATATTCCTTCATCTTCTTTCTATCACCATGTTTAAACAAAAACCCATTTATTCCACTTGTAACCTCATAAGGAATACCATTTACAGGGGTTGTAACTATTGGTAACCCTGAAGCCATAGCTTCAAAAATGGTTAAAGGTAGTCCTTCCCTATATGAAGGTAATACATAAACATCAGCAGCCTGATAGAGTTCTGGATTCTTTTCATAGATCCATTTCCCTAAAACATGTATTCTTGGATGATCCTTTACGATTCCCTTTACCCTATCCATCAATCCTTCATCCGGCCCAACAATTGCAAATTCCATATCTTTCCTTTCCTTAGCAATATCAACAGCAACCTCTGCAAAATGATGAGGAGACTTTGTTGGATGTAATCTTCCATAGAACAATACAAGTTTTCTTTTTGGGTCTTGCATAAATGATTTTTTTGTAGGATTATCCTTGACTTTCTTAAACAAAGATTTAGCCATTCCATTATGTAAAACCTTTATTTTCTTCTCTTTTACATATTTTTTTAGAACAGGTATCTCCCAAGGAGTAATTGCTATAATTCTATCACACAAAGGAAATGAAATATAGTTGAAAAAATTATCAGTAAAAAACAAAGCAAATCTAGCTGGCCAAGGTCTAAACTTGTCAGTCCAAGGACAATGAGTTGTGTGGATATGTGGAACACCTTTTAGTTTTGCAATAATTCCTGCAAATAAAACATAATCATGAGCACCAACATGAGAATGGATAATATCATACTTCTTAGTTATTAAATCCCAAATAACTCCTGGAAATATATGAGTATTAAAAGATAATCTTAACCAATATCTAGATCTATAAACTCTAACTCCATCTATTATCTCAAATTTCTTCTTAATTCTTTTATATTTATCACAATCACAGCAAAAAACATCCACTTTATGGCCTTGCTTTATATACTGTTTTGCAAGAACTTCAATCACTTTTTCCACTCCACCAATTGTTGGAAGATAGAACATACTAACTATTGCTATTCTCATAATTAAATTTTTGGAAAATCTTTTTATAAATATTGTGTAGGGGTAATATTTCTTTAATAAACATTATAAAGAGATAGTTGAATCTAGATTCTATGAAAATTGGGTTTATGACTAATTACTTCTATCCAGCTACTGGAGGTATGGAAGAATTAAATTTTAATCTTGCCAAAGAACTAGTTAAACAAGGTCATGAAGTTCATGTATTCACTTCTGATAGAAAAGATGGAAAAATCTTCAAAAAAGAAGAAAACATCAAAGGTGTAAGAATCCACAGAAGCAGATTATGGTTCAAATACAAATATTACTTAAAATTCAATCCAGGAATTGCATTCAAACATCTAAAGTACAATCTTGATGTTCTACACTTCCAAAGTATTGGTTTCATTTTCCAAGATTTAGCACTAGTCCTAAGAAGAATATTCACAAAAACAATGGTGATTGACACCCCCCATGGTCCTTTCATGGCCCTAGACAAATATCCTTGGTGGCAAACCATTCTAAGAAACATCTATACAACAATAGAATATCCTATTAACAAATTATATCATAAATCAGTTCAAGATAACCCCAAACAATATCCTTGGATGGAAAAATATGGATTCAAAAAAGGAACAATAACATTTATTCCACCTTGCTTACCTAATAATATATATGACAAAGCTAAAGGAAATGAATTAAAAAATAAACTTAAAGACAAGTTTGTTATCAGCTATCTAGGAAGAGTTCAAGAGTACAAAGGTTTAGAACAAGTTGTTAGAGTTCTCCCAGATCTAATAAAAGTAAATCCAAATGTAGTATTTCTTGCAATGGGTGGAGAAGTGGCTGGAGAATATAACAGATTAAAAAAAATTGCCAAAGAACTAAATGTAGAAGATCATTTAATAATTGCAGGAAGAGTTTCTGATGATGAAAAACTCCAAGGCCTTGACACTTCTGAAGTATTCATCCTACCTAGTGAGTGGGAAGCCTTTGGAATAGTTCTTGTTGAAGGTATGGCAAGGAAATGTGCAGTAGTTTCTAGTAAAACTGAAGGTGGAAGATTCTTAGTAAGTGAAAAAGAAGGTTTCTTGTATGACTATAAAGATTTAGACCAACTAAAGAAATGCCTTTTGAAGTTAATTGAAGATGAAAAATTAAGAGATAAACTAAAAGAACACAACTTCAAGAAAGCTGAAAATTATTTGGTAAAAAACCTAGTTAAAGACTTCGAGAGACTATATGCTGAAAAATAGGAAACTTTATTAAAAGTTTTAATTTAAGATTCCTTATGACTTTAAATTCTTTTAAAGAGCTTTATAAGAATAAGTTAGTTCTAATCTTATTAATTGTTATCTTAGGTCTTGGTATTTTTCTAAGAGTTTATGGTGTTGGAGATGTAGGATTAAACAATGATCAGATAGCCACAGTCCCAACTGGACTAGTCTGGTACTATCCTCATGACTACTATCCAGGATTGGCTAGCCAAGCAGAACCAGCATTAGGAAATTTCTTCATGGCTTCAGGCTGTATGCTATCTGGTGAGGATTTCTCAGGTGTTACTGAAATCATTCCTAACTTCTATCCTGGAAGAGCTGAATTATTTGGCCAAGAAATAGTAGATGCCACAACCCACTGTAGAATCCCAGGAATTATTTTCTCAATTCTATTCCTACTTGGATTTTCCATTTTCCTTTTCTTATTCATAGATAAATATGCAGCATTATTCGGAACTGCATTCATTGCATTCAACAGGTTAATACTAAACTACAGTACAGCACTACATGTAGACATCTTCTTATACTTCTTCCTAATCTGTGCATTTATTTTCCTTTGGTTAGCATTTAAATCAGTTAAAGCATCTAACAAAGAAACACTTTACTTTGTTATCTCAGGTATTTTCCTAGGACTATCCTTCTCAGTAAAAATGCCTGCAGCACTATGGATTTTATTTGGTGGATTTATCATCCTATTCAAATACAGAGTAGAAATATTATACTACTTCAAAGATCTTTTCAAAAAATACTTAGAAAATGTATCAAAAGAAAGCTTAAAGTATGGAAAATTAATAAGAAACTTACTATTCTATTCCATTGGAGTCATAGCTACTCTTTTCTTCACATTTGAATTCAGCCTAAGTAATATATTCCTAGTCTTTGATACTTACAGAGCCTACAACAGTGATGTATCTTCATTCATTCTAAACTGGGATCTATTCAGCTATCTAAACAACTTCCTATTCTCTTTCAACCTATTTGATCTAGTTATATTCCTTGGAGCTATCTATGTATTTTACAAGATATTAGTTAAGAAGAACAAAACCCAATTTGAACAATTCATACTATTACTTTGCTTACCTTTAATCCTAGCCCTACTATTCACAAACACATTACAATTAGCAAGAGTATTCCTATCTTTTGCATTCATAATCTTCATATTAATGTCCCTGGTATTCTCTGAAAGCTATGGAATTATAAAAAAGAAAAAAATTATCCTACCCTTACTAATACTCTACATTGTATTTTCTTTTGTAGCTGTATTCCAAATGGCACCCTACTACTGTAGTACTTGTTCATTCTACTGTGATAAAATAGGAGATGGTTGTTATAATCCATTAATTGCTGGATACGGAGTCAAACCAACAGCAGAATTTCTAATAGAAAACATGGAAGAAGATGAATCTTTCATTAACTTTGGAACAAGTATGATCTTCTTCTATGTTAATCCAGAAGAAGAAGCTTACAACTATATGTGGAGAGAATCTTATAATGAACAATTTGGTCACAGACCCAATTTCATAGAATGGGCTAATTATTACACTTATGAAGATAGAACCTTAAGATATGCAGTTGTTTTCCTTTCAGTAGAACCAAATGACGATCCATCATATGTAGAATTTGACAACATCTACACACCAAACGAAATAATACAAATAAATGATATAGATGCAGTAGAAATATATGATCTAACTAATCTCATTCCTTCTTAACAATAAATTAGTATGTTTATCACCAGGACAAATCTTCATAATACCTTCAATATCAGAATTATACACTCTTCTTTTCTTCTCATCAATCACTTGAAAATTAAATCCCATTTCACTTAACCTCTCCAAAAAAATCCTTGGATCATGACCACACTTCTTAATTCCATTTGGCCAAAACTCAGTTAACACAATAATATTTTCATTAGCCAAAGTCTTTTCCATGCCATCTAAAGCTAAAAACTCAGAACCTTGAATATCCATTTTAATCAAATCAATCTTCTCATTAACAAAATCATCAATCCTAACAGTCTCAATATCAATAGAATCTCTTCCCTCACCAGAATCAAACACTTGGTGATCTCCCCTATGTTCCTCACAAATATACAACTTCCCACTCCCAGTCTCATTAGTTACAGCCTTTTTTATAGGAATTATATTTTTAGTATTATTCTTCTCAATATTCTTAACAAGCAAACCATAATTATCTTCTTCTGGCTCAAAAGCATAGATCTTACCACTCTCACCAATCCGATTATGTGCAATAAAAGAATAATAACCCAAATTAGCACCAATATCCAATATTTTCATATCTTTTCTTAATAATTTCTGATACAAACTTGATTCAAACCCTTCTAAAAGATTATATCTCCATAGAATAATAGCCAATAATCTATCAATAGTCCGACCATACATAGTATAACCCTTCATTTTTAGACCAATAGGTTTCTTCAAATTAATATGTTTAAGAACATGTTTCACAACCTTTCTCAGTCTCTGAGATGCTGCAATTGTAAATGCAATATCTTTTATTGGTTTAAATATAAGCTTTAACATTTCTCTTTGAAATTACTTGACATTTTTAAATATTGTTGTTTAAATAAAGAGTCCACCACAGAAACTTTTATTAATAGAGGATATATCTTTCTCTCCAATGAATAAGCACAAAGTTACCATTGTTATACCTACTTATAATGAAGAAAAGATGATTAAAGAGGTCATTGAGAAGGTTAGACCTCATGGAGATCATGTTCTTGTTGTTAGTGCTAAGAAATCTACAGATAGAACTGCAGAAATTGCTAAATCTATGGGTGTAGAAGTCATTGTAGATAATGGAAAAGGAAAAGGAGAGGGGATGAGATGCGCCATTAAACACATTCAGGAGGGACTTATTGTCTTTATTGACGCTGATGGATCACATATACCAAAAGATATACCTTCTATTGTAGCACCATTACAAGCTGATGAAGCAGATATGGTTATTGCTTCTAGATTTATGGGTGGTAGTGAAGAATTACATGGAGATTTTGATAAATTCTTAAGAATGTTTTTTAGTATGGGTATTGCCCAAATCATAAATTGGAGATTTAACCAAAAAATCCAAGATACACAAAATGGTTTTAGAGCAATAAAAACAGATGTTGCTAAGAGATTAAAGTTAGAATCTAATATTTTTGATATTGAAACTGAAATGTGTATGAGATGTTTTAAGAATAAATATAGAATTTTAGAGGTTCCAAGTAGAGAATTAAGTAGAAGATATGGTGAATCTGGAATCAGTTTATGGGGAATGGGTTATATTTATGCTTGGAGAGTATTTAAGAATCTATTTTGAAAATGAAAGTTCTTGTTTTGAATCCACCAGTGAAAGGAGTGAAGTTTAGCAGAGATGGTAGATGTCAAAGTGAAGAAAACACTTGGCTAGACACCTTTCCACCTACAGCATTAATCAGTATTGCTGGTGCAGTTCGTGAAAAGTATAATCTTAAACTAATAGATTGTATGGGTTCTGATATTAATTATGAGTCTTGTTTAGAATTAGTAAAAAAATTCAATCCAGATTTCACTATTGTAAATACTTCTACTCCAACTATAGATACAGATGTAGAAGTTGCAAGAAGAATAAAAGAAAAAACAAATTCTAAAATTATGATGTATGGAGAGCATGTTACCTCTCAAACCCATAAATTATTTGAAAAATATCCAAAGATTATTGACTTTGCAATTAGAGGAGAACCAGAAACTCCAATTATGAAAGTTTTAGAAGGGAATCTAAAAGCAGAAGGTGTTGCCACTCTCACTCATGATGGAGGAGTTTGGATTGAACCAAATCTAGATGATTTACCTTTCCCTGCTTATGATTTACTCCCTAGATATAAATATCCATTAAGTGGAGAAGATTGGATGTTTGTAAGATCTGGAAGAGGATGTCCCTATGAATGTATCTATTGTGTTATGCCACTTTTAGGAGCTAGAAGAACCAGATACCATTCTGTAGATTATATGATTAAACAAATGAAATGGTTAGCAAATGATCTAAACATTAAAACCTTCATGTTCTGGGATGAGCTAGCCACACTAAACAAAAAAAGAATGATTGAACTCTGTAAGAAGATGAAAGGTATTGGCTTAGCAAAAAAATGCAAATGGTTCTGTACAACAAGAGTAGATCTATTTGATGATGAACTAGCTAAATACATGAAAATGGGTGGCTGTACAATGATTACCTTTGGTGTTGAATCTGGTTCTCAAAAAGTTTTAGACTTCTCGAAAAAAGGAAGTACTATTGAACAAGCTAGAAAATCTGTTAAGATTGCCAGAAAACATGGATTTAAAACTATTGGCCATTTTATTCTAGGATTACCTACTTCAACTGAAGAAGATTTACAAAAAACAATTGACCTATCTAAAGAATTAAAATTAA
This sequence comes from archaeon, assembly GCA_018656555.1. GTDB lineage: Archaea > Nanobdellota > Nanobdellia > SCGC-AAA011-G17 > GW2011-AR17 > JABHZQ01. Next base: position 75,550 of record JABHZQ010000023.1, read on the forward strand.
ATTTTGTTCAATTCTACATTGCTACTCCCTTTCCTGGAAGTGAATTCTTTGAAATGGCAAAGAAAAATGGATGGTTTGTTGAAGACAACTGGGAAAAGATAGAACAAGGCACTGTTGCTGTTTCCTATCCAGATTTAAGTGCTGAAACAATCCAAAAATATAGAAGAAAAGCATATAGAAGTTTTTACATGAGACCCTATGCAGTCTATTCCTTATTAACCTCTATTTCTCCAAGAGTATTAATAAAACTCCCCGGATATATTTTGAAGTTTTTTGGTTGGATGAAAAAATAGAATTTAAGCATCAAAAACTATATAAACACATTTTTCAAAGTCTATAAATTATGAAGGTTATGCTTATCTACCCAAATAGTGATACTCACTATGTTGTTCCACCTGTTAGCTTAGGCTATTTAGCCCATGCAGTGAAAAATTCTGGAAATGAACCAATAATCATAGATGGAATCAAAGATAGAGTAGATAGCAAAAAATTATTAAAATTCCTAGAAAAACACAATCCCAATTATGTTGGAATTCAAGTTTTCTCCTGTGATGTTGGAACAGTTCAAGATTATATAAAAACAATTAAAGAATTTTCAGAAAATATTAAGATTATAATTGGTGGAGCTCATGTTTCTGGAGTTAAGGACAAGATTTTTGAAGATTTCCCCAATATTGATTGTGCTTTCCATGGTGAAGCTGAATTAGGATTAAAATTATTATTAGAAGGAAAAGAATTCAAAGAGATTCCAGGATTAATCTGGAAAGAAGATGGAATTCATATGAATGAACCCTACTTTGAAATAGACCTTGACTCATTAGGTATGCCCTTATGGGAACTAATAGATCCTAGAACCTATCCTACAGCTCCACAAGGTGCTGTTTACAGGGGATTCCCAATTGCACCAATCTTAACCTCTAGGGGTTGCCCTTACAGATGTACCTATTGTGCAGGACATGTAGTTACAGGAAGAAGAATAAGACAAAGATCTATAAAAAGTGTAGTAGATGAAATAGAATTTTTAAAAAAAGAATATGGTGTCAAAGAAATACATATTATCGACGATACTTTCACTCAAGTTAAAAAAAGAGTTTTAGAATTTTGTGATGAAGTTAAAAAAAGAAATCTAAAATTTCACCTAACATTTCCAAATGGAGTTAGATTAGATACTCTAGATGATGAAGTATTAAGTGAACTAAAAAAATGTGGATGCTACTCTTTAACATTAGGAATTGAATCTGGTTCTCAAAAAATACTAGATGATATGAAGAAAAACTTAAAATTAGAAACAATAAAAGAAAAAGTTGCATTGATTGATAAACATGGAATTGATATCATGGCCTTTTTTATCGTGGGCTATCCTACTGAAACTAAAGAAGATATTGAAAAAACAATTAAATTTGCCAAGTCTCTCAAACTAAAAAGAGCACACTTTAGTACATTTTTACCTCTACCAGGAACTGATGCTACTAACGATCTAATTGCCGCTGGCAAAATAGACAAAATTGATTGGTCTGGTTTGTTCTACACAAAAGCACCAATACCTCCAGAAGGTATGACTGCTAAAGAACTTAAGGAATTACAAAGAAAAGCCTTTTTAGAGTTTTACTTAAGGCCCAAAATTATGTATCATCTTGCTAGAGAGGTGAGATCTTGGACTCACTTTAAATCACTTCTAAAAAGATCTATTGATTACGCATTTGATAAAGAAAAATGAAAATAGCTATACTTGGTGGTGGATTGGCTGGATTAGCAGCTGCTGATGTTCTATCTAGAGATAATGATATTACTATTTATGAAAAGAATTCATATGTTGGAGGTTTAGCTGCAAGCTTTGAACATAAAGGTAAAAAAATTCCATTACATTACCATCATATTTTTGATCATGACCAAGTAACAAAGAGATATTTGAAATCCTTTGGATTAACTTCTACTTGGAGAAAAGCCAAGATGGCTATCTGTGTTAATAGAAAAATGTACAACTTCACAGATCCAATCTCTCTTTTAGGATTTAATCATCTTTCTTTAATAGGAAGAATTCGTTATGGCCTATTTGGTCTTTTTGTCTATACTTTTATGAATCCAAATAAAATACCAGATCATCTTGATGCTCAAAAATGGCTAAAAAAAGCTACAGGAAAAGAAGTAACACATAAACTATTTGTTCCATTGTATGCTGAAAATAAATTTAATATTCCTTTAAGTGAAATTTCAGCCAAACAGTTTGCCCATAGACTAAAAGCAAAAGAAGCAACTGGATTATTTGGCTACCCAAAAAAAGGATTAGATGAATTCATCAACCGATTTGAAAATAGTCTAAAAAAAAGAAAAGTTAAAATCTTAAAAGATAAACCAATATCCACCCTAGATTGTAAAAACAAAACAATAGATGGAGAATCCTATGACAAAATCATTGTCACTATTCCAGTTCCAGAATTCCTAAAAATACAAAAGAACTTTAATGAAGAAGAAGTAAAAAGAATATCTAAAATTAAATATTGTTCTTGTGTCAGTGTGGTTTTTGGTACTAAAAAGTTTCTAAGCAATCATTATTGGTTAAATATCCTTAAAGAAAAAACCCATATGCTAATGCAACATTCTTATCTATATGATGCTTACGATTCAAAAGTAAATTGGATTTTAAGATATGGAGGTTCTGAAGAAGATCTAGAACTAACAAAAGATATGATTACAGACAAATATCTAGCTGATGTTAGAAAATATTTTCCAAACTCAGATATCCAATGGGCAGAGGTTTTCAAAGAGAAATACGCAAGCCCAATTTATGACAAAAATTTCCACTTAAACATGCCAAAAATAAAAAATGGAGATATCTATTTTGCAGGTGTTGCAGTCTCCTATCCATTGATAAGAAATATGAATACTGCCTTAATTTCTGGTAGAAAAGTAGGAAAACAGGTTCAAAAGGATTCCTTATAGATTAATAAATAATTTAAAGGGTGATTTATCTGAGAATTTTATGAAATCTAAGTATATCTGGCTATTTGTTATTCTAATAGTATTATTATCTGTTTTTGCTATTTTCAGACAAGACAATGAAACCAGTGATACTAATGAATACTACTTAATGGCTGAGATGTTTGCTTCTGGTGAAAGCAATATCCAAATGTATTCTGCCCATTCAGCTTTATATCCTTATATTGTTGGAAAACTAACTGGCGACTTTTATTCAGATGGTTTATACAAATTTATTGGATTCTTAATTATTCTACTTATTTGCTTACTCTTATATCTCATTACTAAAAAAGAAATCTCTATATTTTTACTCTTACTCTGTCCAGTTACTATTGGGGTGATTGGAACTAATAGCCCAGTATTAATTGCTGCCCTATTCTTCTTATTAGCCTATTTTTTCCTAACTAAATGGGTAAAGTCAAAACATTGGGTTCTTCTAGCAATGTCCGGACTAATAATGGGATTCTGTGGTGGCTTCTACTTTTTAGTATTTATCTACATGATTTTCCTAATGTTTGTATTCTTCATCGATGTCAAATTCAAGTATTTCTTATCCTATTTGATCTTTGTTTTAATTGGATTAGTTCCTAAATTCCTATTTGATTCCTTTTACTATGGATTTCCACTTCACTCTATTTTAAGATTATTTTCATCAAATGTCGTTGCAAGAGTTTTAAACACAAGTTATAATTCAGGATCTTCTCCAATCTTTTCCTTATTTAACAATTTTCAATTTTTTATGAATGATTATTTCTTTGCACTGATAATCATGTTTATCTCTATGTTAATCCCTTTATACTTTATTTTCAAAAAATTAGCTTACAGGAAATATAAAAAACAGTTTTGGTTTTTGGGTATCTCTTCCCTTTGTGTCTTTGTACTTGGGGGATTATATCCTTACTCTTTTGTATTCCTACCTGCACTCTTTATACTCTTTACAAAATCTGTAGCCAGAATGAGTAAAAACAGAGTTACTATTATCTTTGTTCTATTTATTGCTCTATCTGCTTTTATTATATATGATGATCTAACAGACAACATGAACCAATTTAACTCTCAGATTAAAGCTGACTCTCTTGCAATCCAAGAAGATTTTGAAGTTAAAGAATTTGTACTAGGTTGGGATATGGTCCAAGTTGTTAGAAATTTTGACAATTCCTATCAGTTTTACTGGTGGGATGAGTATATGGCTGAAGAAGAAGGCTATGAAGTCTACACTAGTTTCTACTTTGAAGAAGAACCCAAGTTTGATATTCTCAGATTAATCTACTTCGACTTCGGTTATAAAAGAAATACTCAAGAATTACCAGAAGAGCCATATTTCATCTTTATGAGGACATATGAAGCTCCTGCCGATTTTGAGGAATTAGAGTGTTATGAAGTACTTTGTGCCTATAAGAAGCAATAGTGTTTGATAAAATTTATAAATGGGCTGATTGTTTGGAAATTATGCCAATTTCGTCTAAAGATGGATTAAAAGAGTACTATAAAAAGCAGAAAGTAGTTGATACTTATGTTAAAGATAGATTCTCAACTCCCTTAGGAAGATACATGCATGTCTCTCAAGTTTTATTTCTAAATAAGTTTGTCAAGGGCAAGAGAATAATGGATCTAGCCTGTGGTCCAGCAAGATTATCTAAAGATATCCGGGGATTTGTTGAAGCCTATGCTCTAGACTATAGTGATGAAATGATCCAAATTGCAGAATCTATTCTACTGGGCTGGAAAATTAAGAAAGTAGACGCTTTTGCATTTTCATTAAAAGAAGAATTTGATTTAATCTATTCTTTTAGATTTATTAGACATTATCATCTGAAAGAAAGAGTCAAAGTTTATACTCAAATAAAAAAACATTTGAAAAAAGATGGGATTTTTATCTTTGATGCAGTTAATTATGATAAATCATATCATGTCAGAAAAAGAAAAGGATTCCACCACTATCAGATATATGATAGATTGTACAAGAAAAAAGATTTGATCAAAGAATTAAAAGAAAATGGATTTAAAGATATCAAATTATACCCTTGTTTAAATCACCTCTATACAATAACTGCAATTTCTAAGTTAACTGCAGCCATAAGTATCCCTGGATGGGGTTATAAATTAATTAGATCTCTTGAAAAAATACCTTCTAATAATCCATTAGAATGGATGATAATATGTCGAAAAAAATAAACTTTTTTGTACAACAGTATAATCCAAAATATGAAGCCATCTCTAAAGAGGTAGCTTTATTGCACAAGAGATTCAAGTCTAGAATCTACAACCCAATTTCTGATTGGAATTTCAATTCTAAATATTTAGCATTCAAGTATAAATATTTCCCTTTTGGTTTGTTAGCTCTCCCATTCTACAATAAAGGAATATCTCATATCTACACTTCATTGGATAATTACTTTTTCCTTAAGCTATTAAATAAAAGGCCCTTAATCCTTACTGGTGCTGGAGCCTACTCACTAAAGAAACTAAAAACCTTAATTAAATATTACAAGAAACTAGATTTTATTGTCGTTGAAACTAAAATAGATAGAAAGAATCTCTTAAATCTAGGAATAAAAGAAAACAAAGTAAAATTAATCTATCCCTCCTATGAAATTACAGAAAATAAAAATAAATTCTCAGGAAAGTTTATCTTTGCTTCTTCTCCTTTAGATAAGAGCCATTTTAAGGCTAAGGGTGTTGATCTTATTTTCGACGCTGCTAAAGAAGTAAATTATAATTTCTTGATGTTTTGGAGAACTAAAAATCATCCAAAAATAAATCTAAAAAATGTCCATTTCCTCCCCCAAGTTCCTGGACCTGAAGACATCTTCACAAAAGGAGATGTTACATTATACTTAAACAGAGGAAATAAAGGTTCTAAGCCCTGTCCTAACTCTATTGTAGAAAGCATCTGCTTTGGAAGACCGGTTATCATCTCAAAAGCTTGTAAAATTGCAGATGTAGTTAAATCAGAAAAAGTAGGAATAGTTATTGAACCAACTTCAGAAGCATTAGTAATAGCAATGAAAAAAATGGAAAAGAACTACTCAACCTACCAAAAGAATTGTTACAAAACAGCACAAAAACATTTCTCTAATGAGAAATTCTTAAACTCTTACAAAGAAATCTACTCAACTCTTTAATTATCTACAATTCCATTCTTATAACAAGAGTAACAAACAGTTTTAACCTTAGGTTCTTTACCTTTAGCAATTAATTTACGAGATTCTACATAGTTTTCATTATTCCACACTTTTTTGAATCCATCAGTAAGAATATTTCCAAAATCAAACACATCTTCATAAGTAGAACAACAAGGAGATACTCCTCCATCAGGATTTATAGTCATAGAACTCCATAAGTATAAACAATTTGTAACTTTATTACTTCTCTTCTTTTTATTATAATCAAATCTACTTAATTTTTCATCTTCAGGAAGGAACTCTTTTGCACTATCATATTTTTCTTTATCTGATTTAAGTACCTCATGACCTAAATCTGCTCTAATTGGCTTAAAATCTAAAATATCCACCCCTATTTCCTTAGCCATTTTTTTAACTTTCTCTAATTCTCCCTCATTCTGTTTCATTACTAACAACTGCCAACAAATTACAGGAAATTTAGATTTCTTCTCTTTTTTCTTCTGCACTACTAACTTAATATTCTTGATTACTTGGTCAAAATTCCCACCAATCCTATATTGTTCATATGTTTCTTGGCTTCCCCCATCTAAAGATACAACAAGATAATCCAATCTAGAATCTACTAATTTTTCAGCATTTTTTTCATCAAATATATTTAAATTACTACTAATATGAACTATAATATTCTTTCTACGTGCATACCTTATCATCTTAAAAATATCTTTATTAAGAAATGGTTCTCCCCAATTATACAAATCAATGGAATATAGATAATCTCCCATTTCATCAATTATTTTTTTAAATTCCTCAAACTTCATAGAACATTTTTTTCTCCCCGGACTATTAGCACCCGTAGGACAAAGAGAACATTTCAAATTACAAATATTTACTGGATCAATTATCAATCGATAAGGTTTACCATAAACTCTTGAATTCTTGAATATTTTCATTTGAGAATAAATTAGAACAAAATTAAGAAACTTCTTTATTGTAAACCCCCTATTAAATGGTATTTTTCCTAACTTTACATCAGTATACAATATTTTTTTATTAAATAAATCTTTTTTCATTTCCTAACTAACCTGTTTAAATTTATCCTTTTAAAACTTACGAATCAGATTTCTCCCCAAATATTTTATCCTTTATTGTCTTAAATATCATTTTATCTTTTTCTTCAAAAGATTTAGTTATTAATAACATTCCCAAATAAATTGCTACAAACAAACTACTTCCAACAACAAGTGATAAAATACCTCCTAAACCCACCCAACCCTGAAGGAACCACATTGCTACTCCAGCTACCAATGCAGACAATAAAACCTTAAGATAAGTAAAATCAAAAGGATTTATCTTTGAAACCTTATAAGTATAGATTATTGTTGCTATTGTTACTACAATAAAAGATATTGCACTTGCTATTGCAGCTCCAGCCAAAGAATAATCTGGAATCAAGAAAAAATTCAGTATTATATTCAAACCTGCACCCAACAAGCTCAAAAATAAAATAAATTTAGTTTCTTTCATCACAATTAGCACAGTTTTTGCTGTCCAACTCAAAGAGGAAAGGAAATACCCCACAGTCAAAATAATAAAAGCAATAGCTCCAATTGCATATTCTGACCCAAATAAAATGTTTAATATTTGTCTTGCAAACACAACAAACAAAATTGCAACCATTATATTAATTGCATAAATCCATTTATTTATCACTTTGTAAGTTACTTTAAAATCACTCATTTCTTTCTTAGCATATAACCCACTTAAAACTGGAAAGAACATAGAAGCTATTGCAGAAGGAACCACAAACATTAATTGTGCAGTTGGACTTGCAGCATTATATATTCCCACATCTGCAATAGTTTTAAAATATCCCAACATAAAAGTATCTGTCCATAAAACTATTAAAAATAAAAAATCTGAGAACAACATTGGCCAAGAATACTTAAATAATTTTTTAGTTTCATTAATACTCTTAGTTTTACTCCTAAATATTGGAAAAATTCTCCATTCTAAAAAATAAAGTGCAAGTAAAGCACAGATAAATAAAGCACAAGTATAAGCCAATGCAGCCCCATATACTGCCAGCCCAATATACAAGAATATCAAAGTTAAGATAATCTTAGCAACCCCTTCTGTGATATCTTTAACATATACCATATATTCAATTTTTTTGAATCCCTTGGCTACCTTTAAAAGTAAGGACTTAGTCACTTCCAAAGGCAATGCAAAAGAAATTATTTTTAATAATAAACTTAGATTAGGTTCATTAAATATTCCAACTGCAATCAAATCAGAGGATATATACAAACCAAATGCAAGAACTATACTCCAAGGCAATGCTATTTTTAATGAAGATAAAATTGTTCCCTTGGTTCTAGCATCATCTTTCTTACCTTGATAAAAAGCAACATATCGAACAACACCATAATTAAGCCCTAACAATGCAAAAGCTGTAAAAATACCAAAAACAGCCAACATTAAAGAAAGTAAACCATATTCATAGGTCCCAATCCTAGCTATTACAATCCTATAAAAATAGCTCAATATTTTTGCTAAAAAGAATCCTAAAAACATCCATAGGGCCCCTTTTGCAATACTTTTTATTGCATCATTTGACATTTTTCTATTATGATTGGTCCCATATTTAAAGATTATTAATGATAAGACCATCTTAAAATATATAAATAGACTAGTTAATTTCTACATAAGATAATCTTATAAAAGATCATAAAAAGACTATATTTAATCAAAAATGAAGGTATTAATCATAGCAAGAACCTATATTGACCCCAATACAGGTTTACATGAACAATTAGATATTTTAAGTAAATACAAAAATATCGACCTTCACCTATTAGTTCCTTCTAAATATGAACGTACATTAAAAACATTCTCAATTAATAGAAAAACATTTGCGAATAAAAACTATACGGCCCATCTTACAAATCTAATCTTCTTAAAAAAAGAAAGTGCCCTATTTTTCTTCTCACCATTATTAAAATATTTACTTAATATAAATCCAGATGTCATTCATGTTGAAGAAGAACCCTATTCCTTATTTAGTTTTCAATTAATGACACTCACCAAAATATTCTTGCCAAAAACCAAAATTATAACATTTTCCTGGGAGAATATTTATTACAAAAAAAGACCATTTCCCCTATCATTTTTTGAAAATTTTTCCCTAAATGCTGCAGATTATGCCCTTCCTGGAAATCAAGATGCTCTAAACATTTTAAGAAAAAAAGGATTTAAGAAACCCATGAAAATAGTTCCAAGATATGGAATTAATTTAAATTATTTTAAAAAAACACCAATAAAAAAACTAAAATCCAAGTTAAAGTTAAAAGGGAAGATTATTGGCTTCATTGGTAGATTAGTTGTAGACAAGGGTATAGATACTCTAATGAAAGCAGCATCACTTCTAGACCAAGAATATACATTAGTAATAATTGGAAGAGGACCTGAAAAAAAGAATCTTATTAAGTATGCAAAAAAATTGGGAATTCTTGATAATATTAGATTTATTGATACAGTAGAATATTCTTCTATTCCACAATACATGAGCACATTTGATGCTTTTGTCCTACCTTCAAGATCTATGCCTAAATGGAAAGAACAATTTGGCCATGTTATAATTGAAGCCATGGCATGTGAAATTCCAGTAATTGGATCTGATTCAGGAGAAATACCTCATGTAATTGCAAAGGCTGGTTTAGTCTTTAAGGAAAATGATTATACAGAATTACATGATAAACTTAAAACCTCCTTTAAACCAAACATAAAGAAATCTCTTATTAAGAAAGGCCTTAAAAGAGTAAAAGATTTTAGCCAAGAAAAAACAATGCAGCAATTCTATGAAACCTACAAGGAAGTTCTAAAAAAATAACTATTCCCTAAGGTAATCTTCGAATTCTCCCCTTGTTACTGGTTCATCCCAAAAATCTCCATATATAGATCTTCCAAAAGGAGTGCCTTCTCTCATCACATCAATAACTTCTCTTAGAGTATAACCTTCTTTACCTTTCTTAGTCCCATCAGGAGTATATATAAAAGGTGTGTCTATATCTATTCTCATAGTTTTTTTAAACACTTCATCTAAAAGCCATTCCAAGAATGGTTCGTTTGGTTTCCAATCACTCATACTAAATTCCTCCTTAACCCAAACGATAAAAAGTCAAATAACTCACAGTAGCAAGTTCAGCAGATCTCTCCACATAGTCAAAGAAATTAAAACTTATTTTATAAATATTTCTATACTTTCTCACTATCTTAAGCAGATCACTAAAACAGTACTCTAACACTTAGAAAAATATTCTTTAAATTTTGAAATGACATATTTAATCATTTCCTCAGTTACTCCTGGATGTATACCTAACCAAAAGCAATTTTTAAATAAATTATTTGTATAGTCAAGTTCACCAGTTTTAAGATAATCAATATTCTTATATGCTGGTTGATTTAATAAATTTCCCCCAAACAAAAATCTAGTAGCTATCTTATTAGAATTTAAAAACTTCATTAAATCCTGACGACTCACATCAGGGTTATTAACAATTAAAGGTAACCCAAAAAAAACTGGATCTGCCTTAGGATTTATCTCTGGTAAATTTATATAATTATCAAATTTTTCTAACTCTTGTTGGTATATCTTATAATTCCTCTTTCTTGCTTTATTAAATTGATCAATTTTTTTAATCTGTTCTAACCCCATAGCTGCCTGCAATTCTAAAGGTTTAAGATTATAACCAATTTGTGAGTAAACATACCTATGATCATAATAAATCCCTCCTAACAAATAATCAAACCTTTTATTACAAGCGCCAAGTTCTTTATGTTCATCAGACCTACAAAAACAATCTCGACCCCATGATCTTAAACTTTTAATTATTTTACAAAGTTCAGGATTATTAATAGCAATTGACCCTCCCTCTCCAAGAGTTATATTATGTGCTGGATAAAAACTACAAGTTGAAGCAATACCAAAAGTACCACAATTCTTCCCTTCATAAGTACTACCTACAGCATCACAACAATCTTCAATTAAAAATAATCCTCTCTCCTCTGCAATTTTAGCAATTTCAGCAATCTTAGCAGGGTTTCCAAGAGTATGCGCAATCATAATCCCTTTAGTATTCTCATTTATAGCCGAAATAATCTCTTCAGGATTCACATTTAAACTTTTATCAACATCCAAAAAATGGGGTTTAAACCCTAATTGAATTATTGGATTAACAGTTGTTGGAAATGAACAAGCAGCAGTAATTATTTCTCCACCTTTAAGATTATTAAGTTTCTTAACACCATCCAAAGCTAGAAAGTTTGCAGATGAACCAGAATTAACTAACACAGAAGACCTAGTTCCAACATATTTGGCCCATTCTCTTTCAAATTCTTCACCTTTCTTTGAAAACCCAAACCACCCATCAAGCACAGAATTAAAAATTGCATTAAGTTCTAAATCATCATAAACTGCTAAACCAGTTAATATGTGAGTTTGACCAGGTACAAAAGTCTCATCTTTAAGTTCATAAAATTGTTTCACTAAAGAATTAATCTTTTTCCGTATTTCCAGCCTTGAATTTTCTACTTCCATTATCCTATATTTTTAAGATTCCTATAAAAAGCTATTGTTTTTTTAATACCTTCATCTAAAGATACTTTAGGATACCAACCCAACGATTTTAGGTCTGAAACATCTGATACAAAATCCTTAATACCAACACGCAAATGAAAATCAGGAGGATTTATATTGACTATTAAAACACCAGTTTCTTTCACAATTATATCAACTAATTCTTTAAATTTTACAAATTCTCCCCTCCCCACATAATAAACCTTACCAGAAATTCCTTTATCTGCCAAAGTTAAACACGCATCAATAACATCTTCAACATATATATAATCCCGATAAAATTCTCCCCCCCCATAAACCTTTAATTCATTGCCATTAACTGCCAGATTTATTAAATAATTAAACCCTGCTTTTTTCTTACTAATAATTTCCTTAGGTCCAAAAACATTTGTAAACCTTGCAATCACAATATCTAAATCAAAAATATTAGAATAGATTTGACAAAAATGTTCAGCAGCAAGTCTTGTGGCCCCATAAAGTCCCAAAGGTTTTGTTGGGGAGTTTGGTCCTACAGGTAGATCTTTTGGCCTCCCATTGACAAAAAATGTACTTGCAAATACTATTTTTGCTTTTGGGCTATAATTTTTACAAGCTTCAAGCAAAGCTATTGTAGAATTACAGTTCATATCAATATCTTTGTAGGGTTCTCCATCAATAATTGCATAATTATCTGTGCTTCCTGCAAGATGAAATATTATGTCCTGATCCTTTACTTCTTCTCCAATATCTTTAACATCTTTAATAATTAATTTAACAGAATCTCTAATTTCCTTAATATTTTCAATTTTAGAATCCGAACGAGACAATATAGTCACATTATATCCCAATTCAACACATTTTCTAGATAAATAACCACCAATAAATCCAAGTCCCCCCAATATTAGTACATTTTTCATTTAACAAGAAATAATAATAATATGGATTATTTATAAATACTTTGTTAATATTTTTACCACTTAAATGTACTCACTTATTCTTATTAACTAAAAAAGAGTTAAGCGTTTTAGAAAGAGCTTGTATAGAGAAAGTAGAATGACATAAATTATACACATTCAAAGAAAGTTTTTGTTTCAGTTTTGTATCATCTTTTAAATCCATGATTGCACGTGCTAAAGACTCAGAATTTGCAGGTTCACAAAGATAAATATCTTTTTTATGTGTGAAAACTTCTTCAATTGCAGGAGTTCTAGCACTTATAATTGGCACAGATAAGGCCGCCAACTGATAAACTTTATTAGGGTTAATTATTTTTGTTTTCAAAGTGTCACCAAAGATACCAAGACCAATATCAGCTTTAGACAAAAGAGAAGGTAAATCTTCAAATTTCTGAAGACCATAAAAAGTAACATTATTAAGATTAGATTTTTTAACAATTCCCCTACATAAATTATATGTCTGCCCCTTACCAATAATATGGAAATGAATATTTTCATCTCTTAAGATCTTTGCTGCCCCTATTATATATTCAACACCATGTAAAGGAATAAAACTCCCACAAAAGTAAATATTACAAGTTTTAGTCTTGACAAGAAAACTTCTCTTTTTAAATACTGTATCATCAACTCCCACTAATAATCTCCTGAAATCACTATCTTTTAATTTACATAACCGTTTAAGATAATAAATATTTTGATTAGTATCCATTAATATAAGATTAGCAGATAAACAAGATAATTTTTCGTAATATTTAATAAATTTTTTCAAAAAATAATTTTTGATTAATTTACGATCTTCAACAAGGGTGTTATACATTGATATATATGCATCAAAAATAATCCTCTTTGAAGAAAAGAGTCTAATAAATGGTACAAAAGGTTGACCAAAAAAGCCAACAAATATCATATCTTTTTTATACCTCAGATTATAATAAAAAAGCTTAAAAAAAGTGGTTAAGATACGTATAGGATATGATTTGAATTTAGTCACACAAACCCTAACTTCATGATTTTCTTTCAAAATATTCAATATAATACTATTTCTAGAGTAAGAAATCTCTCTACCTGAAACAAATAAAATCTTCAAAGTAAAACCTCCTTGAGGTAAACATATAAACCCTCCCCTTCAAATAGGTATTTATCCATAGCAATAAAAAAACACAATCCTAATTTAAACCTTCCTATAGTATAAATCAGTTAAATTTATAAAACAAAAATAAAAAATTTTTAAAGAAGACTAAAAGCAATTTTCTCAAGAATTTAATTTCCTATTTAAATAAATAACAAAAGGAACACCCAAAACCAATTCTGAAACAAATATTAATATTCTATGGCTCAAAACTATAGTAATAGCTAAAGCTGGATCAACTTCTAACAAATAGAGAATCCCCACCAAAGTTACATCTCTCACCCCAATTCCTGCAGGTGAAAAAAACAAATATGTAAAAAATTGGGATGAATAAAAAATAAACAAAGCAACAACAAAAGAAATACTAGATCCAAAGCCCAAAATAACTAAATAAAAACCCAATCCATGAAATAAAGCTACAAAAAAAGTCACTAAGAATGAATAGTAAAATGCTTTTGTTCCTCTTATCTTTCTAAATTGAAAAATTAATTTTTTAACAAATCGAAAAGGAATAAATGAGAATAATTTAGGAAAAAACATAAATAAAGTCATCCCAGTTAAAGCTAAAATAGCAATAACTAAAGCCCAAATATTATAATCTACAATTAAAACCATAAGAATTAAAAAACAAACTGCAGCAATATACAACTCAGAAAAAAACTCAGCAAACATAGTAGAAATCTTACCATCTAAATGCCTATTGAATTTCTTACAAAACTTATATCTCATTAAATAATTAACTCCTTTTGGAGGGATATACTTGTAAAGGTTAGAAGCCAAAAAAATCATCAAAAACCTTGTAAAGTGGATTTCTTTATTAAAAATCTTCATCAACATATACCACTTAAAACCAGAAATATACCAAATAAATAACAAAATAACAAAAGCCAATCCCAAATAAAACAAATTTACACTAGAAAAAGTATATACTATTGTAGAATAATATTTAGTAGCATAAACTAAAAGGGCAACAAATAAAGCCAAATTCAAAAAGTAAAGTAAATACTTCCCAAATTTTTCACTCTTTAAAAACTCAAAATCCATATTTAAATTTAAGAAAACTTTATTTAAAAGAATTGTGGAGACCAAAATGTAGCTTACTAACTACTTGTTTTATAGATATTTGTACCTTCTTTTCCAATTTTTATTATTTCAAGGTCTAAATCCTTTTTAGTAACAATATATTGATAATCTAAATAATTATCAACAGTATCAAGTTTAAAATCTCCTCTCAACCAATAAGCCATTGCCAATGTTGCCCTCTCTTCTTGTTCAGTAATATCATTCTTATGAGTATAACTCAAAGAATCCTCAAATTCTTCTATGTCAAACATAACTATTCCTTGATCTTCTATATTTTCATTAAACCATAATCCCAACTCTACAGCCTCTGTAGATTTCCATTTATATTCCGAATCATATATCATTACAGCACAGTTCATCAAACAGATTATAATAAAATAGACAAAAAATATTCTAAAAGAGTTAGTTATTTTAAATTTCTTTATGAAAAAGAATATTACACAGATTAAAAGCAATAATCCAGTAATTATTAAAGTATAATTCATCCCCACCAATTCTAAAAAGTACTTTGCAATTCCAATATGTGTCCAAGAAGTATTATTTATTGGGAAAAATAGATCAAATAATAATATTGGTGTGGTAATAGCTAAAAAAACAGTACTAAAAAACAAAGGGAATTTAGGTATTTTCTTAATCTTATCTAATTCAATAAACCCAGTAATTAAAATCAAAGGGAATATTGCTGCAATATACCTTCCCAAAATCCTATAATCATCATAATTCTCATATCCTCCTCCACTATGATTAGCGGCCACTATTAAAAGAAATAACGTGGCAAAGAATAATATTTCTACTAGTAATTTTTTCTTCTTACTTAACACCAAATACTTCAACAACATATTCAAACTCAAAACAAAGAAAACTATCCCTAATGCAATAATTACATAATCAATATACAAAAAAAACCAAGAGATTCTAGCAGATATAAACAAACTTGAAGTAGTATTAGCCAGGTGAACAGAATACCCCAAAGTTTTACCCTTTATAATCAACCAAGGAGATATTGTTATAAAGGCAACAACCAAAAGAACAAGTTTCTTCTTAATTTGTTTTCTAAAATGTAACAGAGCTAATATAACCACCAAAGGAAAAAGGAATATAGCTATTATTTTAGTTAAAAAACACAAACCAATGCCAAAACCAGCCAAAACATCCCATCTCCATTCTCTTTCCTTAAAAGATTTAAATAATAAATACAAAGATAATAATACTAAAGGATAAAAAATATTCTCACTCATTATATAAAAACTAAAAGTAAAAATAGGGGGTAAAACTGCAACTAAAGTTGCCACCATTAAACTTTTTCTTTTATTCAAAAACTCTTTTGCCAATAAATAAGCTGGAAATATAATAAGTGAAGAAAGAACTGCATTTATAATATAGATAACACCATATACCTTTTCCATATCTTCAAATAAAAATGCAGGTGAAATTAATAAAGAGTAAAATGGAGGGTATTTATTCTCATCCAATCCACTAATACTGTGAGTATCAAAAATAGATCTTCCAGAATCAATATAAGTTAAAGAATCAGAAAATCCAAGGGGAACACTTATGAAAGAACTAATAGTTATTTTAGATATTATCAATATAAAAAAGATAAGTAATAATATTTTTTTCATATAAGCTTTTTTCAAATTTTACTTTATAAGCTTTATTAACCATCTCTCTAGAAGTTATTTTATAAAAACACACTCTTATCTATATAACCAGGAGTAGAATTAATTAAATATTCCTTTTTATTTCTTTTGCATCTCGGCTAGGAACCCAAAGAAAATGATCTGCACACCAGTCAGTATCAAAAGAACAGAAAGTATGGTTCTTGGAATTCCTCCAGTCTGACCAGTCAACAAAAAGGTCTGTACAATCCAAAGTCCAAGTAAAATACCTACAGTCAAAAATATAATTCCAATCTTACCAAAAAAACCTAAAGGATTGTAATCTCTTTGAATCCTAAATAAATTAATCCAAGCCTTTATTGCATAATCAATAGGCCCTTTCATCAACTTACTCTCTCTAGTTTTTCTTGCATATATTGGAATTTCTTTAATCTTAAACTTCAACCTTGAAGCCTTTAACAATTGCTCATGAGTATAAGTAAAATCAGTATTCAATTCTATCTCCTTTGCCACATCTTTTGTAAAGGCCCTAAAGCCAGTTGTAGAATCAGTTATTTTAGTCTTGGTCAATTGAGCAAATACTTTTGCAAATGCAATATTCCCCCATTTCTTAAGACAAGGCATATCTTCTATCTCACCAGCAAATCTACTTCCTAAAATCAAATCATTCCCCTTTGCTATCTCTTTCAACATAACAGGGATATATTCAGCAGGATACTGGCCATCTGCATCAGTATGAACAATAATATCAGCATTTAAATCCAAACACCTTCTCATCTCATGCTTAAAAGTCTCAGCCAATCCCCTATTTCTTAAATTAGAATAAACAATAGCTCCTGCCTTCTTAGCTACTTTAACAGTATTATCCACAGAACCATCGTCTAGAACCATTATTTTATAGACATACTTAGTTTTTTTCATAACCATATCTATTTCTTTAATTACTGAAGGAAGAGTTTCCTCCTCATTATATGCAGGAATAGTAATAATAGTTAACATAATTACCTTTTTTAATATTCTTTTTAAATAGTTTTCTAACCTTTCTTCTATTTATTTAAATACCTACTCCATAAAGTTTTAAAACGGAACATTTGTCTCAAGATTCATGAAAAAAGGAATTCCAGATTCTTGGCTATTTTTATCAATTATAGCAATAGGAATATATTTCTTTATTAGATTAATTGATCAAGCTAAAATGCTCTCCTTTTTCCCATTGGATTTCTCAAATGATTACAGTTCTCACATGGCACAATTATACTTTTTAGGAGAATGTGGATTCCATAATCTTTGTGGCTATTGGTATAATGGATATACTCTATTTGAAGCCTATACACCATTATGGTACACCTATACAGATTTATTCTTCTCTGCTTTCAATAATATCTTACATAGTACTTACTTTTCTGTTATCTCTTTATTTTTATTAGCATTTATCATTATTTTCTTATTTGGAAAATTATTCAAATTATCAATCGCCAAAAGAATTGTATTCTTCTTATTCCTATTCGCAAACCCAGTTGCTATTGGTAACTTTATCCGATTAGGAAGAGTTACTGAGCTAATCAGTTGGGTTGTATTCTTAGTTTTAGCTTTTATGATATTTTGGTATAAAGATCACAAATTAGATTGGAAGTTTCTACTTTTCATTCCTTTCTATTTCTTACTAATGTTAGGTCATCCAATGATTACTATCTTATTCCATATTTTATTATTATCTCTCTTATTAGTAAAAACTTGGAGAGAAAGATTAATTATTATTGGATCTATTTTATTAGGATTATTAGCCTCTGCATTCTGGTGGATTCCTTATTTAATCAGTAGTTTACAATCAACAGCTACTGAAGTTATCGTCGGTGGAAGGTTCTGGGAATTATCAGGAACCTGGTTCCTAACAAACATTGTTTCATTCATAGTCCCACTTGCTTTATGGATAGTTTTCTTCTGGTATGTTAAAGATAAAAACAAAAAAAGAGAATTTACTTTTTTCTTCCCTATCTTTATCCTAAGTCTATTAGTATTCTTCAGAATAACTCCTTTTATCCCTGGATTACAATTAATCTATCCAGATCCTTATACTCAATTCTTCCTATTCTTCCTAGTTTTCTACTTCCTTTCTATTAATCTCAAAAAAATATCTAAAATATCTAAAGTTCTAATCTTATTAGGTCTATTACTAGTTCCTATCCTATCAATTGGGATGTCATTAAATCATACACCTTGGTTCGCAGATAGTTATGATGAAATTACAGAGGAAACATTAACTCTTCTACCTTTAATTCCAACCGATGAAAAGTTTATTATCAATCAATGTGAAGATGAAGGTTGTTGTAAACTTCCAGGCTGTAGAATTCTAGCAATCTATGCCTATGCTCCAATCTATTATGATCTATCCACACCTAATGGCTATTCAAGTAATGAAATAGACTCAGAATATTTAGAAAGATTAAATGATATTACATATTTAGGATTAACTTGTGATGAATACATAGAAGAATTAGAATACTTTGAAACAGACTATATAATAAGTTATGTTCAAAATTGTGATGCTCTAAAAGCTTGTGGCCTAGAAGTTGTAGAATCAACAGAACATGCTTGTTTGCTAAAAGTATAAACTCACTGCAGGATGTAAATCTAATTTCTCCATTTCCCCTAAAGAAAACCAACCATACTCTGAATGATCTGAACTAAGTTTTAACTCTCCAGAAATAATCTTAGGAATAAAATAATGAAAAATTATATCTCTTGTTTCATCATGAAACTCTTTTGTTTTAATCTCCTCACCTGAATCAATCTCAAAACAAGTCTCTTCCAATGTTTCCCTTACAACAGATTCTTTAGGTGTCTCACCAAGATCATCTTTACCTCCAGCAAAATCCCACAAACTTGGAAAATTTCTAGAATGATCAGCTCTTTTCAAAAGAAGATACTTTCCTTCTTTACTAATAACAGACTTAGAAACTTCTAACATTTTTCATAATCAGCCCTAACCATCATCCCAACCAATTCATTAAAAGAAACCTTTCTAACCCAACCCAACTGATCTTTAGCTTTTGTTGGATCACCAACTAACAAATCCACCTCTGCTGGCCTAAAAAACTTTGGATGCATAACAACATAAATCCCTTCCTGTGTTTTCAATCTCTCAATCTCTTGATCAGCTTCTAATGGAGTTCTATCATGCAAATCAACTTCAGTATAACTTAAACCCAAAGTAGAGAAAGCAGCATCAACAAACTCTCGAACAGTATGAGTCTCACCAGTTGCAATAACATAATCTTCAGGTTTTTCCTGCTGCAGCATCAACCACATTGCTTCAACATAATCCCCAACATAACCCCAATCCCTTTTTGAATTCAAATTACCCAATACAAGAACATTCTTCTTACCTTTCTTAATCTCTGCAACAGTTTTTGAAATCTTCCTTGTTACAAACTCCTCACCCCTCCTTGGACCTTCATGATTAAACAATATCCCATTACAAGCAAACATATCATAACTCTCTCTAAAATTAACAGTCATCCAATAAGCATAAACTTTAGCAACACCATATGGACTCCTTGGATAAAATGGAGTATCTTCCTTTTGAGGAACCTCTTGTACCTTACCAAACATCTCAGAAGTAGAAGCTTGATAAAATCTTATCTTAGGATTAACAGCTAAAATAGAATCTAATATTCTTGTAACGCCCAAACCATTAACATCGCCAGTCAATAACTTCTGATCCCAAGAAGTAGGAACAAAACTTTGAGCAGCTAAATTATAAACCTCATCAGGATTAACTTTCCTTATAGCATTTAATATAGAGTTTTGATCATGTAGATCCATATCAACAAAAGTAATCCTGTCTTTGATATGTTCCACATTTTTAGTATTAGGAACACTCAACCTTCTAATAGCTCCATACACTTCATAACCCTTAGAAAGCAATAACTCTGCCAAATAACCTCCATCTTGTCCAGTGATTCCTGTGATCAAAGCTTTTTTTGGCATAACCTTCTTCTATCAATTCTATTTATAAGTTTTATTAAAGTCTATTCAATACCTAATATCTTATTTATTACATCCTGCTTAACTTCTACTGGTTCAGTTCTAACCTTTGCAGCAAAAACAAGAAAGTTAACAAAATTAATATTATCCATGTTATTAAGAATCTCCACAGCATCATCAGCCGGAATAAACACACTCACACCATCAGCATGTAAACCTTCCTCAATATGCACAATTTCTCCACCAACTAGATCTGCTTTAATATTAAAATTAACATCATCTTCCAATACTAAATTAACTCTATCATAATCTTCCAAAATATAAGTAAAAAAATCATTAGAATTGATAAACCAAACAATCCATTCTGGATCAATAAGACCATATTTTTCAGGTAACACCAATCCAACAATTTCCTCTTTAACTTCTTCAACCTCTTCAACAATCTCTTCAATTTCTTCAGGTTCTTCCTCTTCAATTTCTTCATAAACTTCAGCACACTCTAAAGAACTTAATACTTCATCACTCACATCTTCATCAAATACTGATTCAACACAAGTATAAACAACAACATAAGTTTGATAGTTACAATAATTAAAACCTGCCCTAGACTTCAAAATAGTTCCATTATAATCAGTATTATACTCTAAAAAACCATCTCTCATCGCATAATCATCTAAAGATGCTATCAACCAATTTTGAACCTCTTCAACTCCAGCCGAATTTTCAAACAAATAAACATTACAAAATGCATCATTCATAACCAAAGCATCATTCTGTTCAGTAATATCCCAATCAGGAAAATTAACACCCATATCTTCATCACTATAACTCACATAGTCCTGTTCTTCCTTCATTTCTTCATCACAACTAACAGAATCAAATAATCTAGAATACTCACTTTCATTGAATAGACTCTGCTCACAAGCTAATAAAACATTATAGGCATAACCATTACAATCATAAATTTTTAATTTAGAATAAAATAAATAAATATCATGATAGGCTGCATACTCTATCTCTTTAGTCTCTCCATCCATACTAGTAATATCAAGATCTTGTTCCTCTAAATACATACTCAACCAATCATACATAATATCACTACTTCCATCATACTTATTTACAGCAACCATACAACCAGCTTCAGCAATAGAAACCACAGACTCATTTGCTCCATCAGTCCCATTCCAATCTGGATGATCAATAGAAAATCCTTGATCATTAGAATAACTATCCCAACTAACCTCTCTTACAACCTCTTCACAACCAACAACCAACAATAGAACCAATAATAACCATATTTTCTTCATAAATTAACTCAACCATTCAATATTTAAAAAACTATTCAATAAAAAGAAATATCCATACAACAACAATCTCCACCTTCATGATAAAAGACTTGTTGATTCTTAATAAACAATCCTTGCTCTTCTTTCCTCTGTAAAGGCTGTATCAAAGTAAGATTTCCATCTACTGATAACTCAACTAACCCATTCTCATCAGCATCTTCAACAGTAATATTAACATCACTAACAATCACACTCTCACCTACTCCCAACAAATACTCTTCTCCAGCCAACAAACTCAACTTATTCCCATCTTCAAACCCTTCAATCTCAATCCACTCCCCTAAAAACCTAAAACTCAAAGAATTACTTGGAGTAACCAAAGTAGGATCTACTTCATCATCAAACATAAGATAATACCTTAACTCTCCTTGCTCAATCTCAATATAAGGAGTACTAGTATAAGCATCCTCACCAGCAGTCAAACCAGTATGTACTGTGGGTCCACCCTTATACAAAACCATAATATCTCTAAAATCTATTTCATCAGAACCATAATTAAAAGAACCATCTTGTAATTGATCTAAACTAGTCTCATAAATAACACTGCTAAAAAATCCAGAATCAGATAAATTATTTCCTAAAGCAATCCAATCACTAATACTTCCACCATATTCTACCTCACCAGAACTATTAGTAACAACCCACTCATACCCCTTACTTAAATTCTGTAAATCATAAAGCACATCAGTAGCACCAATCACATCTTTAGATAGTGCATCATCTCCAAATGCAACTAAAAAACTATCATAAACATAATCCTTAATAAAAGGCCAAGGATATCTCGCAACAGAAACATTTCCTTCACTATCTAATATTTCTTCAACACCATCTTCAGTAACCAAAAATTCCATCCCATATAGATTATAATCAGTATAATTCAACATAACATTGTACACTCTCTCAGTATCATCTACACTAGTCCCAGCTAACAACAAAGCATAGTTATCTCCATTCTCAACCAACTTAATTATCCCCTCTCCTTCTTCTAAATCCCAATCCAAACAAGTATAGCCAAATAAAGCAGTAACTAAAGAATTAGCACAAGGCCCACCAACTAAAATCAAGTTATAATCTCTTGGACTAGTAACCTCAGAAGCTAAAACCACATCCCCAATTTCTTGCCATTCTCCAAACTGTTCAAAACTATAATTATACTCCAAATCTTCAGTCTTATTCCCTACACCATGAATTGTAACTTGTACTAAAACTTGATCACTAGGCACATTAAACTTAACCTCATCAGATCCACCATTACTCTCTGGGTTCAAAATCTGAATACCATACAAACTCAAGTGGTCCTCATCCTTAGTTCCAATACTAGTTCCATCCCAAACCAACTCACCAGCCTCAGCAGTTGCAACAGTACTTCCAATAGAATCAAAATCATAACTAGCAGTATGACCTAAAGAAATAGTAACATCATCTCTACCATCATTAGAAACCAACCCTTCATCCCCTAAAACATCCAAAACCAAATCCAAAGAATCAGCACTTGAAAAGTCTCCTCTCAAATCAAACTGAACATTACTTCCAGTAGTATCATAATAATCCATCTCAGCAAAGTTATTATCATCAGCAGCATCATCCATCAAATAAGTCCCTAATAAAACCTTACTACTCAAAGAATCCTCATAAAAAACACTAACATAATCTCCACTATCATTAGAAACAATCCAAAACTTATCAGTACTAACTCCTGTAGAAGTTTTCATAGAGTCTGCATCTCCAGCATAAAGATATATTGCAGTCTTACTAGTCCAAGTTGCATTAAAAGAACTCAAATCAATAGAAGTCACATCTATAGTAACTGCATCATAAGTTACTTCAGTAATCCCCGTATATTCCATACATAAATAATCTACCTCAGGAAAACAAATCTCATCACCTTCTCCCATAGACATCTGTGCAGAACCATTCAAATCATTATCAATAGAATTAGCATAAAAACTATTCTTCACCCCTAAAACAGGCCCAGCAAATATATTCACATCATTACCATTAATATTCTCTGTTTTAGCTTTAGTATCCATATTATCAATATGCCAAATCCATTCTGGATAATCATCATCCTCATCAATATACTTTGTTCCATCAGTATAGACATTCTCAACACTATCACTAATCACCAAATCCACCAAAGACTGTTGCTCACAATTATAACCAATATCCACTTCCTCACAAGCATCAGAACAATATCCAGAATAATAACCTCTATCCACACACTTCTCAACACAATCAACAGCACCCACTAAATTAAATAAAAGAATAACAAATAATACAATCACCAACTTTTTCATATATTTATTTAATAGAATTAAACTTATAAAATTAACTAAAAAAAGAAAAAAAATTAAGTGGTTAGTTCTAACTCACAAGGGTCATCTGTAGTTGGTAGTTCTCCAAGATGGCTAAAGTCTCCATTATCTAAAGCCCAATGAGTCTCCAAACCATAACTTCCAGTCATATCAATTACTATTTCATCTGGAGTCACATCTGTTAATCCAAAAGACTTAGTATATCCTGTACCTCCAGTCATCCAAATAAACAAATCTTCACTTCCAACATCTAAGGTTTGAGAGCCAAACCATTCTACAGAAGCCCCATCTTTATAGAATACAGTAACATATTCATAACTTGGATCTCCACCAAACATAGTTGCATCTCCATTATTGAACCACAACCAAATCTCATCTGTATAAACACTTGTACCCATTGACACATCATATCTATATTCTGCCAAATAGATTCCCTCAGAAATATCTGCAACAATATGTAATGTATCTTCTGAAGTCAAACTAGGAGTCTCTGGTAGATGAGCAATATCTAGTTCATTATCAATCTCAAGTTCTAAATTTGCATCATCAAAAGTTGTAACGTTAATAAATCTTAACTCAACTTTATCATTATTTCCATTTGTCATTGGTTGCCTTACATCAATATACATATTTATATTTGTATCAAGCTCCCAGTCACCAATACAATACTTATTCCTACACTCCTCACAAACTGGACATTCACATACTTCACCTTGACATTGCTGAAGCGCAACATCACAAATATCCAAGTCTTCATTAGAAGTATCTAAATCAACTTCACAAATATCCAAATTATCATTAGCAGCAGCCAAACCAGACTGACAAATATCTAAATACATAGGACAATTCGCAGCAGGCACAAGTTCAGTAGCTTGAAACAAACACTTCTGAGTACATTGTCCTTTAGCAACTTTAAAGAAATTACACTTTGCCGAATCAATACAACCATCTCCATCTTCATCAACAACAACATTACCAGTAATAAACTCAAAAACTCCTGCACTAGCAATAGAAATCATAAAAAGAGCAAGAATAATAGTAGTCAAAATAATTTTTTTCATATAATACACCTCCATTAATAAGATCTAATAAGAATATATAGTATATAAAATTAACTAAAAAGAAAAAAAGAAATTTTACTCAGAACATTCACCAGATAATTCCTGTGTTCCAGCAAAGGTAAACTTAGTATTTCCTGCATCTAGGTTATAATACACTATAGTCACATCATATGCAAAACTATCACCTGTACTTTCACAAGCTTGTGCTACACCAACAGATACCTCTGCACCAGGAGATAAACTAAAATTTGTAGTATTCACAACAGTACCAATTGTAACACTATCAATTACTAATGTATCCTCTTGGTTATTCTTAACACTAGTTTCTAAATAATCACCACTAACAGTGTTATAATAATCAAGTACACCTACTTCTGCAGTTGACCAATATGATTCTGATGCTTGTTGTTGTGCATTTCCACCAATACCTGGAATACCACCTAAAACACCAATCACAATTAAAGCTATAACAATTACAATCGCAAGAATAATAAGATACTCTGTTGCACCCTGTCCTTTTTTCATAAATATACCTCCATCAATATTAAATTAATAGCATAATTTATTTATAAAGTTTTCTCTACAAAAACACATTTCCAACTAAATACCTTACTACAAAAAACAAGATAACAGAACCAACAAAAATCAAAGGAAAATTTCTTAAGCCATACTTATAATCCCCTTCACTTATAGTACCCATCAAAGAACTAGCTAAAATAGAAGTAATCAGCAAAAACCCCACCGCAAAGTTTGAAAAAAACTCTGGAGTAATTGCAATAGAACTTATCAACCCCCCACCATCAACACTAGTAGAAGCATAAAGATCAGTAACCATAGCCAAAAATTGATAAGAAATACCTAATAAAAGAGGCCCACCCAAGATAACAGTAAACATAATGAACATTGAATAAGATTTAGTATTAGTCAAAAGTTCTCTTTTCAGTTCTCTAGTCTCAGCCATATCAAAAGAAAGATGTTCTAACACATTAGCCAACTTTCCTCCTGCTTTCAAAGAACTAGTCAACAATTTCAAAGCCCTATCCAACATACCAGATTTAACATGATCTTTTATCCTCAAAAGAGAATCTCCAAAATTCTCAATACCCAAAGCCCTGGTTGTTGCATATTCTATTTCCTCTTTCAAAGGACCAAACTCTTCCCTAGCAGCTAATTTCAATGAATGGTAAGGTGTCATTCCAGCTCTTAGATTAGAAGCAACTAGTTGCAACATATCAGGTAAAGCATTTTCAATTCTCTCAGTTCTATCCTTTTGCTTATAGTAAATAGCCATGTACACAACAAAATGCATTAATAAAAATCCCAATATTGCTAAAGCAATAAATCCATAATTATAATCTCTAAAAAAAGCCCAAGGTACCAACAAAACAGCTAGCAAAACAAAAAATCCTAAAACAAAAGAAGCACCCAACCAATAATCAACATGAGTCTTTTCTCCACCATAAACCAATTCTTTAGCTAATAAATTCTTATATTTATTAGGATAAAAATTTGCCAACCCCCGATAAAGTCTTCTCTTAAAATTCATCTTAAAACTGTACTACTGGCCTCCTAGTTTTAATAAATCCAATAATCACAACCTGAACAAAAATAGCAACAATCACTAAAAAGAAAAAAGTTCCAGCATTAACACCAAACCCAGCAAACCCACTTAAAACAACAAGCATAGTAACTCCTAAAGTAGGAATAGCCACAGCAAACAACATATAAATTAAAGCCCAAAGATTCAACTCTCTTGCATAATCTTTAATCTTAGACCTTTGATCTCTTGTTAAATCATCAATTATTGTTCTCAAGGCCCCCTTCAAACTAGCTCCTGCCTTTAAAGTATTAACCAACTGCCACAAACTCCTTCTAAGATATGCAGACCTTGTCCTAACTGCCATATTCTCCAAAGCCTTATCCATTGCAATTC
Source organism: archaeon (assembly GCA_018656555.1). Lineage (GTDB taxonomy): Archaea > Nanobdellota > Nanobdellia > SCGC-AAA011-G17 > GW2011-AR17 > JABHZQ01. Next base: position 102,694 of record JABHZQ010000023.1, read on the forward strand.
CAGTATTAATCTCTTGAGCAGCAAGTTTAAACTCCTTACTCACTAAACCATACTTAGCATTTGCAATATTCACAAAAGCATTATACAAAGAAACACCCGAACTAACTTGTAATAATAAGTCCTTCAAGGCATACAAAAGGGTCTTATCAACCTCTTCTGCCTTCTTACCAGCTAAAATCTTAGGATATCTCAACAAAACAATAAAAAACAACAAGCTCAAGCCTAAACCAATAGCCAATCCAAATACCAAAGATTGTACCAATTCCCTTCCAGCTATCTTAAAACTCAACAAAAATATCAAAACAAAAAATATTAAGAAATAAATAAATGAATTAAAAAAAGCAGCAGCAGCATAATGCTCAACCTTAAAATCTAAATCAGATTCCTTCAAATCAAAATTAAGCCCAGAATGTAACTTACTCAAAAACTTCCCAATACCAAAAAAAGGCCTTACTACAGACTTTGAACTAGTCAACATCAAAGGAATTCTCATAAATAAACATAAACTTAAAGAATTAATAAGTCTTACCCTTCTATTCTATCTAAGACTAACTTAGGATTTTTATAATACTGTTCCATTATTTTACCTATCTCTTCAATATCTTTTTTCTTATTGTCTATCATCCATTGTATTATCCTTTCCTTATCCTTTAAATCAGCTTGAATCTCATCAATAGTCATTCCAGTATGCAAGTTTAAATCCTCAAAAACCCTAGAACTCTGATCTACCTTTTCAACACTATCCCCTCTTGGTCTCCATCTAAATAAAGTACTAGTTTCTAAATCTTCAGAACTAACTAAAATCTCTGCAACCTCTAAAGTTCTTCTTATATTTCTTCTTCTATCTCTAAACTGGACAACAATCAAATGTAAACCTTGTAATTCATTTTTAGGTATAGACATAGGTGGTTCCATCAACCTTCTCTTAATTTGTTCAACAGTATCAGCGTGCATAGTAGTTACAACAGAGTGTCCAGTGTGCATAGCCTCAAACATAGTTTCTGCTTGTTCCCTCCGCCTAACCTCTCCAACAATTATCCTATCTGGTCTCATCCTCAAAGAAGCAACCATCAAATCCAACATAGAAACTTCTCCTTGACCCTCTGGATTCTTCGCCCTAGAACTCATAGGAATCCAATTCCAATGCAAGGGTTCGGGTAAAGTAATCTCTCTAGTATCCTCAATACTCAAAACTCTTTGAAATGGTGGCATTAAAGCAGCCAATGCATTCATAAAACTTGTTTTACCAGAAGCTGTTCCACCAACAACCATAATATTCATCTCATATTGAATACATAACCAAAGAAAAGCAACAATTTCTTTTGTTGTTGTACCATTCTCAATTAAAGAAATAATAGTCCAAGGACTTCTAGCAAATTTCCTTATTGTAATGGTATTTCCAAAAGTAGACACCGGAAACAAACTAGCAGCTACCCTATCTCCACTTAATAAATGTGCATCCATTAAAGGATTTAAAGTTGTAATTTCCCTATTGACTTTCCTACCAATCTGTGAAGCAAAATTATAAATTTCTTGTTCAGAATCTAATTTCTTTGTAGTCTTCAACCAACCATATTTTTTATGATAAACTGCAAGAGGAGTACTTGAATTATTTATAGCAATCTCTTCTAAAAAATCATCAGCCAGAATAACCTCAACCCAACCCAACCCATACATATCATGTAACAACATACCAGCCAAAACAGCTCGCTCTTCATTATTAACAGTGGGTAATTTTTCTTTTAATTTATCTTTTGCTTTCTCATAAAACTTTCCCTTCAAAGCATTTATCTTTCTAGGATCTGTAATCTCCTCAACAGAAATAGGAATCTCCTTAGCCATCTCCTCCCTCATCTCTTCCATTAAAGCACTAGTTCCCACCTCTAACTCAGGAATAGTTAAATCATAAATCTGAACATTCTCATTATCATCATTAAAAATAACAACCTCTCCTACGACCCCATCAGCAGTTAGTTTATACCTTTCTAATTCTTCTCTCATTGAATCAAACTCTCCTCTATCTCAAACAAGGATTCCTCCACCACATAAGTTCGACATTCAACACTATCCAATTCTGGGACATTACTACCTGGCCTAGCTGTGCTCTCTGTAACAGTTGAACTTAACCAAATACCAGAACTCTCCAAGTAGGTATAAATATTATCATCTTTTATTATAACTGTTGAATCAGATGTTCCCAAATATGTAACTAATTTTTCACTTGTGTCCAATATCCAATACTCTGTATTAAACCCAGATTTCATTGCATCACAATAATAACTTCCTTCTCCTGAAAAAGCAACCTCCAACTCCACAACCTCTTCAACAAACGCCTCTTCAACCACTTCAACTTCTTCAACAACATCAGCAACCCCTTCAATCTCAACATCACCAGATCCCGCATTCTGAATTAAACTTTTAATAAAAAAGATTCCCCCAATAACAATAATCAAAACCAATAAACCCAATAACACTTTTTTATTTGTAAGAACTTTAAATATCTTATTACTACTCTTAGTTTTTTTAGTCTCTTCTTTTTTTGCACTACCTTTAATTCTCAAAACAACAGAACCAACAGGAGGATAATGAGTTTCAATCAAACCTTTCTTCTCTAAAATAGCAGCTAAATCTTCAATTTGATTAATATCTAAATTTAAAATATCTGGAACATCATCAATATCCACACTTTTAGAAGTCTGAATCAACTTTAACAATCTATCAATATCAGTTTTATATTTCTTCTTAGAGCTAACTTCTTTAGAACTATCTTTTAGAACTACCTTAGGTTTATCTTTATTATTTTCCTTATTAACTCCTTTTTCAAACAGTCCCATATTAATATATAAACTAAATAGTTATTTAAAGTTTACTCAATCAGAAGAGAAGCAAGTTTTCTAAACTGTTTACTCAATCTAGCTCTTGGAAACAAAAGAACAAATGGTGTGGTCTGAGCCAAACTTTTCCCCATTCTTCTATTTTCCTGAAGAAAGGAAATAACTGGTATCCCCACAGTACCCTCAATATCCTCTCTAGATAATTCAAATTTCTTCCTTTTATACTTATTTACAACCAAACCCAAAATAGGTTTTTTATAAGAAACAACCTCATTTACAGTCCCAACAGTGGTAGCAACAGTGGGATAATCTCCACTAGTAACAACCAAAAGATAATCCGAAGCCTCAATAGTAGCTTTTATCTCTGAATTCAAAGATGGAGAAGAATCAATCAAAATATAATCATATTTTTTCTTTAACCTACCAAGTTTGGACTTAAATTTTTTATAATCTACCCTTCTTCTATAATTTAACCTTGCTGGAATTAAATGAAACTGGTCATCATACTCATAAATTGATTCTAAAATAGAACATTTTCCTTTCAAAACCTCATGAATAGTCTTATCCACATCAGCAACACCCAAGTGTAATCCCAAATTAGGAGCAGAAAAATTAGCATCCACAACCAAAACCTTTTGATTATAATCTTTTGCTAAACTAGCACCAATATTACTAGTACAAGAAGTCTTTCCAACTCCCCCTTTAACAGAAATTATACCAATAACTTTTCCCATACTTACACTTAGAATAAACTTACTTATTAATTTTCGTATTTTTTAGTATTCTCTACTTTCTTCAATAATTTCTTCTTATCTAATTTCTCAATCTTTTTAGGTCTAAATTCACTAAATCCCAACATCTTTCTAGCCTCACTCTTTGAAAGAACTCCCTTCTCCATCAAACTCAAAACTTTATCTAACCTTTCCACATCATGATTATGTTCTTTAAGTGGCTCATGAACCTTCTTCATAACCTTCTTATAGACTTTAAAATCTGGAGACTTTACAAACTCCTCAACAATATCCTCTGGCATTTTACCTAAAAGATCATCAGTTAATCTCAAAACCTTTTTCACATCAACAGTTAACACCTTAGGCATTTCCTCTTTAATCTCCTTCTTCAATTCTAGAAACTTCTCTTCCCTTTTCTTCAAATCATACGCATCATCAATATACTCTTGCAATTTTTCCTTATTAGTTTCTTTTACCTTCATCATATCTTTAACTCTACTCTCAATCTTTTCTTCTTCGGTAATTCTCTTTGTAGGAATAAAACCAAATAACTTTTTCTTACTCTCTCCATGTATTCTATCTAAAGCCAATCCTACTTCCTTCCTAGGCCATCCCTCTGAACTTAAAACCTCTTTAATATTCTCATCAGTATGCCCTTCATCAACAGCAGATCTTACAAAACCCAATAGTTCATTAAAAGCAGGTAAATTCTTTCTCTTTTTCTTAAACAAATCCCTACCAAAATAAATACCTACTCCCAAAATAATTAATCCACCAAAAACAACAGGAATAATCCACCATTTAAACCCTTCCTCTTCATATTCATAATTTCTCTCTATGTCATCAATAATCTCCACAGTAACATTATCTGCAGCACTAACAAGAGTAAAACTAAATAATATAATAAGTAATACTAACCACCTCATATTAAATTTTAATATATTTTAATATATAAATTTATCCCTCAAACCCAACAATCTCTCCATAATGAACAATATCACTAATCCTTGGATCCACATAAACACTACCCTCTGCCCCAAAAGCAATTGTTTCATTTAAATCCACCAAAGTATAAGTTAAATCATGAACAATAAAATCATAATCATAATTTATATGTAAGCTTCCATCTTGAGGATCATTCTCAAAATAAATATCCAAATCATCCCCAGTTAAAAAATTAACAGAAAATCTTGGATTATTTTGTTCTGGATTCTGTCTACTAGCAGCATCCAAAAGAGTAGCCCCATTTTTATCATAAACAGTAACTTGAATTAAAGGATTGGGTTCTCCATCATCAGCAGGTTCTATAGAATTAGTCCATTTAGAAACATTAAAAACAGTCATAGTCAAATTAACACCAATTATTAAATCAGGCCTATCTGTAACCACATAATAATCAGGACCATCCTGATAAGAAGTTATATTATATCCAGGAATAGCAAAAGAATATTCCAAATCTTCTAAATCTATAACTGCTCCCACTTCGCTACCATAAGTATCTTCAATAAATTCCTCATAACCATCTAATGAAACACTATAATTTCTAGAGGTATTAAACAAATCATTAAATTGCATATAAATCAAACCACTTCCTCTTGTGATTGTTATCTCATCAAAATCAAATAATTCAAATACATCAGAAGCTATATCATCTACAATATAACTAATCTTATGAGCATTAGACAAATCAACAACAAGATTACTTTTATAACTAGAATACCAATTAACATAAGCAATTGAAATAAATACTAAAGACACTAACATCAAAAGAGTAAATATTGTAAACAAAAACCCTTTTCTATTCATAGTAAGCCTCCATTTTTACTAAATATACACTATCTTGAACAACGAAAGATCTTCTCACAACATCTTTCTCATCAGCCACCTCTTCACAACCCCTTTTCAAAAAACTAATTCCTAAATCAGTCATACTTGAATCATAAAAAGTAAGATTAAAACAAGTACTAGTTTTAGTATAATTTGCTAAGAAATTTAAAACTGATTCATTAGAACCAGTAACAACAGTATCTGCCAGATCTCCATTCTCTTCCATAACAGACACAACACTTCTTGAATATTCTAACAACTCATTATCGCCCATATCTCTAATATCTACAAGATCAAAATAAAAAAATATAATTCCTAAAAGAATTATCGCTGTAAAGGTTGCAATAATTGCATCTAAAGTAAAAAACACTGCCCTCTTATCCATCCCACACCTCCATAACAACCTTAAAAACATCATCATCAATCATACAAACTCTCTCAATTCGAACAACTGCTTCTGCATTAGAAGGACTATCAATACCAAATCCATAAATCTCTCCAGTCTGATTCAAAAAACTCAAATACATATCATACTTTCTAACACCCAAAGAAGATTTAATCTCTTCATAATAAGTAGCATTCCATTCAACCAATTTATCGACCTTATCTCCATCTAAAACATAATCTCTTCCAGAAACTAAACCCAAAGAAGAAACTTCAAAAGAAGGAGAAACATACCAATTTCCTGGATCTCCTGAAGTTGTAATCAACCCAACCATTGCATTCTGAGCAGCAAACTCCATATCTGCTCTAAGATCAATTATCTCACTTTTTGCCCTATAAAAATCCCACATAGTAATAGAAGCAACTAAAATAAAAATAAATACTGAAATTGCAATCAACATATCCCAAGAAAAAACCTGTCCTTTTTTATTCAAAAACAATCACCCCTCCAACATTTCTTATTAAATTCTCTCCTTTGTTCAAAACAGTTGTATCAAAATGCCTAGTTAACACCACAGCACTCTCTCTTTTATTCAATACTTCTAAAAAAACAGTTCCAGAATCATAAACAGTAAGATTATAATCTTGTGATTTTATTCTATCTGGTAAATAAATTGTTTTATTGGTACCTTCACCAGCAAGATAAACCTCATTAATTGCAATAGTTACCTCTTCAACTTGTTCTCTTGCTTCTAAAATAATTTCTTTATCATATCTCTCAATAAATCTATCCTTAACAACAAATTCAAATAAAATTGCAAAAACAATTAACAAAACTGCAAGTACAATTAAAAAATCCACACTAATTTGTCCTCTTCTCATGGTTCAACATACAACATAATATTATCAAAAGTAAATTTAGCTCCTTCATTAGCAGCATTCCACCGATAGACTTGACCACCAAAACTCAAATAATACCAACCCTCCCCAGTAATATAACTTGAAACATCATAGCTATTAAAAGCATTAACTCCACTACCGGGATTATTAACCCAATAAATTTCATTCCATACATCTCCCTGATTTACTGCACCATCCAAAGCAGAACCCAAATAAGAAGTACTCCCTTCATAAATCATAATCTGATCAAAATAACATTTATCATTAGCATTATTAAAATCAGGAGTATTATATGAAATCCAAAACTCATCAGAAGAATCATAATAACTACTCAAATCATAACTATACTCTCGCCAAACTCCATCATCATCTCCATCAGTCCAAGTTTCTAACAAATACCAAGTACTATCATCAGGACTAACTCTAAAATAAGCATGATCACTACTCTCCAAACCAGTACATTTTGCATAAAAAGTAATTTGGGGATTAGTAGCACTAGATAAATCAACAGCCCTATCAACCCAAGTATTACCCCCATACAAATACATTGCATATATTCCAGAATATTCAGATGTACTCATTGTTTTTGTTCCAGCACCAGTTATTGCCCAATCTGTCTTCCAACCAGAACCACCAACCCATTGATAACTAGTTCCTAAATATCTACCTTCAAAATCTTCATAAGACCAAATAGTTCCATTTCCAATTGTAACTTTTATCCACACATTCTCACTATTATCTAACTCATTAGTCAAAGCAGTATAAGCCCATAAAAAAGACAGATTAGCTAATCCCCCCCCACTAATAACTGAATAAGCATCAGAATCAACATAAAACTTAATACCATAAGCACCAGAACCTTGGCCTAAATCATCAGCTGATCCACACCCTTCATCTCCAACTAAAAAGAAAATATTCTCGTCCTGACCAAAAGTAACACAAGAATCTAAATTGCTAGGACTTCCCATAAAAGTTCCATTTCTCCAATCCCAGCCATCATCAGCACCAGCATTCCAAAAAGTATTTCCTGAAGAATTCAAACCAGAAGTAAAATCCAGAGGATAAGGTAAATCACTAGTTAATTCCCAAAGATCAATATAAATCTTATTACTAATCTCCACAGTCAAACTTCTCTCCCCAGAATTAGTTGTTTGACTTACATTATCAGTACAATTAACATTCCAAGTATAAGCCGCATTATCCAAATAAACACTAATATTCTCAGTAAGAGTCATACTAACATCCTCATCAGTAAAATTCAACACCCCATCAATAAACAAACTACAATTATCCACACTTCCATCATCACTAACATTAAAAGTAAAGTCTATTGCATTTGTACTTGTATTAGTAACTCCATTTTCTGGATTAATCAAAGTAATAATTGGAGCACTATCTCCTGCAACAACATCAATACAAATACTTGAACCATCACAAACACAAGGCACATCAACACAGCTTCCACTTAAAGTTGTACTATCACACTCCCCACTATCTTCAGCACTAACAATAGCAGTTTCACCACATCCACTAACACAAGTAGGATCATAACAAACATTATCAGTACATCCACCAACATCAGCAGGACAATTCTCTCCAGCAGAACAAACTCCATCTCCACAATAACCACTAATTTCAGAAACATTGGTTGAAATTAAAACATAAGATGATCTACTCTCCACCTCAATCCAATAACTCCCATCATCTGAAGGTAAACTTCCAGTAACATTAAAATCAATAGAAGAAACAACACTATTTCCATTCTCAAAAGTTATTGAAATATAATCAGAAGTAACATTAGTATGACTCATAGTAGAAGGAAGAGTAACAAAAACCTCAGTCTTTGCACCTAAACCTTGTTGATAAACAAATTCAGCAGCACTAACTATATCATCCACCGCAATTCTAGCTTGATTCTCCCTATACTGATCTTTAACAGAAAACAAAGTAGTTTGTGAATTCACAACAAGAATAGCAATCACAATTAAAGCTATTCCTAAAATAATAATCATCTCTGTAGAAGCCTGACCCCTTTTATTCATAATATATATCAAATAAATAATTAATATAAACCTTTCTAAAACACTGTTGCTTCTGGATAAATCGTTATTCCTACTCTATCAATCTTCATTGGAAAGATTTTCTGAGCATGTTCACTAGCTCTCATCTTAAAAATTTCCATACTTCTCTCTCTAACATCTCCAGTTCTCTGATTATACAACAACAAAACAGCATCAGCTTGAAACTCAACAACGGTACTTTTATGTCGTTTTGGATCTGGTTCTTGTTCAGAAATCATCATAGTAGTACAACCCCATTTTTCCATAGTTCTATACAACTTAAACACTGCTCTCCTCTTTTCAATCTCAGTAGGATACAACAAAACAAAAGCAGTCAAAGAATCAATAACAATTCTTCTAGCTCCGATCTTATCAATAATATCTCTTACAATTCCCCCACCAGATTCTAAAAACCTTTCAACCTGTTCAGGAGTATAAGTTAAAATAACCAATTTACCTTTATCAATCTTTTCTTGCAATTCCCAATTAAAACTCTTAAAATCTCTTAATATTTGACTCTCTTCTTGCTCAAAAGTAATATAAATTCCAGTTTCATCATTTTCATTAATACCATTAACTAAAAACTGCATTGAAAAAATAGTCTTACCCGAACCAGCCCCCCCTCCAACCAAAACCATACTCTTTTTCAAAAATCCACCAGCCATCAAAGAATCTAAACCTGGAATTCCAGTTTGAACTCTATCTTCAGCTTCAACTTTATTTCTAGAACTCCCCCCCGCCAACTCTGCTTGAACGGATTTCTTAATATCTGCTAAAGAAAAAGCTTCTTTCTTTATTGGTTTGGGAGTATCAGAATAAGTAAGTTTTGACATGACTTCCTTCTTAATATCTGCAAATAAACTCCCTCCCTCTGCTTTCTTAACCTTCTTCTTAACCTTATTGCCATTCTCTTTAACAGCTTCAACAACATCAGCAACCTTCTCTTCAACATCTTTTAACTTTGCTTCATCTTTTTTCTTCAATTCCTCAACCTTGGGACTAACTTCACTCTTTTCTTTAGACTCAACCTTAGGAAGTTTTACTCTCTCCTCAACCTTCTTTAAGATCTCATCTTCCCTCTTCTTAAATTTATCAAGACTCGCTTGTTTAACATTAGAATCTACCTTAGGAATCTCTTTTTTTTCTAATTTTCTCACTGCTTTCTTCTTCTTTTCAACATTAGCAATCAAACCCATATAAATTATAAAAGAAATTATGTATTTAAAAGTTTCTTAAGGAGATTCAACCACTTCTTTTGGTTCTTCCTTAATTTCCTCTTCCTTTTCACTAGAACCCAAGTTAACAAAAATCAAAACTAGAATCAAAATTCCAATAACTACACCAATAATAATCAAATACTTACTCTTATCTCCATCCACCTCATCAACAACTCCCACATTACCAGTGATCTCTTGTTCTTGTTCAGCAACTTGGAATAATAGAGTCACCTGCTCAGATTCAATAGAATATAAAGCTACATTCAAATCAGTAACCCCATCCTTATCCAAATCAAGTTTAGCTACTGTATCTAATGTAACAAAACCAGGAGCAGTATCTGTACTATTACTCAAAAAAGGAGCAATCCTAAATTTAACCCAATTATCAGATACTGTAATGGCCTCTAAATAAATAGCATGTGTATCTTCATATAATTCAAATCTTACCTCATCACCAATACCCATAACCACACCAACAGTATCCTCTTCAGAAAAATCAATATCTGTACTATAACCAGCACTTACTAAAGTCATAAACAGTACAACAAATAGTCCCAAAAACAATATCCTCTTCATAAATAAAAAAAACAAATAAGAATTTATAAGCTTTATGATAAAACAGGATAAATATAAATCAAAAATATAGCTAATAACATCCATATTACAACACTAATAACCATTCCCGGGTCCTTATACACTCTATCTGGACTACGAACAATTCTTGAATTACTCTCAATCAAATACCAATATCTCAAAACAGAATACATAACAATAGGCAAGGTAATCAACATAGAATAAGTACTCAAAAAAGAATAAAAAGCATAAGAAACTAATAAAAGTGAAACAACAACAACCAAAAGCTTATCCAATAAATCTTTTGTATAATACTTCAACACTTTCTTATGTTTATAAGCTTCCTTTCCCAATAATGCAAAATCTCCCTTTCTCTTTCCTATAGCCAAAAACAAACTAAGGAAAAAAGTACATACTACTAACCAAGGACTTAGATTAACCCCCAAAATAAATACTCCTGAAATTGCCCTAATAACAAAATTAATTGCAATTGCAATCACATCTAAAAACAAAATATTCTTCAATAACAAAGAATACAATTGAGTAAACAAGAAAAATCCAATTATTAAATAGAAAAAATGCTCAGATAAACACCAAGCAATAACTAAAGAAATTACAGCAAATATACAAGCAATAAACCCTGCCCAAAAAACAGAGATCTTACCAGCTGGCAAAGGTCTCTTTTTTTTCTCAGGATGTTCTTTATCTCGTTCTATATCAAAAATATCATTCAAAATATAATTTGTAGATGAAATCAAACATAAAGATATGAAACCAAAAAATATCAACCAAAAAGAACCAAAATTCAAAACCTGTTCAGCAAATATTAATATTAGAAAAACTAACAAATTCTTGTAATACTGCCTAACTCTAATTAAATCAAAAAACATTAATAAAAAGAACAAATAGGCAATTTATAAGAATTATTATTTCTTAAACAAACTTTTACTCCTACTAAAGGACTTATTCAAAGCCTTATCCAAAGGATTTGTGACTTTTTTTGGTTGTACTCTTGGAGTAGGTCTTTGAGGCATAGCCCTAGGTTGCACTGGTTGCCTAGGCTGTTGAGGTTGAGCTTGTTTTTGAACTGGTTTTGGTTTACTTTTAAATTTCAACTTACCAGATTTATATAAATAGAAAACTCCCCCACCTAAAATTACAAGAACAAATAGGACAATCAAGAAAAACATAAACCCCAATCCTCCCTCTTCGTCATTAGAATACGAAGGAACACTTGGTTCATCATCTTCATCAGTTTCTTCTTCTTCATCAGGTAAAACAACATCAACTTCAGGCGGTACCTCTGTCACTGAACTACCATTATTTACAACAGGGTCTACAACTGGATCAACTATTCCTGTTCCACCACAATTCTCATCATCATAATCAATCTTCCCATCACAATCATTATCTAAACTATCTCCACAAACCTCTGCAAAAGATTCTATTCCCCCCATACAATCAGCCCAAACCCCATACTCACAAGTTTGAGTTCCATTAACACACATACCCACATTTGTTCCACACTCTTGTTGTTCTAAATGTGTACAACCACAACCCTCATCTGTCTCTCCATCACAGTCATCATCCTCTCCATTACACTCTTCTAAACTAGAAGCAGCATAACTTGCACCATAACAAATACTCCAATAGCCATCCTCTTGACAATATTGAGTTCCAGCATTGCACACCCCTACATCAGTTCCGCAATCTCTTGTCTCACCAGAAATACAAGCCCCCTCAAAAGTTTCAGTACCCCCACATTCAGTATCATCAAGATCTGTAAATCCATCACAGTCATCATCAAAAGTATTAGTACAATTTATCTCTGTTTCATTTCCAGAATATTCACCAACACATCCACCCCACAAACCACCACTACAAGTTTGACTACCATACTCACAAATACCTACATTTCCCTTATCACCACAATTCTGATTATCTCCTTCAAAACAACCACCAGCACAATCACTATCCTCACTATCCGCATCACCATCACAATCATTATCTAAACCATCGCTACAATAAGCAGACTCACTACTCAAAGTTGTATCTTCACAAAAACAATACTCTTGAGAATAGGGATCTGTTCCACAAAAACTATCATCACAATAAGCACTACTATACCACCGCCCATCATAACAATGCTCTTTATCTTCCCAATCACAAGCCCCAGAAGAACAAGTTTCTAAAGTAGAATAATAATCAGAATCTACTAAACCACAATAATCTTCCTCTCCATAAAGATGACCCATCATAACCCAAGCACCATTATCACAATATTTATTATTTCCTAAATCACAAGTTCCATGAGTACAAGTTTCAGCTCCCAAATGAACACCTCCCCAACAACTAACTGGTGTAACAGTAGTTACCATGCTCACATCACCAGACACACAAGTCATCTCATGCTGATTACCTTCCCCATCTGGAGAGCAAGCATCTAAATAATAACTACAACTAGATACCCCACAAATTCTAACATAACCAAAAGTACCAATTTGATCATTATCATAACCTTCTCCTCCAGGATTATCACTATCTGTACAAGTAGTCTCTCCTAAATTTCTATCAGGTATAACAATAAAACCAGTAAAACTTCCAATTTTAACAAGTAAAAGAAATACTGCAAAAACTAAAGCTAATACTAATATCCGCCTCTTCTCCATATATTAATTAATAACATAACAATTTATAAAATTAACTAAAAGAAAAAAATTATTCTTCCTTCTTCAACTTCTTGATCTTATCTTTAAGATTTAACTTCTTTAACAATTCTTTATACCTATTTCTAATTGTTACTTCAGTCACACCAGCAATATCTGCAACTTCTCTTTGTGTTCTTTTCTCATTATTCATAAGAGCAGCAACATAAAGTGATGCAGCAGCAATACCAGTTGGACCTCTTCCAGAAGTTAACTCAGAGTTTTGTGCCATCTCTAAAATATCAACAGCCTTACTCTGTGTATCTGCACTCAATCTTAAAGCTGAAGCAAATCTCGGAATATAATCAATTGGATTTGAAGGCAAAATTCTAATTCCTAACTCTCTTGTCACAAACCTATAAGTCCTTCCAATCTCTTTCTTATCAATACCTGAAGCTTCAGAAAGTTCATCTAAAGTTCTAGGAACTTCGTGCCTTCTACATGCAGCATAAAGAGCACCAGCAACAACAGATTCCATTGATCTACCTCTAACCAAACCTTTCTGTACAGCTAAAGTGTAAATTCTTGCAGCTTCTTCCTCTACAGATTTAGGTAATTTCAAATAAGAAGCAACTCTCTTCAATTCAGCTAAAGCCAATTTCAAGTTTCTCTCAATTGCAGTTGAAATCCGATATTGCCACTTCCTTAACCTAAAGAACTTATTCTTTCCCTTACCAGCCAACTTGTAAATATCCTGTTTCTGTCCCACATCAGTACCTAAACCTCTGTCAAACTTAGTATAAGTCATAGGAGCTCCAGTCCTTCTCCGCTTATCAGCATCATCAGAGTCAAATTCTCTCCATTCCTGTGAAAAATCAATTAACCTCTCCTCAATAACCAAACCACAGCTCTTACAAACTACCTCTCCTTTATCTTTATTAACTATAAGATTGATACTTCCACACTCTGGACATTTTTTTATATTTTGACTCATTTTATAGCCTCCGCGAACAGTAAACTTTATAAACAAAATTTCTCACCCTTTATAAATCTTTCGGTAAGTTTAAATAAAAATAACTCCTTCCTACCCCTATGAAAAGACTACTGCCTTTGTTATTCTTATTACTTCTTACAGCCTGTACTCCAGAGCCAACTTACACAATAGAAGAAAACACAATGACAGTAGAAATCCAAGGTTATTATCAAACTTGTATAGAAGAACCAAATATATACACCTATAATCAAGGGGAGTGGGAATGGGTAAATGACTATCTACCTCATGAAGTAGAATACATAGTAGATGGAGAATACCAAATAAACCTCTGTGATGTAGTTGTATGTCAAGAATTCACAGATCCCTTACAAATAGAACTAGTAGAATACATTGAAACAGAGGATTTAACCTATGAAACAGTACCCTTAACAGATACACTAAAAGTTGAGATTACCTACTATACTAACAAAAAATGTACCAACCAAAAAATTCATGAAATAATTGAAACAATCTAAAAATTTATAAAAAAGAACATCTTCAAAATTCTTATGAAAAGACTACTACCTTTGTTATTCTTATTACTTCTTACAGCCTGTACTCCAGAGCCAACTTACACAATAGAAGAAAACAAAGTAATAGCAAATATAGTGGGCTATGAAGAGGCCTGCTTAGACCATACCAATATCTACACTTTAGAAGGAGAAGAATGGGTTTGGGTTAACAACTATCTTCCCAAAAGAACAGAATACACTCTAGATGGAGAGTATAACATAAATATGTGTGACCTTGCAACCTGTGTACCAATAGAATACCTTATAGAAGTAAACCTAATAGAGTATGTTGAAGTAACTCCAGAAGGTTTGGCTGGCTGGCTTATGGAATTCCCAGCCTATGAAACAAGCTATCTAGAAGGCCAACTAAAAGTAGAAATTCCCTACTACAAAGATGAGTATTGTATGAATCAAGAAATATTTACAGTAGAACTTACACAAGAATAGCATTAACCATATTCTCTTGACCAGGTCTAGAAGTAATCTTAGCTTTACCCTTTTCAGTTTCAATAATAGTACCCTTTGTCAAAATGTTTCTTCTAACAAAATGCCTATTAGCTGTATTTTCTAATGTATTCTTAATTTTAACTTTAATATACTTTTTAGCTTTAGGATCATAAACATTCGCTTCATTAATAGAATATAAAAATTGTTTACTCCCTCCACCCATAGTCCTTACCACTTTAGTTTTCTTATCACCAATCTTAGTCAAAGTAGGCTGTCCTCTCTTCTCAAAAACCCTTTTAGCTCTAGCAGCTTTATACCTTCCACCAGTTGCCTTCCTTTTACCTCTTAGCTTAGTTAACATAGTCTTCTAGAAAAAGTAGGCCCTTTAAATAGTTTTCCATTTATTTTTTTCTACTGAACTCTTGAAAAAGTTGGTATAGAAACATTTAAATACTGAACTCTTTTTTTCAAAGTACATTGGGAGGCTTTTAAAGATGGAATCAGAAAGACCATTAGACGCTTTAAACGAAGCAAGAGGAAAGAGAGTTATTGTTGAACTAAAAAACAAAGTTCAGTTAATCGGAAATCTAAAAGCATTTGACATTCATATTAACACTGTTCTAGAAGAAGCTGAAGAGTGGGAAAATGGCCAAATGAAAAGAAAGCTTGGAAAAGCATTCATTAGAGGAGATACAATTATACTAATCTCACCAGCATAAAAATGTCAAAAGGAACACCATCCATGGGTAGAAAGTCTGGAAAGACTACCCATATAAGATGTAGAAGATGTGGTAAACCTTCTTACCACAAAATAAAGCACATTTGTTCTAGTTGTGGCTATGGAAAGACAGCCAAAATTAGAAAATACAACTGGCAGAAGGAAACTAAAAGATAATTCTGAAATATTTTCAATAAATTTTGAAGAATATTAATAAAGAATAAACTCTTAATTAATAATATGAATTCTACTAAAGATCTAGCTTATTTAATTGGAGTAATCTATGGTGATGGATATATCAAAAATGGAACAAAATCCAAAAAAGACAAATCTATAGACTATAAAATAAGTATAGAATTATCAAACCTTAGTTATTTAAAACAAGTTATTCATCCTTTATTCTATAAATTTACAAAAACTAAATCAAAAGTAAGAACAAGAAAAAGAGCCAACAAAAAAGAAAGTGGCATACTTGAAATTAGAAACAAAAAATTATTTAAGTTCTTAACTGAAGATCTAAAAACTCACAAAGGTCCTAAAACTCAAAAGACTCAAGTTCCTAAAAAATTAAAAAACTGGTCAAATTCTCTCAAATATGAATTCTTAGCTGGATATTTTGATACAGATGGTGGTCTAAGAGGAAACAGTATTGGATTCTCAACAAAAACAAAAGACTTTCAAAGCTATGCCTTTGAAATCATTAAGGAAGCTGGAATTAAAGCATCAAAAGAAAGATGGTTAAATAAAAGTTATAGTAAACACTATTATGGTATCAGAATAAAAAAAGACAATATCGATAAATTTTTAAAGACCTTCAAATTACGAAACAACAAGAAGATAGCTAATATTCAAGCTAAATTCCTATGCACGGGTGCCGGAGTGGTCAAACGGGCTGGAAAGGAATAAAGACTTTATTTCTTGGCCAAGCTTAGGACCCAGTGGCTTAGTGCCTACGCAGGTTCGAACCCTGTCCCGTGCAGATTATTTTTCAAAGATGGAAAAATACACAAAAGAGGTAAGCAAAGTAAAAAATTCTACCCTAGTTACATGTATCATTCCAGCATGGAACGAAGCAAAAAATATCAAAAGAGTTCTAAAAGTAGTAAATAAATATCCCCACTTCAATGAAATTATAGTTGTAAATGATGGTTCAGAAGATAAAACCTCAGAAGAAGTAAAAAAATTTCCAAAAATCAGATTAATAGAACACAAAAAGAACCAAGGAAAAACAGCAGCAATTCTAACTGGGATAAAAGCCAGTAGAGGTGAATTGATCTCTTTAATTGATGCAGACTTAATCCATCTTTCCAATGAAAACATTTCCAAAATGCTTTTCCTTACTCTAAACAAAGAATATGACATGACCATCCTAGACAGACAAGGTGACAGAAATGCAGTTTGGGGATGGACAAATGGTGCAAGATATTTTGGAGGAGAAAGAACCTTCTGGAAAGAAGATTTCAAAAAAATAAAAATCCCAAAAGATGGAGGCTATCTTCTTGAAATAATTATGAACCTTCATTATATTAACAATAAGAAAAAAATAAAAACCCTATACTGTAAAAACTTAAACACCGTCCACCAATATCAAAAAATTGGAAAAATAAAAGGTTATTATAGTTATATGGTCATGGCTAAGAAAATACTTGAAGTTGCAAAAATAAAAGGATATATTCAACAAATAAAATCAATAGAAGATGAACATCAAGAAATAAAAAGATTAGAAAGAAAAGAGAAGAAAATATTCAGTAAACTAAGAAAAAAGATTGGTGAAAGAAAATTCAAAGATATGGACCTAAAAGTAAATATCAATTTCAAAAAATTCATCCCTAAAATAAAAACAAAAAAACTTAAAGAATATATAATAAAACAATACAAAAAAAGAAAAAAGAAAAAAAATTAATTTAACAAATTATAAAGAAATTCTTCAGCATTAGAAAATGCACCACCTCCACCATACATTTGCACATCAGCAATATATCTTTTTACTTCATTTCTAAATCTATCTTCACTAATATTTTCTCTCTGTTGTAAAATCAAAGAAAACTCTTCAGCTCTTTCACTCAACCTTTCTAAGGGGGTGAATACGACCAGTGCTTCGCACATTATCCTCTATACTACTCATTTTATATTCTCCTGTATTTTAAGTCCACACGACTCTATCTTATCATATTCACAATCAATGAATACAATCAACTCTTTTAACAATCTTAGAAACAACTAACTTCTCTTCCTTACCTGATTTCATATTTTTCAAACTAAACTTACCTGTCTTAAGCTCATCCTCACCAATAATTAATACATAAGGAATCTCCATTTTATTTGCATATTTCAAATTCTTAGAAACATTTCTTCCATTAAAATCAATATCACACTTAATTCCTTTAGATCTTAAATCAGAAATTATTTTCAAACTTTCATCCAAAGTTCCAATAGGAATAACATAAAGATCAACAACTGATTTCTTACCTTCCTTTTCCTTCAACACTTCATAAATAGGTTCTAAACCAAAACTAATCCCCACAGCTGGATAGTCTCCTTTACCAATAAACCCACCAATCATCTTATCATACCTTCCACCACCAGCTAAAGATGAATCTAACTCATCACAAACAGCCTCAAAAACTGTTCCAGTATAATAACTCAAACCTCTTGCTAAAGTATAATCAATCTTATAATTCTTAACACCAAAACCTTTCAAATAACCTTCAATCTGTTTTAACTCTTCCAAACCTTCGTTATTCTTCAACTTACCTTCTTTCACAATTTTCAATACTTTCTTACCATCAATCCCTTTATCTTTAAACTCTGCTAAAACCCCTTTCTCTCCAATCTTCTCCAATTTATCTAAAGTTAAAATAGCTGTTTCAATTTTATCCTTACTAACCCCCGCCTCAATCATAACAGCATCCAAAACCTTTCTACTATTAATTTTTATTATAACATTAATTCCTAATCTCTTAAATGCTTCAGAGGCAATTGCAACTGTCTCAGCATCAGCTAACATACCTTTAGCACCAACAATATCAACATCACACTGCCAAAACTCTCTAGCTCTTCCCAATTTCACCGGCCCATCTCTAAAAACCCTACCAATTTGATACCGTTTAAATGGCATCTTCAATCTTGGATTCATAGCAATAACTCTAGAAAAAGGAACAGTCAAATCATATCTCAAACCTAAATCTCTCTTACCTTGATCTTTAAAACTAAAGGTCTCCTTCAAAATCTCAGCTCCACCTGTAAATTTTGCTGACAAAACTTCAAATCTCTCAATTAAAGGAGTCTCCAAAGGTGGATAACCATATAATTCAAAAACCTCTCTAAGAACATCAACTATCTTCTGTCTTAATATTTTCTGTTCCGGTAAAAAGTCCTTTGTTCCTCTTGCATTCATCAATTCCATTTTAATAAAAGGACGGCGAGCGGGAATCGAACCCGCGCCATAGGATCCACAGTCCTAGATTCTACCATTAAACTACCGCCGTCATAATCCTCCATAGATTCATCTAATCTTTTTAAAAGTTTTGTAGTCTGGCAAGTATTAAAATCAGAAATACAATCAATGAATACAATCAACTCTTGCCATTTTCACATTATTAAAGTATATTCTCTAGTATATAAGTCTTTCTATAGCTTAACATAAGTAACTGGAATAGTGCTTATTTCCAGTCTATTAGCGTGATATAAATCACCATCAAAAACATAAACTCCTGGGTTCTCAACAACCAATCTTTCCATTGAAGCATCAACCTCAAAATTATAACCTGTACCAGTTACACCTCCTACAAAATTCCTCAAAAACTTCCTTCTCCCTTCAAAATCAGTAGCCAAAACATGTAATCCTTCCCCTTCATGAGGTAAATGAAACCCTACAATACCAAATGGTACACTATAAGCTGCAAACCCATGAAAGTTATCTCTAACTTCCTTACCTTCCCAACCAAAAGCCATCTCCTCAAGAGGGAAATACTCCCCATATCTTTCCTGAAATAACTCCCTTAAAACAAACACAGAAGATCTCTTCCCAATCTGACCAACTGCCTTCCAAAAACCAGAATCATGAATATACTCTTCAAAATATCTTGAAACAGCACCATTAGCAACCGTACAACCAACCCTTCTAATCTCTCCATCATCAACAGATAATAGATTACTTGTAAGAGTTTCTAGATTACCCTCTGCTAAATACCTCGAACCAATAACCTGTTCCATAATCGCTTTAGGTCTAGAAAGCAATACACCCCTATGTCCTACAGCAGAAGCATGAACATTTATAGTTCCACCAGGAAGAACAACCAAAGGAGGAATTCTAGGATCTCCCGGCTCATACATACTAAACAAAACACTCAAAAAAACATGTGTACCCCCATCCCCACTATTCAAAATCAAAGCCTTAGGTCTAATATCTTCAACAATCTTCTTAATCAAACCAGGATAATCCTCCCGATCTTTTTCAGAAAAAAACTTCATTCTAGGATACAAAACCTTAAACTCCTCTTCAAGCCCATTGTGGTTTAATCTAGAAAAAAGATTACTAACCATAACTAAATCTGATGCATACATAAAAAGAAGTTTAAAGCCCTAACTTAAAAGTTTTTTCACAAAAACAACCCTAAAATAGCCCATAATCGCCAAAAACAACAATAAAAACAAGATCATAGGAATCCACATAAACTGATAAAAAGAATCAGTAATCAACCTAACATATAATACTCCTAAAATACTCAAACTTAACAAACCAAATAATATCATCCCTAAATAAGACAACCCTACTTTCTTCAAAGCAAAAAACATCTCCTTAAAGGATCTCAATCTAATCTTATTCACAAATAAATAAAACCAAACATAAAAAACAACAACAATCAATAGTCCTAATAACAAAGTAATAAGCAAATAATTCCAACTATAAAGGAAATAAGCAAAATTATCAAAGAATAAACTAAACAAGAAAAACAATATCACCACAAAAGGAATTCCTAATAACAAAAACCTAACCAATCTTTTCCAATTATACTTCTTATTCATCCCTAATGAAAAATTATAACTCTGTGATAAACAAAATACTAAAAATATTAACAAAGGAACCAAAAACACAATAAAAATATAAGTATTAGTAACCAAAGCATTAAGTTGATCAGCAATCTGTTCAAACTGCAACAACCCAGTAACTGTTTGGTTCAATAACTCAGGTTCAATAGCTTCTAATTGAACTTGATACCCTTCAAACAAAATAAAAAAAGTCTCAACCTTCCCCTTAGCATAAACCATTAAGAAAAAAACAAAACTCAAAAACACAGAATCTACTAATAAATACTTCCAAAAATTCCTTTTGTAATTCTTTAAAGCTAACACAAAAAAAACAAAGAAGTTTTAGTTTAAATTAATATCTATTGTTTAAATGGTGGTGGAGATTGTTGAGGACTCTGAGGTCTCAAAGGTAAACTCTTCTTAGGTAATAAAAGAATTATTACAAAGAAAATTACAATAACTCCACCAATTACAATTAAAAAAATAGTCCAATTAAACCCTTGTTGACCTTCTGGATCCATTATTGGTTATTCAATATTCTCTATAACTCCAGATTCTAGTTCTTTTTGTTGAACGTATTCCTCATATTCAGCCTCATCTTGTTCTAAGTAAGCAACATATTCTGGATCCAAATTCTCATCATCTTCATATCCCCATTCATAATCCTCCAAATATTCTTCTTCAGAAGCAGCAACAAAACTAAATAATAAAATAAAAACCAAAATAATCCATATTATTTTACTCATTACCATCTTAGACCAACTCAAAGGGTTTTACTTGTCTAATGGGCCACCTTAAATCTCCAGGCCTACCGTTGGGATATTGATAAATACCAATAGCTGAAAATTTTGTTCCTGTATTTTTACTAGACCAACCCACAAGCAACGCATCATTCACACCCACATTTTTCCTTTCTAATTCATTTATCAAATCTGTTCTAACATCTTCTCCAATTCCATCCATATTCTGAAACTGATCTAAATAAAACTGTTGTGCTCCTGGACCTACTCCCAAAAGCAAAAAAGAATGAGAATAAGGCTTTAGACTATAACAATAGTCACTACTTCTAAACCCACAAAGAGGTGCACTATAACAATGATCTCCACAAGTTTCAGAATTTCTACTTAAACATCCACAAGCCTCATTAATTACAATCGGATAACCAAAATCTTGAATAACTTCATCTAAATTAACATAAGGAGAATCTCTTCCTGCATAACCAGTATCCACAGCATAATGATTCTCAGAATATTGTCCATTAGTTGGACTAGAAACATCACTTATAACTAAACCAGTCCAAGCACCACAACAAATTGAAGACCAAGCAGACCTATAAGGAAAATCAGAAATACCATCATCATTATAATCAGTTGTTGCCTTAGCAACAATATCTGGAGAATATGTATTCCCTTTTCTCAACCAATTCTCAGCTATTGCCTCTGCCAAATCTTCTGGATAAGGCGGAACATGTTGTGCTCCCCAAGTATTAACTGGCTCTTTGTAAACAGAATCTCTCAAATCTAAAAAAGGTTCTTCAGATAGACTATCTTCAACCTCACCCTCTCCCACAAACCGATCTCCTTCTTTTAATTCTTCTAAAGATCCAGTATAAACACTGCATTCCCTCTTAGATTCTAAAAGAAAGACATCTTCCTTATCAAAAAAATCTCCAGATTTAATAGCTGCTACCTCACAACCAACAATAAAAAAGTCTTCTCCTAAATAATCTCCATCTTCAAAAGAATATTCTCCCATGCAACAATCAATTTTTTCTAAATTTCCATAATCATCAACATAAAAATTATAATTATATTTATCTCCCTTTTTCAAAATATATCCTACTTGAGTATTTTGATCATAAACTACACCTGAATCAAAATTAATTAAAAGACTCCCTTCTGATATATAGGCCTCTCCTTGGGGCATAAACCTAACTCCACCAACAGAAAAACTATCTACATCCAAAACATAATTCCAATTAGTCTCATCAAACTTCAAACTCTTAAACCCCACAATAGTATCTAAACCTAACTGGTTTGTAAACAAATCAAAATATGAATTACCACCTTGAAAATCAGAAAAATAATTCATTTCATCAAAGTAAGAATGTAAATATGCCAAAGTTCCAAAACAATCCACATAATCACAAGACCAACCCTCTCCATCATAATAAAAATCATTCATAAATTCTCCATCTATAGTAATGATGGGTAATGGATTAGCACAAATCAATTCAAAAGATCTATCTTCCAAAGTACAAACTATTTCTGAACACTTTGAATCTACCCAATTAGCAGAAAAAAAACAAGACTCAAGATCACAAACCCACTCATCTTCAAAATAACCAATAGAAAAATTTATTTCAGTTCCCTTTCCCAAAGTTGTCGATTGTGCCAAATTAGGTTTTTTTCCACAAATAACCAACTGTTCTCGATCTTGTGCATCTTCCTGTACAATAAACAATCCATTAAAACCCCATTCACCATCTAAATTATTAGCATTAATCAAAAGAATATCTTCCTCACTCATTATAAACCCCTCTATAAACTCATCGCCAAAAGAAAAAGTAATATTATTACCATGTGATTGAGAATAAATCTTTAAATAATCTTCATAAACTTCAAGATTTCTACTTTTCAGATAAACTAAAGTATTACATTTATCTTGACCAACTAAATAATCAAAAGAATTTGATAAATCATATATTAACAATTCACTTTCAAATTCGTTTCTTTTTGTACAAGAAGACTGTTCATTAAGTGTAAAAATTAAAAAATCATTAGAAAAACCAACATTAGAATTTTCAGATAAATGTAACCTATAATTATTAATAATAATTCCATCATAACTTTCTTCTGAAAAAATATTAATTCCTTCAGTTAAAACAATCTCTAAATAATCCCTATTTTCTATATTCTTAGTCTTAAAATCAAAGTAACTCTCCTCTTCAGCAAAAAAAAGCAAATCATCAATAATTATTTCTTCACCTATATCCAGATATATTCTAACCCAATCCTCACCAATAAAATAAATCTCAACTCCTTCTTTAAAAGTGACAGGATAACCATTTAAAAAATAAATTCCTTCTTGTGAAAAATCTTTTGTACTTTCTAAATTCAAATATTCATCTTCAATTCCTACATCAAACGCCCCATCAAAAATAAGATAAGTAATTATTTGTAAATCTGGAGATTGAACATACAAATCACAATTATTAAAATAACTAGTACCTTGGAAACCCATAACTTTAGCATTTAAATCTGAAGAAACATCATATCTAACTTCACCACAATCCAAATAAGATGAAGCTTTAACAAAACCACAAAATAATACTACAAACAAACTAAAAATAATAATTTTTTTCATTTTATTGTTTAAATGGTGGTGGAGATTGTTGAGAACTCTGAGGTTTCAAAGGTAAACTCTTCTTAGGTAATAGAAGAATTATTACAAAGAAGATCAATACTAAAACAACAAAACCAATCAACACAAAAGCCCAAACAGGCCATTCTTGTTTTTCTAATTCTTCCTGTTCATATTCTTCGATACTTTCATATTCAAATTCTAAAAAAGTATCATATTGTTCTTCAGAATAACAACCAATAAGAGTACAACAAAGAGAACCATCTTGCATTGTTATTCCCTGACCTTCACACAAATCTCCAGCATCACAAACCTCACCAGCTAATTCCTCACAAGTTTGATCACAAACATCCATCTCCTGACAAGTTTCAGCACTAACAAAACTAAATAACAATAAGATCATAAAAACTAATAATATCTTCTTCATGTTCCACACAACCTCCTAGCCCCTACATATTTGAAAGTGTCAACTCTTCTCTTCTTAACTGGATTACCTGCATCAATCATCATTTCATTACCCACATATAAACCAACATGAGTAATACCATCATCCAAACAAGTAGTCACACCATTACTATTAAAATCATTTGTGTCGCACATTATAATTAAATCACCAGGTTGTAATTTATCATAATCAGGAGTTTGTGGTTCACAAGTAGAATCAACCCAGGCAGCAGGTGAATAACCTCTAGTAGCACAATCTGGTGTTCCATCGACTGCAACTCCCACATTATTACCTTGCCAAGTTGCACTCCTTGTAAAACTTTGTTGGAATTTTGGATCATCATATATATCCCCATATCTCTCATAAACCCATTTGGTAAAACTAGAACAATCAATAGGACATCTAACTCCATTTCCTTCAGTTATCATTCTTGTTCTACATTTTGAAGTTTGAGCATAGTCACTCATTGGCTCACCATCAGGACCATAAATAACATTACTTATAATCTGACAATTTGTTGGTGGTGGTCCATCACTTGGCCATTCAGTAGCTGCTAAACAATAAGAATGTCCACCATCACTCAAAGCTTGCTCTGCAAGTTCTACTAAATTATTTCCACATTCAGTAGACGTAGGAATACTCCCACCACTACATTGACCATAAGTACTATCCCACTCACAATTCAATCCTGCAATCTCCTGACAAGTATCAGTAGGTATCTCACTACACCTACCTTCATCATCACCCAACTCAAGACAACTATCAAGATCATAACAACTCTGACAATCCCCACCAATAGTTCTATCAATAAAATAACAATCCTGTCCTAAATCATGACAAGCATCATAAGAACAAGTTGCACCAGTTCCAAAAAGACCACAACTATCACAATTAGTTTTCTCAGATTCCAAAGCCACACCCACTTTAGACTTAGTTGTAAATACAAAATTTTGATTAAACCTTTCATCACCAGCTAAAGTCACCGAAATATGTGCACTCTCATCAGTTTGATCTGGCATAGTTATTGCAAAACTACATTTATAACTATTTGAAGCAGAATCATAATTGCAGTTATTTGAACCAAATAAATTACTATCTAAATCAGGAACATCTTGAGAAGAAATTCCAGAAATTTCTATTTCTACTTGATCACCAACACCAACATAAATTGGATAAGCACTTCCACCAGGTGTTTCTTTTTCAATCTCATTTACTAAAAACCTAACCTCAACCTCAACACTTCCCTTAACTTCACAAGCACTAACAATCTGCCTATAGGTATTTCCAATTAACATTTGAGCTTCAGCAGAATGAGAGTAACTCATACTCCTATCTAAGAAGTCAGACAATTGTGGAGGTAAAGTAGTCAAAGAAGCACAACTACTTGTTCCTGCAGTATTAGCAGCAGTATTATAACTAGTCTTAAGTTCTTCTAACTTCTCTGCAGCCTCTGTCTCCTCATATAAATTACCTATACCTGCAGCTAAAGCATTATTCTTAAAGTCATTATCAGTCATCCACTGATCAACAGTCGCACTTCTCTCTAAATCTTTAACAGTAACAGTAGCTGAATCCATCCAACAATAACCTAAGAACCTTTCCTCTCCATCATTGCCACAAGTTCCAATATTCTTCCAATCATTTGAATTACCTTGACCCATACCTGGATTCTCAATTGAGCAAACTCTTCTAATTCCAGATGTAAACTCACCAAACTGATAAGGTAATATTAAATTAGTACTTCCAACCTGACTAATTGTTGGTGAAGCAGTTGGATATGAAGGATAACACTGCTCTTGTGTTGATACATTCCTCATAGCTTCATCAGCAACAAACATATCTTTAACATACTCAGTACTAAACATAGTGCTTACTTGACCAAATCCACAAGTCTCATCACCATTAATAACAATACAAACTTGATCATACTCTCCACCCGCAGTATTATCTAAAACACAATCCATAGTCTCATCAACCATCCCTTCATTCTCAATAGTTCCTGAAACTCCCCCACACTTACCAGTCATAGGATACTTCTCTCCAGTTATTGAATTATACAATCTAACTGAATAAACTACTCTTGGAATATTTTCATTATTTCCTGCATAAATATGATAATAAACTTGGTAAGCACTCTGATCATTTGCCTCAGAATAAGGTCTTACCATCAAAGTTGCAAAAAACTGTGTTGGATCCTCTGGCTGACTTAACTTACTCATAAAATCACCAAACACCGGCATCTTTCCATAAACAGCACTCTTACAAATAGTAGTTCCAATCTCTTTGAAACTTCTACCCTTAAATGCACCAAATGCAGTCTCAGAATACTCTGTTGTAAAATAAGTAAATGCATCTTTAGTACTCTGAACATTCTCTTGGAATTTCAAATACTCTCCTCCACTTGCCCTTTCACCAAATGAATTCTTATTAAACAATCCAAGCAATCCCCCATGTGAATCAAAGATTGCAGCAACCTCATTAACAATAATCTCACACAAGTAAACACTCTGTAACTTATCACAAATTCCAACAGTCTTACCTTCATACTTTGAAGTTTCTAAACAATCAACATAAGCATCCAACATAGACTTCCAATAATGTAAACTTGCTTGCACTCCAGTCAAACAAATTGGGAAAGCATCCCCATTACCCCAACCTAAAACCAGAGATCCAATCATTCCACTCTCTATAACATTATCAACATGCCATCTTCCTTGCATTGTAAACCTTGAAGGTGGACACATAACTGGATCACAAACATTAAACAATAATTTACAATCATTTGGATCCATCACATCAAAACAACTTGAAGTACTTCCTTCATAAGTAACTCCAGCCTTATCCTGTCTAACCTTGAAATCAATTCCCCCAATAGGCATTGTTGTTTTACCTGTAAAGTCCATTCTCACATACTTATTTGCATAACTATATAGATCCCCATAATTAGCCACTGACCCAGTACCATAAGCTTGTTCATAAGCAAACTGACTCTCATGTCTAACTAAAATATCATCACCAGTACAAAGATTACCATCTGAACCAACATTCCAATATTGCATAGTCTGTATATCATTATTAGCTGAGTACTCAATTATTTTAAGGAAATCACCAACACTTGGAGTATATGGAATACAATAAGGCATTCCTTTATTTGCACCAGAACCATAAACTACAAACTCTGCATCATCACTATACTCTCTTACTATCTCTCCAGAAGAATAAGATGGATTAGCAGCATAGATGTAAGTCTTTCCTGCTTCCTCTCTATAATAAAGTTGCATCCCCTCACTGGTCACAAGAACATCCTCTCTAGCCTCATTACTAAAACTTGGATCATTAATTGTTGCTATCTCTTGATTTAAGGAAGTTTCCAATCCAGCCCCAACTTTATGAGCATCATAAATATCATCTAATTGATGATACTTCAAAGGTTGAACATTACTATATGCCACACCATCATCATAAATCACATAACTATTAGTTCCTAATTTATTTGCATATCCTACATTCTTCAATACAACATTACTACTCTTTTCAGCTAACTCACCCAATCCAGCTCCAGGATAAGAAGTAATAATTGGTGTAGATTCAGTAATACTTGCAGAACCACTAAAGTAAGCAGCCCTAGCAGCAGCCATAATTGTATTATTATCCGCACCATCCAAATCACTACCTTCTAAAGCAGTATTCATAGCATTACAACCAGCCTGCCTAGATTCAAAATAACTTGTTCCTTCCATTTCTGGAACACTGTAAGTATCCAACTTATCATTAACCTCTTCAGCAAAAACAGAACTACTTCCAGAAAGTTTTTCCTTCAACACTTCATTATAACCTAATTGCATCATTGAATCTTCAGTTAAAAATGCATCATCACCCATTCTTGCAATACAATTAGCCAAATTTTCTTCTCCACCATAGTCTTCAACAGCTTTAGTATACCACTCTTGAGATTCATAAGCACTAGGATCAGCTTCCAAAGCAGCCCAAGCATCTTCGGCAGCATCTATATCTCCTTGTATCTCAGAAGCATGTTGCATCATACAATTATCAACAGTATTATACCATGGATCACCTGGAGGTAAATTATCTTTATTTGCATATCCTGAATGCTCTTCACACCAAGTATACCAACCACCATTATCATCCAAACCTCTAACAACATCATGTCTAGCAGCAGCATTACTCTGACCAAATAATAATTTCAATTCAATAATAGCAAAGACACCATAACAAATCTTATTCCAAGTTTCTAAAATCTTATCTAAAACTGCAATATTCTTATCCAATTTTTCTTGTAATTTCTTTGCTTTCTCAATCTTATCATCAATCTTTTCAGGATTCAACTGAAACAATCTTTTCTCAACAGGAATATGCAATGTAAAATTAGTTGTAGCCCTCATAGGCTTTCCAGTACCTGGGATTATAGTCAAGTGTACTTCTTTTTTAGCTTCAGTACTCAAAATCTTCATCTCAGTACCTTCTAAATCTTCCATATCTCCTAAATCATAAGTTCTACTATTATCTCTTGCTCTAGAGGAAGTAGTAGTAATATAAGTTTGAGTAATAGAAACATAATCATCACCAACAGAACTAACTTTATAATTATATTCTCCTAATTCATTCTGTTTATTTCCACTAAACAAGTAATCTCCTAACTTGTAAGACTTAG
Organism: archaeon; assembly: GCA_018656555.1. Classification (GTDB taxonomy): domain Archaea; phylum Nanobdellota; class Nanobdellia; order SCGC-AAA011-G17; family GW2011-AR17; genus JABHZQ01. The sequence goes on from JABHZQ010000023.1 coordinate 132,086, forward strand.
TAGCTCCACCTAAAACCATAGTAACTGTTGGTTTATTTTCTTCAGTTAAAGTCTGAACCTCTTTCAATTCAATATAAACATCTCTTCCATTATCTTCTAAATTTGCACCAGCATAAACCGCATCAGAAACCAACCCTTCCTGATAATTATTAATTTTCTCCTGTGCAGAAGAACTAAGACCACTAGATGAAACTCCTTCTAAAACATCTACTGCTTGTTGAACAGAATTTCTATACTCATCATCATCAGCATTATAAGTTTGCTTTAACTCTTCATAAGTATCAGCAATTGCTATTCTAGCCAAATCACCTTGAGTTGTATCATCTGTAACATAAATATTATCATAATTATCAATTACAGCCTTGTAACCTTCAATTGCAGTACAATATAATTCTCTTTTAACTTCAGTACTATATTTTTCTGCATCTGTAATCATAACAGTTAATTCATTTTCATATGTATCAATAGAAGCACAAGGATCTGATTCAGTAAAATAATCTATAATCACTTTATTATTTTCAACCTTAAAATAATAGCCAGAAGGTAAAACATCATAAAGTACTTCCTTCAATGTATCACCTTGTTGCAAGGTCCTTGAATTCAAAACAGCACTTGAACCACTAATAGCAGAAACATCAATAAGAACACTAGGAGAGAACCCATTAAACTCATTACCCATTTGACTAATAGAAACAGAATCAATTCTAGCATCACTCGGTTCATAAATTAAAGCATCAGTAACTTGATTACGCATCGCACTTGGATAAAATTGTTTATTCAAAAATTCACCAGCCTCTTCCTGGGTCTGTCCAACATAAGTAGTCAATGTTTTTCTATTACCTCCACCACTTAAAACAATAGTATAATCTTTACCTTCAGAAGTAACTGCAGAATAAATTGTATCCACAGTCCAAGAAGATCCAGGGAATATACTCATACCTTCAGTTAAAATCATATTTTGTGAATTTCCATCAACAGTAACACTAACCACAGCATTATTTTCAGAAGGATCTTTTATACTATCCAACTTAATCTCAAACTTGGACAATCCTAAAGCAGCCTCATCAGTCTCTCCCAAATCAATATATCTTGAAGTCTGACCTTTACTTAATTTAACATCTGCAATAGGTCTAGGTGCACCAATTATTGGCCAGTATAAATCTTTATTACTATAAACTGTTAACAAAACATCATTACCACTTACCTCTTTAACTCTAATCAACCCCCTATTTCCAAAAAATGTGTATCTAGATCCCTCAGAATCTAAACTATCACTCCATTCATCATAATCAGGATCAATAGGCAATACTAAAGAAGTTTGAGCTAAACTATACAACCTTGTAACCTCTGAAAACCAAACTTCTGCATTAAAAGTCATATTGATATTATCTGGAATATCTGCTTCAGCTTCAATCTGTTTCAAAGTCATGTAAATATATCCAGCATTATCAGAAGTAAACTTTCCTGGTTTGATATACTTTGGTTGACCAGCAATAATATCTTGTGTGCCTACATCTGCAGGTCTAATTCTAACATTCTCTATTTGAAATCCACCATACAAAGGTTCTAAATCACTCACTCCTAAATCCTCACCAAAAATCTCTCCAACATCTTGAACAAAATTTCCAAAACTAGTTGCACTCAAAAAAGCATAAACAGGAACATTATTATCTTCAATCAAATTAGAAGTTAAAACTTTAGGCTCATAATCTACAACATTCAAAACAATGCTCTCTCCAACATCATACTCATTATCTTCATTAAACTCTCCATCAATTGTAGGAACCAATTCATCAAATCCAGGATCTAACTGAGTATTTTCTAAACCAGGAATATCATCCACTGCCTCTTCAACCTCTTCAATATCTGCAGCTGTAAATGGAGTAAGAACTATCAAAAACATACAAATTAATGCCATCAACTTTCTATTCATGATAATTCAGGCTCCCTCATATACATCCCTGTGTCTAAAGCACTATAAATCTCTTCTAAATCTTCAATCTGAGTAGGTTCACCAACTTCTGTAACATAAAATGTAACCTTACTTGCTGAATCTAACTCATAACGATCTATATCCCAAGTCAACTCCAATCCTCCAGTCATTGCATGATCCAAATTCAAATCATCTAAATCAACATCATAACATTGATCTTTCTCCAAACCAAATATTCCACCAATTCCAACCATTGGAACTGAAACACACTTCTCAAAACTTTGACCATTAACTGAAATATCATAATCTCCTTCTTTAATCAAAGTAGCATAAACACTATAACTTCCAGGTATAATTTCAACAGTTCCTTCATACTCTGGATAATAAGCATTAGCAATAAATCCATCTTCCTCTGTCAAAGTAATAAAAATACTTTCATCAGAAGTTGGAGCTCTTTCATTACCTTCAATATCTACAATCATAATATCATAACTTAAATCATAAAGCCTTTCCATCACAACAGAAGCAACATCACCATCAATAGTTGAAACAATTTCACTTCCAGTATAATATCCTTCCTTCTCAACAATAACTTGGCCATTATAACACTGAGGGAAGTAAGTAGTCAAACTAGCAGTACCTCTTGTCCCCTGAGTAACTCCAACACCACACTGGGTTGTAACGCACTGGTAACTTACATCTGCACCTTCCAACTCAACAAAACTTCCAGAAGGATCAACTTCTAAAGCATAAACAGTCATCTTCTGACTCATAAACTCACAAAGACTTCCTTCATCAGTTATTTCAAAAGTTCCTTCAACATTCTCTCTTGGTTGATTGTTATCCAAAATCACCATTGTTGCAAATTGAAATTGAAAATCAGAATCTTCATCATAAAAACTAATCAACAAAGGATGTTTAATATCATAAATGAAATTATAACTATTCAAACAAAATAAAGTTCCCAAAAATGCACCCATTCCACCTTCAGTATAAGAATCCTCAACTAAAACACCATCCTCTGAAGGGAAAACCTCTAAGGTTACAGGCCATTGTGTAGAATACATCACATTAGCATTATAATCTACAGTTCCATCCAATAAATCTAATTCAAAATATCCTTCCTCAGATTCAGTATTAACCTCATAGTTTGTTTTCTTAACCTTTATAGCTAAAGAATTGTAAAATAATATTTCTTTAAAGGTCTCTTCAATATCTTCTACTTCCCATTCCTCTTGTTCACATTCAAAGTCAGCACCTGAAACTGGAATGTCTTCGCTCAAAGCAAGCATATCAAAAGTTAAGTCTTCAAAAATAAACTCTTCATTCTCTGTTGCCATAACCTCTACAGCTGAATCATACATACTCCCTAATGGAACATTAATATCCTCATAAAAACTAGGGAAAGTAAAACTAAAATCATCCATCTCAATAGACATAGGATAATTCACAGTAAACAAAACCTTTTCATCCAAAATTTCTACCTCTGTAAAAATCTCTCCAAAAGTAGCATTATAATCTTTAATCAAATCATCTTGCAAATCAATACAACTAGCTAAGTTATCATCAACATATGCAGCCAACTCACTTTCCATACTATCAATTGTAGGAATTTGATTTGTATCAATTCCATTAGCTGCTTCATAAAACCAATAAGCTGTTTTCATATCACTTTCAGGAAAAATCTCCAAAGAATTAGAAAAAATATTAAACCCTTCCCTAGCAATGGGATCATCAGGAATATCAATATATCCACCTTGCATTCCCATCAAATTAACAGCATCAACAGTAATCTGTTCAACACAACCTAAAACAAAATCCTGAACTTCTTCAGCTTCTTCTGGAACTGTTAAAGCTTCTGCTTGCTCCCTTTCCCATTCAGATTGAAACACATTACTCTTGTATAAAATTACAGCTGTAACAATTAAAAGAACTACTAGACCAATAATTATAAAGACTGTTGCCTGACCCCTTTTATACATATTAAATATTTAAATGGTTTTTTATTTATATATCTTTTGATATAGGAGAAATTAATTAAAAGAAAAAAAAGAATTAAAGGTCTCTTTCACTATCATCCCCAATCCACCTACATTCTGGATCTGGCAAGTAAAAGTCCCCTTCACATGAATTGACAGTATCTAAATTTACATCCCTAAATTGCAAAAAGATATCTGGATTCACAATAGCTTGCTCAAGTGCTGCAGTCTTATCAATTGCAATAGTTAAATCTGCAAGTAATTCTGGGCCACTACCTAAATCAATACAAAGATATATTGAAGCAGAATCACAATCTTCCTTTGCAATAATCTCATCACTAAAATCTAAGTTGCCATCATCATTTACATCACAACCACAAACATAATCCATAACTTGATCAGCGTCAATATCACAACCACCCCAATAATCAGTTAATCCATCATGGTCATTATCCCAAAAATCACCACACCTATTTTTCTCTCCATCATCTAAACCATTATTACAACCTGCATCGGGATAATAGAACCTTTGACCCAAAACATCTTCACAATCTGTTTCACATCTTTGGTAATCCCCAAGTGTATCAGCTATTGCACAAGTACTAATAATAGCATAGTTTGCATCCACACAAACACCATATCTATCTGCAAATCCATCACCATCATTATCCCAGCCATCATTACAGTATCCATCATCTAATTCTAAATCTGCCCAAGGGGAAGGTGCAAGTTCTAAAGGCATCTCAAATAACTCTAAAGCTTCCATATCATCTGCTTCATCTTTACAACCACTATCTCCTTCATTATAAACTGGTGTCAAATAATTTCCATTTGTATCAGTAATAGCTGCAAATGCCATACAACCTAGTTCAGAATAAGCAGACTCATCAAAAGTCTCTGTTCGTTCTTCACCTACAAGATCAATATA
>JABHZQ010000024.1 GCA_018656555.1 archaeon
TCAATCATTTATTGTTGTAGGAAACGCAACCCTCTGTACAACAAGTGTAAACACAAATACTTTAGCTGACAACCAAGCAGCCTGGCACGCCACATCAAATGCAATTCTGGACTGTAATCAAAGTACTTTCACTGGCACTACTGGTAATAATAATAGAGCCGGTATGCAACTCCTTTATTCTTGGGACAACACAACCATAAAAAACTGTAAATTTAACACCTATGGTTTTGGAATTAAAGTTGATGGGGACAGTACAAGTAACAATGCATCTCACCATAAACTAATAGGTAATACTCTAACCAGTAACACTTATGGAATATACCACGACGAGGGAACATACTATAACCAATTCATCAACAACACCTTATCTTCAAATAATTATAATATTTATTTTGATGATAACAATGACTACAACCAATACATTAACAATTCAATTAAAAACTCAAATGTAGATGGAATCTGGTTTGATCGTTCTAGCAACAACTACAACAATTTCACTGGAAATAACATATCAAATAATGGTAATGCTGGTGATGAATATGGGGTTCAAATTGATAGTAGTTCAAATAACAATAATAAATTCTTTGGAAATTATTTCAGTGGTAACTATGACCTAGATGTGTCTGATTTCAATGGGGGCAATACTTACTCTGTCACACCATTTGATGGTGGAAACATCATGGGTGGTAATAAAATTGGTGGAAACTATTGGGAGAATGTACAATGTGTAGATCATGGTATGGGTCCAGGCCCATACTATAATACCTCCGGAGATGGAATCTGTGATGGTCTGGGCTATACAGTCACAGACGATGGTGGAGTCGTTAGAAGCTATGATAGCTATGCAATGAATGATGACACAACTGGCTGTGCTAAAATAACAGACGATTCAAATCATAATGATCAATCATTTATTGTTGTAGGAAACGCAACCCTCTGTACAACAAGTGTAAACACAAATACTTTAACTGACAACTATCATGCTTGGAGAGGAATATCAAATGCAATTCTAGATTGTAACCAATCAACATTCACAGGAACAACTAATAATAATAATAGATTTGGCTTCCGTTTATACCAAAGTACAGACAATATAACAATAAAGAATTGTAAATTTAACACCTACGGAAGAGGAATTTATGTTGATGGTGATAGCACATCAAACAATGCATCCCATAATAAACTAATAGGTAATACTCTAACCAGTAACACTTATGGAATATACCACGAAGATGGAACCTACTATAACCAATTCATCAACAACACCTTATCTTCAAATAATTATAATATTTATTTTGATGATAACAATGACTACAACCAATACATTAACAATTCAATTAAAAACTCAAATATACAGGGAATACATTTTGATCGTTCTAGCAACAACTACAACAATTTCACTGGAAACAACATCTCAAATAATGGTAATGCAGATAATGAATATGGTGTTTTAATTGATAATGACAACAATAATAATAATAAATTCTTTGGAAATTATTTCAGTGGTAACTATGACTTAGAAGTATCCGACTATAATGGAGGTAATAGTTACTCTGTCACACCATTTGATGGTGGAAACATTATGGGTGGAAATAAAATTGGTGGAAACTATTGGGATCATGTACAATGTGTAGATCATGGAATGGGTCCAGGCCCATACTATAATACATCTGGAGATGGAATCTGTGATGGCCTAGGTTATACAGTCACAGACGATATTGGTTATGTTCAGGGCTATGATTACTATGCAATGAATGATGACACAACTGGCTGTGCTAAAATAACAGACGATTCATATCATAATGATCAATCATTTATGGTTGTAGGAAACGCAACCCTCTGTACAACAAGTGTAAACACAAATACTTTAGCTGATAACTATCATGCTTGGAGAGGAATATCAAATGCAATTCTAGATTGTAACCAATCAACATTCACAGGAACAACAGCAAATAGTAATAGATTTGGCTTCCGTTTATACCAAAGTACAGACAATATAACAATAAAGAATTGTAAATTTAACACCTACGGAAGAGGAATTTATGTTGATGGTGATAGCCTAGGAAACAATGCATCTCATAATAAACTAATAGGTAATACTATAACTAGTAACACATATGGAACTTATGAGGAATTTAGTTATTATAATCAATACATCAACAACACATTTTCTTCAAATAATTATAATCTTTATCTTTATGAGGATAATTACTACAATAAATACATTAACAATTCAATTAAAGATTCAACAGTCATGGGAGTTTTCCTTGATAAAGACTATAATAAATGGAATAATTTCACTGGAAACAATATTTCAGGTAATGGGGATGGAGATAATGAATATAATGTAAGAATAGATAACAGCAACAATCTATATAATTACTTTACAAATAATTATTTCAGTGCCAAATCAGATGATCTATATCATATTTATGATGATAATGCAAACAACTATTTTTCTGTAGCTCCTTATTCCACAAGAAGTATTATTAATGGACCAAAAACTGGTGGAAACTATTGGGATGATTACACTGGAGTAGATAGTGATGGTGATGGAATCGGCCAAACAAGTTATAATTCAGGAATATACTTGGCAACAGATAGTAATCCTCTTGCTAGATATGATGGGTGTATGAACCTATCTAATTATTACACTTGGGGAAATAACATAACTCAAGTAGGAGAAGATTTCTATATACAAGGAAGTATAAACCTCTGTTATGGTGAATATAACTTAACTGATTCAGAAAACAATGGAGCAATAATAATCAATGCAGATAATATCTACCTAGATTTCAATGGTTCAAAAATATTGGGAAATACAACTGGAACCTTTATCTACTCAAATAAAACAAATCTAACTCTCTTCAATGCATCAATAGATAATTTTTCAAAAGCAATACACTTTGAAGATGCTAATAACACATTAATAGAATATTTCAAAATAAAAAATAACTCAATTTACTTAACAAACTCACAAATAGATTTCTCCTTCTTTGAAATCTTCACAGAGTATGTAAATATAGAGTACTCTGCCCTAAACATAACAAAAGAACAAAACACAACCAATAATATTAGACTAATACAAAACTTCACAATATTAGAGTCAAATAATATAGATGAATTCAACTCCTCTGCAAAACTAACATTTTACAATATATCTGGAGTAGATGTACCTTCTGGTTTCAGAAACGGGGCAAAATGTGGGGCAAAATGTACAAATGTAGTAACTCTTGGTGGAAATAACTACACAATGAATGTAACTGGATTCACAAACTACACAATAACTCAAGGAAATGCAGCACCAGTAGTAAACACAGTAGAAAATGTACCCTCTCCCTACTACAAAGTCACAATGGCTCTAAGAGCAAACATAACTGATTCAAATGGCCAAGCAGATATAGTCTATGCAAACTACACAGTAACAGCTCAAGATAATACTAAACTATTAGAAAACTTCAATGCAACTACAGACTTAACATTCTGGAATTCTAGTACATTTACTCTAAATCAAAATTCAACCTATAACTATACCTTAATTGTAAAAGATACAGATGATAATTTTGTTACAGAAACAGGAACTTTAGAGTTCTTAATAATCCCAGAAACACTAAGTCCACAAATTGCTTACACAAACAATCCATATACTACCTATGGATCTGTAAACTTCACAAATGGAACATCAATTGAAAATAGTTCAGTTAATGTATTCTTAGATGATCAAATGAAAATAAAAAAATGGTGGGATAGTGATTGGAAATACAGAAAAGAAATAGTACTAACAGAAGAATCCGGTTCAAATCTTAGTGATTACCAGGTACAAATAGATATTTCAGATTTAATCTATAACAATTCAGGCCTTGTTGCAAGCTGGCATTTTAATGAGGGAACTGGAACAAGATATATTGGTTCAAGTAAATACCAAAGGGAAAATTATAGTATTGGAGGAGATCCCTCTTATGTGGCAGGAGTTTCAGGAACAGCATTAGATTTTGATGGAAATGATCGTTTAATCGTAGCATATGATTCAAGTATAGGGTTTAGTCAATACACTATCTCTGTATGGATGAAACCTGATGCTTCAAATACCGGATGGAGAGGAATTTTTGGAAAAAAAGGAAGAAATTATAATTTCTGGTATAATAGCGATGATGATTATGTTCACCATAGATATTGTGATGATGCAAATTATAACTCTGGAGCAGATAACACTCCCTCTGGTTCTATCATAAAGGGTGAATGGAATTTTGTAACTCTAACAAATGATGGAGTTAATTCTTCAACCTATCTTAATGGAGTACTTAACACAACTGGAATAACAACTGGGAGCTTGTGTATAAATTCCACAGTATTAAACATAGCTAGAAATTTAGATGAAGCCGATAGTGCCTATTTCATCGGAGCTCTAGATGAGATGAAAATGCATAATATCTCTCTTCAACCAGAGGAAATTAAACATGAGTTTTGTATGGGTGCACATAATTTATACTTACTCGGAGATATTTCAGAAGCAACATTTGACTCTTATAATTGTGAAATAAAATCCTATAACTATACTCATCAAGATCTTAGAGTTGTAGATCAATCAGGAAATGAGTTACCTTTCTATCTAGAAGGAGATACAAATTTATGGGTAAAAACAGATCTAACAGCAAATATTAACACTTCAATATTTGTATACTATGGTAATCCTTCTGCAGCTCCCTCAAGTAATGGTGATGATGTATTCCTCCTCTTTGATGATTTTAACTCTGGAACACTAGATGAAACTAAATGGAATGTAACAGTGAATGGTAATGGAAATGTAACAGTTAATCATCAACAAGCAGAAATTGATGATGGAAGTAATACTGGAGCAAAACTTAGATCCTATGCAAATGTTTCACATGGAGTTTTGGAATCAAGATTAAAATGGACAGATAGTTATGAATTAGATTTAGATATGTCTTATGGATGGAATGGTACTATAGCTGGAAGAATGGGCATGGATCTTCAAGCTTGGGAATCTCCTCATGGAGTGTATAATGGGACAACTTGGACAAATGGAACTAAATATCTTTCAAATACCTATAAAGATCTTAAATTAATAAGTGCAGTAGGAAACCAAACAAGTATTTATGATGGAGAAATTGTACAGGGATTTAATACCACAGTAAACTTAGATCCAGTTCCAATATATTTTAATATGGGCAATAATCTTCCAACATTAATCCTAGATTATGTAAGAGTAAGAGAATTTGCATCAACAGAACCTAGTTTTACATTCAATACTCAACAAAATAGTTCAACCTATCTAACAGTTAATGGAGAATATAATTACACTCTAACTGCTCCTTCAGATGGAGGATCCTACACTATTAAAGTAAATACTTCAGTGAGTGGAATCTATGGACAAAATTCACAAGTATTAACAGTCTACCAAATTCCAACAGTAGACACAGTTTCTTTCTTTAATAGGGGTTGGATGAAAAACCTAACAATACAAGCAAACATAACTGATGATAATTTAGATAAGGTTAATTTCACAATCACAAGAATCTCCGATAACACTAAACTTATAGATAACCAAGCAGGAACAAACCTAGCAAACGCATGGAACTCAACATCTACAAACATAACAGATTGTACAGAACACAATTACACAATATTTGCTTATGATACTGATAACTTCAACACAACCTCAACTGGTAACATAACTTTTTTATGTATGACTGTTAATCTAAATCCTTCAAGTCTAAATCTTAATGATTCATTTGATATAACTGGATATACAAACCTGACTAATGGTACTGTGGTTACTGATGCAGCTATTTTCGTACACTATGATGAAAATTCTTATGGATCAAGTGGGTGGTGGAATTCTAGTTGGGAATATAGAACAAATCTTACTGTAGACACGGGTTATGCACCAAGAGGTAATAACTCAGTTACAAAGATGATAATTAATTTCACACAGCTTATGTCTGATAATTCAATTACTGGTAATTTTGATCCAAATTCAATAAGAGTAACAGATAGTAATGGCAATTTAGTAGACTCTGAGATTACAAGATGGTTTGGTGTAAACAGAACTGGAATGCTAAGATGGAAGATGTCAACTAGAGATACAATTACAAAAGAAACCAATTATTCATACTATTTATACTTTGATACTTTTACAAATGGAGTAAAACAACCAGCAAATGCAAGTCTGCCAAAAGAGTTTTTCATTTGTTCAGCAGCAGATGCTGGAAATGATCATTACTATGCCTACTCAACATACAATAGATCACTACCTAGTACTTGGACAAAATGGGATCCAGAAAGTAGTAATCAAAAAGATGAGTCTACTATTGCTGATTTTGACAATGATGGAGATTTAGATATTGTTTATACCTCCGACAATGCAAATTCAGCCTATGTCTATTCCAATGATGGAGATGCAAGTTGGAGCTTCACATTAGCCCAGACAATTACAAGTATTGATGGAGATTGGAATGGTATTTGTGAAGGAGACTTTAATGAAGATGGTTGGTTAGATCTGGTTATCAATGAAGATGATTGTGTATTAAGATATTATGAAAATGATGGAGATGGAACTTTTACTTATGTTTCAAGTCCAGGAGATTGTGGAGGAGAAGCAAGAAAGATTGCTTGTGGAGAAATAGATGGAGATAATAATGTGGATATTGTGGCTGGAGCATATAGCAATGGTTGTTTATATTTAATTAAAGGAGATGGAGATGGAACTTTTACAGACAGTGGATGTATTTCTGATTCACAAGGAGATGGAGATGATCAACATGGTGTATGGATTGTTGATGCAGACCTTGATGGAGATATGGATGTTTATGGACAATCAAGTAGTTCCTATTCTGATTACTTTGAAAATAAAGGAGATGGAACCTTTGAAAATGGGGTAAGACAGACAGATGGAGGAATAGTTGATTCAAGTCCTATTCAAAACCAATGGGGTTCTGGTACTGTAGGAGATTATGATCATGATGGTTCAATGGATATAATTGAAGGGAGTTGGACTTCTGGAACTTCTTATATGGCAGTATATTGGGGGGATAATAGTTTATCTAATATATACAATAATGGAAATCCAAGTGATAAAGATGCAGTAGCTGGTATGGTAGATTATTCCATGTTTTGTGGAGGGGCAGACTTCCTACAAGATATAAAAGTTTGGGCTGAAAACAATTCTGAAAGTCCAGCAGTAATTTTAAACTCTTCTGGTTGGTATGAAGGATCTTTTACTGCACCTTCAGCAGGTGGACCATATAATGTAAAGTTAAACACAACTTACCAAGGAATCTATGGAGAAAACTCTCAAACCCTAACAGTATATCAAGCACCAACAATAGAGACAGTAGCTTTTTTTAACAAGTTAGAGAATCAAAACCTAACAATTCAAGTAAACATAACAGATGATAATATACAAAATGTAAATTTCACAATCACAAAAATCTCAGATAATACTAAAATTATAGATAACCAAGCAGGAACAAACATCTCAGATTCATGGAACTCCACTCGGGCAAAACTAGATGGTTGTACAGATCATAACTATACTATATTTGCCTATGATAAAGATAATTTTAATGCAACAGAATCAGGAAACCTAACTTTAATCTGTATGACACTTAATGTAAATCCTTCTCCAGCCCAACTTGAAAATACTATATTAATTTCAGGTTACCTTAATTATACAAACAGTTCAATGACTACCGGAGCAGGAGTAAATGTATTTGTTGATGGAACTTTACAAGCTGGTTTAGGGAATGGAAGTGATGGAGCTTTAACAGTAACTGCAGCAGAAACAATAATCAATAATTATACTCATTTAACTGGAAATGAAACTTCTGGAAATACATCAATAGCTGTAGGAGATTCAAGTGAATTTGCAGCAAATGATGAAGTATTAATCATCCAAATGCAAAATGCTTCTGGTGGAAATTTTGGGGTATATGAATTTGCAAGAATCTCCTCAGTAGAGGCTACTAGAGTAAATTTCACAAAACCATTGAATAACAGTTACTATTCTGGAAGATTTAACACAACTTATTCAACAGTAAGTCAAATAGTAAAGGTACCCCAATATACTAATGTAACAATAGATGATGGGGCAACAATTACAGCAAAATTATGGGATAGGTGGAGTGGAGGGATTGTAGTTTTCAAAGCAACAGATGGTGTGAATATAACTGGAAGTGTTGATGCAGAAGGAAAAGGATTTAGGGGAGGAGAAGCAAGACAGGCTGGAGCAGGTAATGGAACAGCAGGAGAATCTTATTATGGTTTAGGTATTGCAACAGCAGATCCTAATGAGGCTGGTGGGGGAGGAGGAGCAGGAAGAGATGCTTGTAGTCAAAATTGTGGTGCTGGGGGAGGAGGAGGTTATGGAACAGCCGGAACAGTAGGAATTGGAAGTGGAAATTTGCAACCTGGAGATCCTGGTGCGAATTATAATATACCTAATTTAGATAGTTTAATTTTTGGTTCTGCTGGTGGGGGGGGAGGCTCAGGATGGAGTGGAAGTGGTTGTGCAAATCATAGGGGGGGACATGGTGGAGGAATAGTATTTATTTCAGCTCAAGAGATCTTAGTTTCAGGAAACTTAACTGTTGCAGGAAAATTTTATGGAACTGGTTGGCATGGTGGATGTTGTGATTGTGCTGCATCTGGTTCTGGAGCAGGAGGAACAGTATATCTAAGATCTTCAGTAATGGATTTCTCAAATGGTATTGTCAATGCAAGTGGAGGAAATGGTGTAAACTCTACTGCTGCAGGTTATAAACATGAACAAGGAGGAAATGGAGGAGTAGGAAGAATAAGGTTAGATGTTACAACTCTATCTGGTACAACTCATCCAGGTTCTGGTTATAATGGTACTTTTGCAACAACTGTAGTAAATGAGAGTGGATATTATGACTATAATTTAAGTGCATTTTCAGAGGGGGGAGTTTACACAATAAAAGTTAATACTACTCATTCTGGAATATATTCAGAAAAGACTGAAGCATTAACAGTATACCAATCCCCATCAATACAAACTGTATCTTTCCTTAATAGAATCTGGGGCCAAAATATAACAATACAAGTAAATCTAACTGATGACAATTTAGATAAATCAAATTTCACAATCACAAGAATCTCAGATAACATCAAAGTATTAGATAACCAAGCAGGAACAAACCTATCTAACTCTTGGAACTCAACATCTACAAACATAACAGATTGTACAGAACATAATTACTCAATATATGCCTATGATAAAGACAACTTCAATGCAACTTCCTCCGGAAATATAACTTTTATGTGTATAGATATAAATTTTAATACTACCATCATAGCAATTAATGATTCATTTGAAAGTTATGGGACTGTAAATTTAACAAATGGAACTAATGTAGCAAACACAGATGTGGATATATACATAAATCTAACAAAACAATCAACCTCAACACCTGCAAACTGGGATAATCTTAATTTTACTTACAGATTACCAATAAATCTAACTCAACCAAATACCTTTTCAAGTGGAAGAACACAAGAACACATATTACTAAATCTTACTTTAGCTGAAAGTAGGTTAAGAAATGAATCTGGTCCATCATTCTATTGTAATGGAACTCAAATGCCTTACGAAGGATACGCAATAAATATTACAGATGGATGGGTAACTCAACTACAAGCTTTAGTAGAAATTAACTTTTCACAATATGATAACAAATCCTGTTATCTTTATTATGATACTGGATATAATGGAACAAATCCAACTATGAGAAGAACTGGTTGGCATTATGTATCAGATGGAGATCAAGGTGGTGCTAATCCTCCTGCAGACTTGACTCCAGCAAATATTGATTGTAATAGTAATGATGCAAATGGAGAATGGACAGTCTACCCTTGTACAGGTTCAACAAGTGACACATATACTGTAAATGAATGGTGTTATTTCAAAGGTCAAGTTACTGGAACACAAACTTTCTGGAGACAGTCAGATGATGCTTCTTATTTGATAATTGATGGAACAACAGTAACTAGTGGGCCTTGTTGTGGGGCAACTACTGGAACTTATACTACTGCAACTGGAAGATTTTATAACATGGAAACTGACTGGACAGAAGGAGGAGGAGGAGAATATGTTTACTTGGCTCATGCTGGTTCAAATTCAAATGATATAGACACTGAATGTTATCCTTATTATGGTGATGAATGGACAATAGATATAACTAATAGTAGTGAAGAATCAAAAGGTAATCCTGCGCAAACAAATGCTACTGGCCAATATAGTCACACCTTAACATCCCCCTCTTCAACTGGAGAGTATCCTGTTAAATTTAACACTACATATAGTGGGATTTATGGAGAGAGAACAGTAAGTAGTACAGTAAAAGCAAGACCAAGTGTTACATTAACAAGTCCAATAAATGCAAACTACTCTGTAATATTAGAGAGTATTAAATTCAACTGTACAGTAACAGATACAGATGGAGATTTAAGTAATATTACTCTCTATCATGATCTAAGTGGAACTTGGGCTAGTGATGGCACTGCAAGTGTTACTGGTTCCTCAAACTCAACAGTCTTCACAAGAGATGTAAGAGATTATATTGGATACAAGTTCACAGATTCAAGATACACTTGGAATTGTAAAGCAACCGATGAATTTAACTTAGATTCCCAGGCTTCAACAAATGTAACTTTTGGTTCTTGGAATGTAGGGAATTATTCTGATACATTACTAAATGTCTCTAGTGGGTACCTAGGACTAGATGATTCAGATTCAATACAAGAACTAAATAGTACTTGGTTTAACTTAAGTGGAAATGGTCTATTGTTGCACATGAATGAAGCTTCTGGAACAATAATTGACTCTTCTGGAAATGGTAATGATGGTTCAGACTCAGGGGGAATAAATTATAGTGCTGAAGGTAAATTAAACACTGCTATTGGATTTGATGGAGATAATGATTATATTAATATAGGAGACATAACAGATTTTGATGATCTATCTGAACTAACTCTTAGTGCATGGTTTTATCTTGAAGGTAATTCTTCCACATCCACCCCTGGAGGGATAATTGACAAATTTGATGTTTCCGGAGATGAAAGAAATATTTTATTCACTGAAACTGGAGGAAATCTTAGAATTAGTGTTGGTGAAACTGGAGGAGTAGGAGATTATTGTTATGTTATCACACCACTAAAATTAAATAGGTGGTATCATGGTGCTGCGACATTTGATTCAGGAGATTGTAGTCTTTATTTAGATGGGGCTTTGACTGGATCTGCAAGTGCACCAGAAGGAGAAACTACCACTGGTTCAAATTCAGCCCCTTTAAGAATTGGTAGTTCAAATGATTTTGCAGGTTCAGGTTCAGGTTATTTCAATGGTTCTATAGATGAAGTAGCAGTTTGGACTAGAACATTATCAGCTAATGAAATTACTGAATTGTACAATAGACAAAAAGGAACATACCTATCAAGAGGAAACTACACTTCAAGAGTCTTTGATGCAGGAAGACCGGCTATGTGGAAAAATATGACTTGGGATGAAAATGCTCCTTATTATGAAGAACTTCCAGATAATCAAGAAGTAGAAACAGCAACTGGTGGAGTAAATATGACTGGTAATGTTCTTCTAATGCATTTTAATAATGATAGTACTTATGGAGAGAATAACACTAATGCTTTTGATTTTAGTGGAAATAAAATTAATGGTACACTAGGAAATCTTAGTCAGAATACTATTCCCTCTTGGACTAGTTCTGGAAAGCTATTTGGTGCTTTAGATTTTGATGGAGAGGATTATGTGTCATTTGGAGATAGCTTAGATAGTACTACAACTGGAGAAGATAAGAAATTTAGTTATTCAGTATGGATAAAGCCTGAGTCTCCTCTATCTACTTGTTTTATTATTGGGAAAGTTGCAGATAGTAGTTGTAGTGAAAGCCAAAGACAGTATTTTTTGAGGCTTTCTTCATCAGGTGTACTAGACTTTTTATGGTATGGGGCCCTAGATGCATCTTCATATAGGGGAGTTAAGGGAACAACATATATAACTGATCTTTCAAAATGGCACCATGTTGTAGTAAATTATGATGGATCTATTGATACAAATGATGGATTAGATAGAGTAGAAATTTATCTAGATGGTGTTGAAGAATCAAAGGAGCTTTGGCTTTCTTCAGGATCCTTGTTGGGAATTCAAGATAGTACAGCTCATTTAGGTATTGGTAAGGCATTAGATCCTTCAGGATCAGCTTGTGGAGGAACCAACTTTTTTAACGGAACAATAGATGAAGTAGCAATTTGGAACAGAACACTATCAGAAGAAGAAATTCTAAACATCTACAAAAGAGGAGCTCTAAGATTAAACTTCTCAGCAAGATCTTGTGATGATACAATTTGTGATACAGAACTCTTAGTTCCTTTTGGAAGCAATGTATCTTACACAAACATATCTCTACTAAACAACACACAATACTTCCAATATCAATTAAATTACCAAGCAGATGGCACAGATTTCAGTCCAGAAATATCAATGGATTCAGTAGTTGTGGCTTATGAACCAATAAACAATCCGCCAAATGTAACTAATGTAACTCTAACTTCAACTTCAAGCTTGAACTATTCAAATGGAACCCTAATTACTGCTTGGGCAATACAAGATCCTGAAGGTGATACAGAAACAGACAATGAAACAAGATGGTGGGTAGATGGAATTTTAAATACTACATTCACAAACAATTCAAGAATAGAAGCTGCAAATATAACTAAAGGAGAAGTCTGGAACTTCTCAGTAAGAATTTATGATGGAGGTTACTGGAGTGATTGGAGTGAAAACATATCCTTAACAACAGTAAACGCACCACCAAGTATTTCCTTAAATGATCCAACAGATGGAGAAAAACTATATAGGAATACCTCTCCAACATTAAACATTTCAATTTCAGATGCAGATTCAGATAGTGTAGATGTAACTTTCCTAAATTCCACACTAAACAACACCATATGTGATCTAGACAATGTAAATTCAACAGTAACTTGTACTTGGAGTGGACTAACAGCAAACCAAGTATACTCTTGGCTAGCAAATGCAACAGATGGAGAAGATACAGTAGTAAGTCCAGTATGGAACTTTACTCCCAACGATGAACCTGGAGTTAACAACATGAGAGCGGATTTCATAAACACCTCTTCAGTATTATTCAAATGGCAAAACCAAGCAGATATGCAGTGGGTTTCATTAAGAGTTGGAAGCGAAATAATGGAAATAAGAAGTATAACTAGTGTTGAAGATAACTGGACTGTAAATAATATCTATCCAAATCAAGACTACACTTTTGAATGGCAAGTAGGTGATAGCCTATTAGCAATGAGTGATTACCACAATTTCACAATAAAAACAATAGGCTGGAATGCTGAACTAGCTAATTATAGTTACAGAAGACTATTTACAGTAAACTCTTCAGAAATAGCATCAGACCAAGATAATTTTGCAGTAAACATAAGTCTAACAGAAGATGGTTTCCAATATTATGATTCAGCTAATTGGGTATGGTATCCTTCATTTGGAAGATTAAACTACACAAATAAAAATGACATAAGATTCGTTGATTACTATGACTCAAAATATCTACAGTTTAATGTCTCATATTGGAATGTTCCAGGAGAGGGTTGTCTTTACCAACAAACAGGACCAAATGAAACAGCTTACAGTGGAGATTTCATAGAGGTTTACAAAGCTAATGATTCAGATTGGGACACACAAACAACACCTTCACCAACAGGAACTTTCCTATACAACTATACAATACCAACAGGAGCAAAAACATCAAGTAAATATAGAATTTATGATGGGGGTTGGGGTTGGGACTTAACTCTGCCAAGTAGTTGTTATGGTGGAGATAAACTACAATTCAAATCAGTAGCAGATTACAACATACCTGCAGTAGATACTTATTGTTGGAACCAATCAAGTGATGAATGGGCTAAATTCAGAAACAATGGAAATGTTTCAGCTTATATTTATGAAACAATGATGACTTGGCAATATGATTGTCAAGCCTATATATCTGTAATCCCTGAACATTATGATGATGAAACTCAAACAAACATAGCCGGACTTGATGGAGATTATGATGTTAAGTTCTGGATGTATTATGGTAATACTGGAGATGTTAACAACGAAACATATTTCAACCAATCTGGAACAGAACAGGATTCATATAGTTTTGGAGCTGAAATAGAACAAGTTCTTGGGGCACCAACTATATCCAATGTTAATATCACAAAAGGAAGAACAACAACAGGAACAAACATTAGTTGGGCAATAGACCAATCAGTAGATAATAGAGTAAGATATGCAACAAACCTCTGGATGTTGGATTCAGTTTGGACTTATAAAATAAGAAATAATAGTGAAACTTTTGAACACTTATATGGAGATCAAAATAACACCATATTATTAATACCTCATGCTAGTCAGTATGTAGAAACATTAAATGTAACTTGTAGTAATTCAACTTTTAGTCCTAATTATACAATAAACACTACTGCAAATCCTGTGTCGATTGTATTCAATGATATAAATATAGCCGAGTATTTCAATTGGACAGTAAATTACACTTGGAATAAGTCTTGGATAAGAAATGCAAGAAATGCCGAATTCCAATTAGAAAGTTTAGCAACAAACACAACCTATTACTATGAAATAAATGCTTATGGTCAAAATGGAAACTCAACAACTACTGGAAATTTCACACTAGGAAATCTTTCCTCAACACCAACTTTAGAAATATTAAATTACACGGAAGATCGTCCAAATAAACAATTAACTATTTGTGCAAATCTAAGCAATATGAGTGATAGCCCAAGAATTAATAGTTCAATTCAATATTGGAATACATCCTCGACGACATTCATGGAAACAACATCCACAGAACTAAGTGCAATAGGCACATTCTGTAAAACAATAACTGTTGAGTATGATACAAATAATACCTTTAGAGCAAAAGGAGTAGGTACAACAACAGGATATAGTGATTCATACAATAATGAATATCTAGCAATACAACCTTTCTTTGCAGGAAGTTATGTTGAAGATGACAATGATGATAGAGATAGACAATTTTGCCCTAATGGACCAAATATACTTCCTTGTTATGAACAAAAAGGTTACCTAGAAGGTTCTTTACAAGAAGAGGATTGGATCTGGATAGAGTCTAATTTTACTGAATATGGAATACTGAAAGCAAATTGGTGGGATGGTTCAACTTGGACAGAATACAATTTAACTAATGATACAGATTCAGATATGCAGTACTTAAAATTAACTGGATTAGATGGAGAGTTCCATACTTTCTACATAACTAACCAAACAGATGATTTAATCTTAAATTGGACTAAACCAGGAAGAATACATTTGAATAATCAAAATAGAACAGAAGAATACAAGTATGTAGGATTCAATGGTTCAAAAACAGCAATCAATTACTCATTACTTTACATGGATGCTATTTATTACAATTCAAGTGCATATCAATGGTGTATGGCTTCTCCAGGTGGAAATTTATATGATTGTATGTCTGTTGAATATTTTGGGGGAGGAACTGAAAGTGGGTTAACAGAAATAAATGGTGGAACAGCATATGATAGGGGTAGATTATTCAGAGGCGGAATAACAAATGGAGAGATGAACGATACTGGAGTATTAACACCAGAAAGAAGATCCTTTGATAATACTGGAGAGGGTTATAGATTCTGCTTTGCATACACAGCTTATTGGTGGAACCAATCTATAGTACCTGACAATAACATAACTAATTATTATTATAGATACTGGTCTCAAGATGATTGGTGGTCAAACTACTTTGGCTATACTCAATCTAAAAGATTTGATTATATAAATTTATTCAGCTGGGCTTACGATGAATTATCATATACAAGAGATTGGACTGAAGTAGATGACACAAGAGTCTCTACAGAAACAGCAGTCCTAAATACATTAAATTCAACATTTAATTCACAATATAATCAAAGTTTAGTAGTTGGCTACTTAAATGATTTTGAATTTGATACTGGAGATGACAATATATACAACTTTGGATTCTACACTGATGGTAGATGGACAAATCAGCAATTTGGAAAATACCAACAAGCATTTGTAATATTCAACCTACCAGACAACACTACTTTGTTAGGGATGGACACTGATGGAGATTCATTAAATGATTATGAAGAATTATTTACTTATTATACAAATCCAATGAGTAATGATACTGATGAAGATGGAAGATTAGATGCAGATGAAATTAATTTAAGTTACGATGCAAATCTCTACACTCTATCAAACACAGCTCCAAATCTAACTGCAATGACATTTAATGCAAGTATTTATTATTCAGCTACATCAATGGCATTTAATTCAACATACACAGATTATGATGGAGATTCAGCAACAGTATACTTAATTTGGTTTAAGAATGGTGTAAATATATACAATAGAACATATTCTAATGTTGCTAATGGCACATTAATAGAATCCACATTACAATATCCAAACTTTACTAGGGCTGATCAAATAAACTTAACTCTATATGCAGTAGATACCTTAAGTGGAACTTCTCCAACAGTAAGAGCAAATATAACAATATCAAATTATCCACCTAGTTTCAATGAAACTTTAGCAAATCAAACAGTAAATTCAGGACAAGCATTTACTTATGATATTAATTGTAGTGATTCAGATGGAGACAATATAAATTATTATGATAACACCTCATTGTTTAATATTAATGAGACAACTGGAATAATAGCTGATACACCTTCACAAACAGAATTTGGTAATAACTCAGTAGAAATTTCCTGTGGAGATGGGACTGAAAACACAACACAAAATATTATCTATCATATAAATGATAATGAAGATCCAGTTATTACCCTAACAGGACCAGATGTTTTCACAACAGATACAACTCCAACATTTACTCTAACAACTGATGAAGTTTCAAGTTGTAAGTATAGAAATAGAACATCAAATTTCACTTGGATGGACACATCTGGAGGTACATTACACTATAAAAATCTAAATCTAAACTATGGTCTGTATGAGTATTCAATAGAGTGTAATGATAGTTCAAGTAATACCGGAAAGAATAAATCAAGATTTTATGTAGCAAAACTAATGCCTACCGAATATTCATTTAATACAATTGAATTTACAGCAAATGAAACAAATTATAATTATTTAGAAAATGCAAATATAACTATAAACCTTTCAAAAGCAACAAGTAGTTTCTTCCTATTAGCTGAGTTTGCTGAAACTCCTGCTGAAGACTTTGAAATAGAAGGACAAACAACAACAGAATATAAATTCTTTAGTATTAACACTGGAAATACAGTAGAAGGCAATATCAGTGAAGTAACATTAAGATTTGAGTATGATCCAGCAGCTTTAATCGCAGCTGGAATAGCAGAGTCAGAACTTACAGTATTCTATTATAACGGAACAACTTGGGCTGAAGAATCTGGAACTGTAAATGAAGCAGAAGATTACATAGAAATAACCATAGCTCACCTAAGTGACTTTGTTATGGGTAAATCAGTGCCTACAGCAGCCCCAGTAACAGAAGAAGCAGCAGCTGGTGGCGGAGGAGGAGGAGGCGGATTTAGAGCACCAGCAGAAGTAGAAGAAGAACTAGATGAAGTGGACGAAATAGAAAATATAGAAATTTCAGTAGATTCAATAACTCTAGATGCAGTAGAAGGCTTTATTTCAGGAGATTCATTTAGAATAACCAATAGAGGAAACACAGTAGTAGATCTAGAATTAACTGTAACAACAATAAGTGATATTTTACATCTCTCAGATACAGACCTAACTCTAGAACCTGGAGAATCCCAACTAATAGAAATAGATGTTATTCCAAAACAAGCAGGTATTTACACCGGTAAAATAAATGTATTCTACAAAAATCAAGTATTACAAATCCCAGTAACAATAAACATAAACACAGAAAGAAGTCTTTTTGATATCTCTGTAAATGTACTTGGTGCTTTCAAGAATATAAGGCCTGGTCAAAAAATAACCGCAAGTATGTTCTTATTACAAGCAGGATTAGAACAAGAAGAAGATGTAACATTAAATTATATAATTAAGGACTTTGATGGTAACATATACTTAACAGAAAGTGAAACAATAGCAGTATACCAACAAACATCATTCAATAAACAACTACCTACACAAGATCTACCTCCTGGAGAATATGTTCTTGGTGCAGAAGTCGTCTATGGTGGGGGAATAGCAACATCAAGTTCACAATTTATTGTTACTGAAACAGAATTAGATAGCTCACAAAAACTACTACTAGGAGTTTTAATTGCAGCAGCTCTTACATTTATATCCTTAGTTATAATAATAGAAAGATATAAAAAGTTGCGTAGGCCATATATTAAAAAAAGAGGAAGATGAAAAAAAGACTAATAATACCCATAATAATAGGTATAATTATTGTAGCTTTAGTAGCCTATTTTCTTTCAAATGGAGATGAAACCTTTACAGTTGATAATCTTTTAATCAAATCTGCAATAAAAGAAAGTGAAAGAACCACACAAGTAGTAACTGTCACAAGCATAATTGGTTCAGAATACACATTAAACTTACAAGGCTTAGAGGGGGTGGCAGGACTTGATCAATACGCTTTTGCACTAAGTCAAGGAGATACAAAAGAACTAACTCTAACCTTTGATGCTTCAGCTTATGGTCCAGGAATATATATTGGGTACTTAGAAATAACAACAGAAACACAAACAGAGACAATACCTATAATCTTAGAAGTGCATTCAAGAGATGTTTTCTTTGCAACTAACCTAGAAATATCTTCACACTACAAAGAAATTGCACCTGGAGATTCATTCTCACCTTCAATAAGAGTCTATAACCTAAAAGATACAGAACAACACACACTAGAGATGAATTATATAATTAAGGACTTAGATTCCAATTCTATCTATTCTGAAGTAGAAAACCTAATTATTGGAACAGATTCAACAGTTAGTAAAATTATATACCTTCCAGAAGAACTTCCAGAAGAAGATTATGTTTTTATTGTAACAACAGAATCGGACACATCTTATTCCACTTCTACCTATTATTTCACCGTAACAAAAGAAGCAAAACAATTCTTCTCAGGTATTGAATCATTTACATTTATCTTTGCAACTGCAATTGTAATCTTATTATTTGCAATAGTTGTTCTAATGTTTCACACCCTAAAAGACAGAAATGAGCTATTTAGGCAATTAGATCAATTACAAAGAGCACAATTAAGTGGAACAATCAGAAAAATAGAGAAAAAAGAAAAAACTATTTTATCAAAAGCAAAAACAAAGAAAACCAAAGAAAAAATACTAAAAGAATACAAAACCTTAATTAAAAAAGAGAAAGGTATAATCAAAAGAAAACAGAAAAAACAAAAAGAAGAGTTTAAGAAATTAGGTTCAAAAGATGATATGAAGAAAAAATTATCTCAATGGAAAAACCAAGGATTTAATCTCAATATCTTCAAAAAAGTAAAAAAGAATAAAAATTCAAAGAAAGACAAATTAAAGAAGTGGAAAAAACAAGGGTATGATACTTCAATACTTAAATAGAAACATTTAAAAGAATAAAAGGGGTATATCTAAGCATGGCGAAAAAGAAAAAGAGAAAAAGTGCGCCTAAAAAGAAAACTGATATTTCTAAAAAAGAATTCCAAGCTTTTGCAAGGGGAGTAGATAGATTA
Organism: archaeon; assembly: GCA_018656555.1. Lineage (GTDB taxonomy): Archaea > Nanobdellota > Nanobdellia > SCGC-AAA011-G17 > GW2011-AR17 > JABHZQ01. The sequence continues at coordinate 19,779 of JABHZQ010000024.1, forward strand.
AAAGAATTAGAAAAAGAATTAAAATCCCTAGATACAAGAGGTTTCTATAAAGATGAACAATACATTAGATCAAGATTAAAATCTGTTTCAGAGATTCCAAATATAGAAAAAGCAGTTAAAAAACTAAAACTAAAAATAAAACATAAGTATAAACCAAGAAGAAAGAAAACAAGTAGAACTTCAAGAGATATACACAAACTTACCGAAGAACTACCTAAAATTAAGAGAAAAATAAGTTCTATTACAAGTATAAAAGATGATGTTCCTAAAATTGAAAAAGAATTAAAAATCCTTTCAAGAAAATTTGATGCTATTAAAGATAAAAGTAAATTAAAGATAGATTCTGGTGTTGGGATTGTAGTAGACAACGATTTTAACTATTTCCTAAATACAATAAAATCAACGCTTTCTGAAAGAATTAATGAAAAAGAAGCTGAATTGCATGAAAGATTAGAGATTGAGCTAAATTCCAAAGAAAAGAAAAGTAAAGAGAGATATATGAAATTACTAGCTGAATATAATAGAAAAAGAAAGGCTTATGAATCAAAATTAAAGAGACAATATCTAGCAAAAGTTAAAAGTAGACTACAATCAGAAGTAGATGAAAGGTTTAATGATCTATTAAAAAGAAGGCTTGATGAAAAGAAAGTAGTCTTATCTAGAAGTTATAAGAAAAAATTAAAATCACAAAACAATGGGTTGTTGGATAGGCATAAATCTAAGATTACTAAATCATTAAAAAATGAATTAGCTAGTAAAATTAGAAAATTACATCTTGAAGAGCAAAAAGCTAAAGCAAAGTTAAAACAAAGGGCAGATGAGGTCACTAGAAAGAGAAAAAATCTAGCCCAAGAAAAGGAAAAGATTAGAAAAAGGTATGAAAGAGAGTTAAAATCAAAATTATCTAAACTATCAAAGAAAGAAAAAGAAATCTTCTCAAATATGACTGCTAGAACTAAAGCAAAGTTCTCAAATAAAACTACTAAATCTAAGGAAAAGTTCTCAAATATGACTGCTAGAGCTAAAGCAAAATTATCAAAGATGAATTTAAATGCTAAAATTAAGTTTGAGAAACAGAAAAAAGAATTAGAACTTTTGAAGAAAAAAACAATACAGGATATAGAGAAAAGTATTAATGCAGCATATTCTAGACTAGCAAAACATGAGAGAAAAGTTAAAGAAGATGAAATTATGATCCAAATGGAAGAAGAAACTCTGTCTGGAGAAGAAGTAAATCTAAAGAAAAAAGAGACTAATTGGTTAAAAAATGATAAGTTAAGGATGAATAAAGCCAAATCTAGGCTAACAAAAGCTCTTAATTTCAAATTACAATATGAAGTATCTAAAAAAGATAAAGAAGTTCATGATCTTAAAGAAAAAATAATCAAAGAGTACAATAAGAGATTAGAAGATGAAATAAAGAAAAAAGAGAAAACAATTAGAGACAAACTAAAGAAAGAGTATGAGATGATACTAAAGAATAAAATATCTCAACACGAAGCAGATTTAAAACAGAAAAAACTAGCTTTAGAAGCACAAATCCAACAAAGATTAAAGAAAATTCTAAATTAAAGGTCTTAATACTAATTTATTTCCATAATCTCTTAAACTATCAAGAGTATCATTCACAACAATAGCAATAACATCCTCTTCTTTACCCTCTTTCAAACTAAAACCATATCTATACTTATTTAATTCACTTATATCAACATCATTTTCTTTTATCAAGAGTAAATTACAACCTCTTTTCATTAGTTTTAAACCAGCATCAATTGAAGTTTCATCCTGTAATAAAAGCCCCACTCTTCCTTGGATTCCAACTGGTAAACCTCCCAAGCCCTTCTCTTTATTATTATACATATAAGCAGTTTTATGAAATATCTCAATAAAAATAGTACAGTTTGGTTTTGTTAGATTAACCTTAGCTCCATTGTTATCAACAACATAAGCCCCTAATTCTCTTTCAATCTCAGGAGAGGTCATAAATATCTTTTCACCTCTCTTACAAGAAACCCTAAAACTTCCTTCAGTATACAAGTTTAAAGCAACCTCTTTCATTTTATCTAAGTTTAATTCTACTTCTTGAACATTAGAAAAAGAAACAATACCAAAAACATAAGCCAATTCCTTACATTCTTTATCACAATCAATTAAAATCCTGCCCCTATACCTAGTAACTGTTCTAAAAGGAACATTATTCTTTTTCAAGCAATCCTTGATATTATGCTGTAATTTCTTCTCAAAGAGACCTCTATTACCTCCTTTCAAAGCAATTTCTCCATATTTGACAATTATCATAGTAAGAAAAAGTAAAGTTCTGTTTATATTATTTCTGTTTCAATCTCATCAAGCTCACAAAAATTAGTAGTAAAGTTATAAGCACCAGCATTCAGGAACACAAGTTTGTCCCCAATTTTAGGATTCTCCAAATAAACCTTATACCTAAACAAATCCATAGAACAAGGTGTAACGCCCTTAATCACATAAGCCTCACCTTTTCCTTCCCCTTCAACTAATAATTTAACAGGAACAACCAAGGCATCTAGATCAGAATTATACACTGAAGCATTAACAATAATGTTATTCTCATGAATACCAATTATATTGGTTTCTAATTTAATGGCTGGAGCAGAAATAAACCTTCCTGGTTCAATAATTAACTTACATTTCAATTCCTCTTTCAACTCTTTAATCTTATTCAAAATAACATCAATAACTTTTACATTGGTATTAGCATACTCTGAAGGTAAACCCCCACCTATATTCAAATACTCAATACTATCTAACACTTCTTCTTTCAACATATACCTCATCTCATAAGCAAGATTCCACTCAGCCATATTCTGTGTTTTTCTATGGAAATGAACTCCTAATTTCAAATTGGGGTTATCTTTTAACTCCATCACTCTTTTGTTAATCACATCAGAACCCATACCAAACACAAAATACCTCTCAGTACGCAGAGTATTCTCTTTTAATTTTAATCTTAAAAATAAATTAATTTTTATATCCTTACCTTCTAAATAACCTAACAAAATATCTAAATCAGATTCATTATCAACAACAAAGAATTTTATTCCTAGATCTAACAATTTCTTAATCTCTTCTTCATTCCAAGCTTGAGCTAAAAATAACACTCTAGATTTATCCTTAATGTGCTTCAATTCATTAACAAAGTGGATACTAAACATAGAATTGGTATTCTCTTCTAATATCTTAGTAACTAAAGGATTAGTCTTAGAGCTGTAAGAAACAATACCTAAATCTTTTATTTTATTATACTGCTCAATTACTTTTGATTTTGACAACAAAAACCTTGGTTTCATAATAATCCTTCCTCATCTAGTTCTTCTAAAGCATTAATCATAGCTAAAGGAAAAGTAAAAGTAACATCTCCAATAACTGTAGCAATATCTGAGTCATCCTTAACCTTTCCCCAAGACTTTGCTTCATTTGTAGTAGCTCCACTCATACTTCCTGATGTTTTGTGGGCAGTAGTCATGTAAACGGCGTACTCTGCACCACCATTCAATAAAGTACAGAGGATTGCATGATGCTTTGAAATACTTCCACCTAAAGCAATAACTCCTTTTTTCTCATCATGAGAAGTACATAATAATATTTTCCCAAAGTCTTGAACAACATCAACTATAAAGTCAGGATGATTCTGTTGAAATAAATACAAATGGAACCCAAAAGCACCATCTGTAATAGCTGGACAAAATATTGGCACATCCTTTCTAGCTGCTTGGTATAAAATAGAATCTTCATCTTCAAGCATTAATCCAATCTCTTTAAACAAATCAGAACAAGTCCATCTTTTCTTCTTTAGGTACAATTTATGTAAAATCGGATTAATATAATCTTCAAAATTCATATAAGCCTCAGTATTAATATACAAATTACCTACCCTATTAACACCTTGCTCATGTAATTCTACATCATCTGCTTCAAATTTACCAATTTCAAACTTTTCACCAATACCTTTCATTATATCCTCTTCCAAACCACCAACAGTTGTAACAATAACATCTGCCATCCCCAATTTAATAATCTGAGCAAAGAAACCTCTTAACCCAGAAGTAACCATGTTTGAGGTAAATGTAAGAAATACCTTGGCATTATTTTTCTTCATCTTCACAATAACTTCAGAAGCACGACTTAACTCAATACTTTGGAATCCTAGATGCTTAAAGCTTCCAACCATTTCCTTTACAGTTATACCTTTTTTCCATTTAAAATCTTGAACTTTCATTTTAGTCTCCTTACTAATATAATCAAAGAAATTCTAACTTCCGGACTTTCTAACTGAATCCATAACAAGCAAAAACTAGACTCTCTTTAAAAATCTTGTGGTTATAATAAAAAATTATATAAACCTTCTAATCCTAGCTAACTCTGTGGGGTAAACATGTTCTCTAAAATTAAGAAAAGAAGTGGTAGAATTGTAAGATTTCAAAGAAGTAAAGTAAAAGATTCTATTCTTAAGGCTATGAAGGACATAGACCATGTTGATGCACATACAGCAGAGGAAGTAACAAAAGAGATTATAAGAAGATTAAATGCAAAATTTGAGAAGATAACACCCACTGTAGAAGACATACAAGATATAGTGGAAGATGCACTGATTTCTTATGATTTAGCTGACCTGGCTAAGGAATATATACTTTACAGGGCCCGGCACAAGGATCTTCAAGACATGAAGAGGTTAATTGGGATAAGAAAAGATGAGTTAGAGTTAACAGTTAATGCAATTACTGTTTTGGAAAAAAGGTATTTATTGAGAAATAAGAAAGGAGAAATAAAAGAGAGCCCGAAACAGATGTTTCAAAGGGTTGCGAAGCATGCTGCTTCTATTGAAAAAGTAAAACTAAAGAAAAAATTCGAAAGTGAATTTTATGGAATAATGAGTAATTTGGAGTTCCTGCCGAATACCCCCTGTTTAGTAAACTCAAATACTAAATTAGGGCAATTAAGTGCTTGTTTTGTTCTGCCTATGGATGATTCAATAGAGAGCATATATTCAACACTTAAAACATCTGCTTCAATCTTCCAATCTGGTGGGGGAGTGGGTTATTCATTCTCAAATCTTAGACCTAAAGGGAGTATTATAGAAAGTATAAACCGATTCTCTTCTGGTCCAGTATCATTTATGGAAATATTTGACAAGTCTTCAGAAGTAATAAAACAAGGTGGAATTAGAAGAGGAGCATCTCTTGGAGTTCTAAGAGTAGACCATCCAGATATTTTAGATTTTATAAGTTCAAAACCAAAATTAAAAAATTTTAACATTTCAGTAGCAGTAACTAATGATTTTATGAATAAAGTAATAGCAAATGAATCTTACTATCTAACAGATCATAAAAATAAGAGAATTAGAAAAATAAGAGCAAGAGATGTATTTGAAATGATCTGCTCAAATGCTTGGAGCAATGGAGATCCTGGATTAATCTTTATCGACGAAATAAACAAAAAAAATACCTTAAAAAAATTGGGTAGGATTAAAACAACAAACCCTTGTGGTGAAACCACTCTTCTAGACAATGAATCCTGTGTTCTTGGTTCTATAAACCTATCAAAAATGGTAAGAAATGGAAGAGTTGATTGGGTTAAATTAAACAAAACATCCAGGCTTGGAGTAAGATTCCTAGATAATTTAATTGATGCTAATAAATATCCTTCAAAAGAAATAGAAATAATCACAAAGGCAAATAGAAAAATAGGTTTAGGAGTAATGGGTTGGGCAGACATGTTAATAGAACTAGGAGTAAAATATGATTCTTATAATGCTTTAGAATTAGCAAAGAAAGTAATGAAATTTATAAAAGAAAAAGCAGAAGATGAGTCAAAGAGAATAGGAAGAGAAAAAGGGGTGTTCAAAAACTACAAAAAATCAAACCTAAAAACTAGAAGAAGAAATGCTACATTATTTGCAATAGCACCAACAGGCAGTATAAGTTTAATTGCTAACTGTTCATCTGGTATAGAACCTTTATTCGGATTATCCTATGTAAGAAACACTTTACAAACCAAGCTCTTTGAAGTTAATGAATCATTTAAACAACAATTAAGATTCTATGGATTATATTCAAAAGATTTAATTCTAAATGTAGCAAAACAAGGGTCAATAAAGAAAATTGATCTACCAAGAGAACTAAAATCTCTATATGTTACTGCATTTGATATCAAACCCGAATGGCATGTAAAAATGCAATCAACTTTCCAAAAATATGTTGATAATTCAGTATCCAAAACAGTAAACTTACCTAAAAATGCAACTGTCGAGGATATTAAAAAAATATTTGTTCAGGCTTATAGATTAAAATGTAAAGGGATTACTCTATACCGATATGGAAGTCAGGATAAACAAGTACTTTATTTAGGAGAAAAAAAGGAACCCACTAAAGTTTGTAGCGAATATAGTGGGGGATGTTTAATTAGAAATTGTAATTTTTGAGGAGGTGATTCAAATGCCATGTGGATGCTGTTCAACTAAAAAAACTAAAAAAAAGGTTGTAAAGAAAAAAAAGAAATAAACTATCTTTTTCTTTTCTTAATTTTATTCTTATAAATATTATAAAACCCATAAATTGCAATAAAAAACCATATAATATTAATAACCAAAGAAGGATAAGCTTTGTTAAAAAATAAGTTTATAGCAAGTAAAACAGCCCCTATTAAATTCATTCCCTGATATATTCTAGATCTACTTGTTAAATCATGGTGAGTTAATAGAAAGAATGCTGCAAGAATCAAAATTGCTCCAATCCAACCAAGGATTTCTATGACGAGAACCATTTAAAATAATAAAAAATAAGAAAAAGATTTATCTTTTCTTCTTCTTAGCAACTTTTTTCTTTTTGGCTTTTTTCTTCACTTTCTTCTTAACTGCTTTTTTCTTCACTTTCTTTTTCACTACTTTCTTTTTCACTTTTCTTTTCACTGCTTTTTTCTTCACTTTCTTCTTCTTAGCCTTTTTCTTCCGCTTTCGACCGCCTCTAGCCATCTTAGCTTCACAAACATCACCTTTTTTGTCGATGTAATATAAGCATCCTTCTTTTCTTTTAATGCCTGATTTGTATACGACTTGTTGTTTGAAAGATCCTTTCATTCCAGGTCTTTTCATTTTTACCCTAGCTACATTTCCTTTCTTATCTAGAAAGTATAAATAACCAGGCTCTCTTTTTATTCCGCATTTGCATACTACTTTTGCCATCAAAATTCACCTCATAGGTTTGATATTGTTTTATGTGTCTAATAAGTTTATAAACTTTATGTTTTCTCGTCGAGATAGCTTTATATATTCTTTAGTATTCCATAGTAGTTATGTGGATTCACAATCTCAATCCAGTACTACTTGATCTGGGACCTTTGGAAATTAGGTACTATGGTTTGGTCTATGTTCTTGGATTTCTATTTGCTTTATGGTGGCTAACTAGATATAGAGATAAAATTGGATTCACAAAGGATCAAGTCTATGATCTTATTTTCTACTTAATTGTAGGTGGGGTAGTTGGTGCAAGACTATTCCATATCATCTTCTGGGAGCCTTCTTATTACTTGGCTAACCCTCTAAAAATACTCTTCTTTTGGGAAGGGGGGATGGCTTTCCATGGAGGGATAGTTGGGGGATTAATAGCTGCCTGGTTCTATAAGAAGAAAAAGGATTTCAATTTGTGGAAAGTAGCTGATCTATTGTCAATACCTATGGCTTTGGTATTCGCTCTAGGTAGGATAGCTAATTTTATCAATGGTGAATTACCTGGAACAATAACAAATCTCTCTTGGTGTGTAGACTTTGGTGATGGTCAATGTAGACACCCAGTACAAATCTATGCTACAATTAAGAGGTTGTTGATAGCTGGAGTTTTAGTTTTACTCTCAAGAAAGAAACACAAAGATGGATTCTTATTCTTCATAATGATCACTCTTCTAGGTATTGGAAGATTCTTTATAGACTTCTTAAGAGAGGACATATTATACTTAGGATTAAGCATGGGTCAATGGACTTCTCTAGTTATGTTCTTAGTTGGATTAGGAATATTACTAAAATGGTATAGAAAAGATATTAAAAAAATAATTAAAGTTTAGGGTTTCTAGCTTTTGCAACTGCAAGATACCAATCTCCAATATTACCACTATAATCTTCTACTGCAAAGAATTCTTGTCTATCTCCAAATACCATATCAGTTGGTGCTTTAAATGATATACTAGATCCTCTTACATCTGCTCCATTTATCAAGAGAAGATGATCTGCAAGTGCCTCTAAATCAGTTTCAGCACGAAGTACATCAAATTTTCTATTCACTCTATCCGGTCTTCCACTTGCACAATTAGGTAATATCGCTTCTGAAACTCCTATAAGTCCATAAAGATGCTGGTCTTGTGTATGGTCACCAGCTATCAAACTCAATTCTCCATCCTGAGTATCATACATTCTTAAATCTACTAAATGATAATTTGCCATCTTAAGAGAGGTATTTATATGGTAATATCTAAGAATTTGGGAAAACTTTTTAAATGAATAATTCTCAAAAACACAGATGATAAATTGCGATAGTTGTAATGGAGAATGCTGTAGAGATGTTACAGTAGAGCTAGATGAGCCAGAAGACATGGAGGATTGGCAAGACATCAGATGGATGGTTGCCCATGAGAATGTTTCAGTCTATCTTGATGATGAAGGAGATTGGGTTGTTGAATTTAGAACCCCTTGTTCAAAATTAGACAAAGATAACAAATGCACAATGTATGGAGTTAGACCTACAATGTGTAGAAATCATGAATTAGATTCTTGTGTTAAAAATGGAGAAGGTGATCTTCATAAAGTTAGGTTTGATACTATAGAAGAAATAGATGAATATATAGAAAAAGTAGCAAAACCTAAAATGGATTACGAAGCTTCTAAGAAATCCCAGTAGACCCTAAACCATTTTCATTTCTTTTTGTTTCACCTAAATCTTCTACTGGATCCCACTCTATTGTTTCATGTTTATTAACTAGTAATTGGGCAATTCTATCTCCTTTTTTTATTGCAAAAGATTCTTCTCCCCAATTAATTAAAATAACTTTGATCTCTCCCCTAAAATCAGAATCAATAGTTCCAACTCCATTAACACAACCAACCCCTTTTTTAAAAGCATGTCCAGATCTAGCTCTAACTTGTGCTTCATAACCTCTAGGAATTGCAAGTTTAATTCCAGTAGGAACTCCCTTAAACTTTCCAGGTTCTATAACACAATCCTCTCTAGATCTTAAATCCAAGGCAGCAGAACCATCTGTCTCATATCTAGGCAAAGGTAAATTCTTATCCACTTGAACAACTTTAACTATCATAGTAATACATCCCCTTACTTCTTTGAGTCTTATCTAATTGTGAATCTAATTTATTTATCCTTGGTCTTTGAGTTTCCTTATCCAATCTATAAGTAATATCCAACATTTTCAAAACCTCATTCATTCCTTCTTTCTTACTTAATGGACCCATAACATGACCTTCTTTTCCAGGCTCTCCTTTGAAAACAAGCATTGAATCTCCTACAAAATCAATGAACTGCACATCGTGATCTACTATAATTGCACACTTCTCTCTTTTAATCATAAAATCCTTAATAATTTCAGCAACCTTTAGCCTATCTTCTACATCAATAAAAGCAGAAGGCTCATCAAAAGCATAAACATCTGCATCTTTAGATAAAGTTACAGCAACATACAACTTTTGCAATTCCCCTCCAGACAATTTAGATGCATCATTATCTAACAAGTTCTTCAAATTTAATTTTTCCAATATATTTTGCTTATACCATCCAGAAGAAAACAAATCTTTAGCAGCTTCCATTAAAACCTGTCTAACAGTACCATGAATAGGTTCAATATACTGGGGCTTATAAGAAATATTAACACCCTTAATCTCTCCTTTAGTGGGCTTCTCAATTCCTGCCAATAATTTCAAAAAAGTGGTCTTACCTAGACCATTAGCTCCCATTATTGCTAACAACTCTCCCTTCCTAATCTCTCCAGCATTAATCTTCAACTTAAAAGATTCAAACTCCTTTTCCAAAGCTGGAAACTCAAATAAAATCTCTTGATCAACACTTCTCTCTACCGCCCCACTAAACTTTATTGCATAATCTCGAAACCTAATATTATCATCGGGTAAATAACCATCAAGATATTCATTAATTCCTCTTCTAACTGATTTAGATTGAGAAATAACTCCAAAAGCAGCTGGCTTTCCATAAACAATTTGAATTTCATCAGAAATATAATCTAAAGTAGCCAAGTCGTGTTCAACAACCATAACTGCAACCCCTTCTTTAGCTAAAGAAGCAATTAATTTAGCAACCTTAATTCTTGAAGTAATATCTAAAAAAGAAGCAGGCTCATCAAAGAATAAGAAATTAGCATCTTTTATTGCAGTAGCAATTATAGCTAACTTTTGCAACTCCCCTCCGGACAACTTAGCAATCTCCCTTTCTCTTAAAGCATACAACCCTAACTCCTTTAACAATTCATTCCCTCTACCCTTTGTATCAATTCTATCAATCAAACCACCAACTGTTCCTTTGTAAATCTGAGGAATCAATTCAATTCTCTGAGGTTTATATGCAATTTTAACTTCTTTATTATATAATTTTTTAAAATATTCTCCTAAAGTGACTGTAGAATAATGACCAATAACTTGTTCTTTAAGCCCATCTAATTCAGTATGTCCTAAGTTGGGAACATACGCACTAGATAAAATTTGTAAAGCAGTAGTCTTACCAATACCATTCCTTCCTAAGATTCCAACAACCTTTCCCTCTTTGGGAATTGGCAACCTAAATAACTCAAAAGCATTCTTACCATATCTATGAATAGGATCTTCTTTTAATTCTTCAGGCAAATTAATAATACCAATACATCCAACCGGGCATCTTTTAGGACAAATACCACACCCATTACAAAGTCCTTCATCAACAATTGGCTTTTCCTTCTCATCCAAAACAATGCATTCTCCACCAGTCCGATTTACTGGACAATACTTCCCACAGATAAAATCACAACCAGTACCTTGAATACACTTTGATTTATCTAAAATAGCTAATCTTGACATGGGGATTAAGGAGAAATTGGGATTTATAGGTTTTGTGGTAAATTATTTAAATCACTCTTTATTCTCTCTACTAATGAAATGTGCAATCTGTAAAGAAAAAATAGAAAATACCTTCTTAGGAAAGATTAAAGGTACACATGTTGGTAAAAAGGTAGTCTGCCCAGCTTGCCAGAAAAAACATAAAAACAATTTTAAAGAATTCTTATAATGCCATTGTAGCTTAAAGGTAGAGCACTAGTCTCGTAAACTAGAGGTTCCAGGTTCAAGTCCTGGCAATGGCTTTAATAAATTTTATAAATAGATAGTAAAAAACATATATTATGGCTACTATATATGATCTAATTGAACCAGGAGTAGATTATCTTTCATTTACACATAATGAATTTGGAGGAATAGTTGGAAGTTGTGATATTTTAGTTGGAAAGGTGTTAAAAGCAAATGAAGCAGGGATAAGGCTTGATGCTTTTAGAGTAACTGACATATCTGGAAGAGAAGTTAATGATCGGGATATAATTCATGCCTTGCTTTATCGTCTCTATTCAAAAGATAGTCATGAAGTTGAAGTTTTAAAATATAACCGAGATATGCATATATCTGACGATGGTAGTCATTACTGGTGTTTAAGGGCTTTTGAACATTCTGGGTTAAGGTCTGTGATATCAGAAGCAAAAGAAAGACAAGATCCTACAGAAGTATTCAGAAGATTAGACAAATTAGAGGGAAGCTTAGAAGAAGTTCCTGGAGAATTAAGACAAGGATATTTAGATATGTTAGCTGTTATGAGATCATTCAAATTTAATTTTAGACCCGAAGGAGATCCTCTTTTATTGGCAGCAAGAGAAGAAGTGGAACAAACTCTCCAAAGACCCTAATATAGAAACATATAAAAACCATTATTTTTTTCTAAATATTAACCTTTAGGACTGAATAGTGCAATAACCTACTTGTTTATCGGAACTACATTAAATGTGTTTCCTAACTTTAAACTTCAACGGTTTGCGCTCAGAGTTCCCGAAAGGTTTATATATTATTAGTACCCCTGTAGAAGTAACAAAATGGTAGAAAATAGCTTAACCAATATTACGTCTTTAAATCTAGTCTTAGCTATTACAATCTACTACTAAACTCAGGTCAATCCCGAGGAGGAGGGACCTGAAAGAATTCTTTTAGGTTCCAAGATATGAAATGCAGAGAATAATCCCCGAAACAAGATGTAACAGATTAGACATGATATTCCAAGAAACAGAGAGATATCTCTCTTTTATGGAAAGTCAAGGTTATAGTCTGTTAAAACCTGCACTAGCAATGGCTCAACTAAAAATACCTATACCCTTTCTTCAAAAAACAGAAGCAAGAGTACAAGAAGAAATAGCCAATCACCGGGAATTTGTAAGACACCAATTAGATGTAGCTCAAATAGCTCTTGATGAAACCCTTAGTTATGTTTTTGAAGAACTAAGGGTGCAACCTGAAAGAGTACAAGATTCTCTTGCTATATACGATCCAAGAGAAAGAACAACTCCCCTTGCAAAGTTAGTTGTTGATCCAAACCAACCTTTAGATAATTTTCACTATGAACCTACAGATATAATTTATATGAAAAAAGATGAAAATATATTCTTAAGTGATGGAAGAGCTATGAGGGATGAAAGAGAAGAACTAATGGTTGCAAGAATAGGGAAAGTTTACTATCTTTCAGATGGAACTGTGGTTCTAGCAAGAACAAAAAAGAATTGGGCTGAAAAAATAATCAGAGTTATGTACGCAGATGCCTTAGGCCAAAGAAAAGGATTTAGAGATCTAGCAGCATGTATGATTTTAGATAAAGGAGATAGAAGAGTAGAAAGAGATATAGCAAGTCTTTTAGAATTAGAATTAAGAAAAGATGGAAGAGATAATGGTGGAAAACCATTAAATCAATATTATACAAGTAAACTTCCAGTCCCTCTTGAAGTTCTAACATTATCTTTTGATACCTTTGAGAGAATGGAAACAGGAGATCTCTCCCACGAAAGAGTTTTCAAACAAAGAATAGGAAAAGAAATTGAAACAGCTGCATTAACCCACCGAGAGATTGCCCTAGCTTGGATAATTTTAAACAAAACTTGTGACATGAGACATATAGCTCCCCAAGATGTTCATATGCCGCTTTCACCAATAAACTAGATCTGCCATATGCTTAACAGCAGCTTGTTGATATTTTAAAGAATCAACATTTTCAGGAATACAATAAGCTTCAATATCATCCCAATCAGAAGGAGCAACATTTGGTTCATTTCTTGGTAACTCTTCTATTCTAACAAAAGCATCAACTTCAGTAATATATTCTGGATCAGGATTTATTTGAATCCAAGCACCATTATCATTCCATCCATCAAAGGCCTGTCTTACATGAGACTTATGTGGATTAGATTGAACATGGTCTTCAACATTAGCTAAAAACATTGCTTTTAGATCTGGCATATTATTCATAGCAGCACTATATAATTGAACAGACTCTCTAATTTTCCAATAATCTTCAGCCTCTTCAACAGTTGCAATATTTTCTGGCCATTCCTTAAACACTCCAAAATCCAACAAAGCTTGAGTCACAGGAAGAGAATAATATCTTTTCTCTCCATCCGGAAAATAATCAAGAGGAAAATCTTCATCCATAGAAAGCTCACCATTACCATTCAAATCAGGATTAGGTTTACCATCAACCATTTCATAAGTATATTTACCATCCATATTCCCATCATGGAAAATCTCAAATAAAGAATTTTCATTATAAGTCAAATCAAAATAATCAACATCTATACTTTTCTTACCATAACCTAAATACCGAGGATTAAAAAATTCACCTCTTCTTGGACTATCGGTTAACTCTAAAGGTTCTAAAACAATCTCTCCTAAATCTCTTGCAGCTACCTGGCTTGAAATGGGAGTTTCCCACTGAATTATATAATCTAAATAACCATTAAGTTCATCCCCATACAAAGCAGCAGAAGCAACTGGCAAATTTCCACCATTAGAAACACCAATAGCACCAACATTTGAAGTCAAAGCATAATCCAGAACATCATTTATTTTCTTCCCATCATCATCTTCAATCTCACCAACACTATAAAGAATAACATACTTCAAAGCTTCTATTGAGTCCTCTCCTCTATAATCATAAACCCCTTCAGATTCCCTTCCCATTTTATCATCCTCAACTCCAGGAAAGAGAAAAGTAACAACAATAGTATCATGCAATTGTAAATCATCATAAAGATCCTTCTCCTCATATCCACCCTTAATTAATACAACAATAGGAGCACCTTCCTCATACCGGGGATCATCAGTAGTATACAACCTAACAGCTATCCCATCAACAGTTACATCAACATACTGTCCTACAATCTCTTCAGAAGCAGAAAAAAATAATCCAGTAGTAATCACCCCAGCCAACAAGACTAATAGGAGAGGTAACAATAATTTCTTCTTCATAACACTATTCAAATCTTTAAATTATTTAAACCTTTAGAAACCAAAACTATCTGTAAACTCTCTAATTTGTTGATATTGGGTTAAGAACTTCAAACCTCTGTCTGTAATAACATACTTCTTAGATTTTTTTTCCTCATTCTCATCAACCATCCCCTTTTCCATTAACTCAGAAACATACCTCTTCATAGAATCATGAGATAGATTAGATTTATACAATAAATGAGTCGGCTTAATAGTCCCACCTTTAGCTCGAATAGCTTCCAAGATGTCCTTAATTATTTCAAGCCTTTCTCTTCTTTCGCCCATTGTATACCACTAACCTCATTAACATAAAAAACAATAAAATGAACCCAATCATCTGTAAAACCTCTCCAGCTACATATAGAGCAACACTAGTTTGTATTGCAGCAAAGAATATGTGTGAACAAGCTAAAAGGAAAAATGAAACATACACAAATTTAGTATTTATATTCCTCTTATTCTGATAATTCCTAAAGAACTGCCAAGTTAAAAAAACTAACAATACAAAAGAAATAATATGGAATTTGATAAAATATTGGTAAGAAAACAACACCATCAATAAGATTAAAGCAAAAATCAAAGATGTTACTTTTTTATTCTCAATCTTAAGAATAACAATTAACAATATAGTATAAGCTAACAACATTAATAATATATGAATTAAAAATATGAAATCAAAGGGTTCAATAAGAAAACCTACATAATTTCTAAACAAGGCAAACACAACAAATATTAGGTGGGCAATAGCAATAAGTAAGAATGCAGACCCAAAAAAAGAGTATTTTTTCTCTTTTGTCACCATTTTAGCCTTATAGCTTAGAACAGCAATAAAAAGAGTAACAATAGCAAACACAATATTAAATAGAATATCATATCCTTGAAACCACTGTGGCCCAATATTTAGTATCGCCATGTTGTCACTAAAAAATTATTTGCTTTATAAGTTTTGTGTAACTCTATTAACAAGTGAATTTTCTCGTCTTTTATAAACAAGTTTTACCCTCTATTTTTTAGGTGATGCCCATGCTATAAGCTTAGCATATTCAAGGTGAGCTTCCCTCTCTTTAGTCTCCTCTTTCTCTTTGGAGAGGCTCACCAGTTTTTTACTTGTGACAAGGCATATGTGCACGTGAGATTTATAAGTCTATTTGGTATTAAGATATTATGGATATTTTAAGTGTAGAAAAATTTGTTAAGAGTTATAAATCCAAAAAATATGCTCAAAAAGCAGTTAAATATCTTATTTCAAAAGACTTATTACCTTTGGAAGCTAATGAAGATACTGCTGCTTTGGTGGGCCATTTAATGGGAGATGGAAGTCTTAGTAAGGACTGTTATGTTGGAGAATTTAGATTCTTTGGTTCAGAAACTAAACTAAAAATAATTAAATCAAAAATAACTCAAATATTTAATGTTGAACCTAAAAGATTTTATCAAAGGAAGGGTGGTTTTGTTTTGAGGTATAATAATTGTATAATTGCAAGATTATTTAATTTAATTGGAGTTCCTAGGGGAAATAAAGTAAGAACTCCTTTTGGGGTGCCCAGATGGATTAAATCATCTAACTCTTCAGTTAAAAGATCTTTTCTTATTGCATTATGTGATGATGAATTATCAAGCCCAAGGAAAGATAAGAGAGGATATATTGAACCTTTGAGACTTAAGTTCAACAAAACAGAGAAATTATTAGAGGAAGGAAAATCTTTTTTACACGAAATTAAGTATTTGTTCAATGAATTTGGAATTTTATGTAATCCCATAAAAGTTAATAATGATAAATATAAAAATAAATATGGAGAAATAACAAGGAGTATTTATTTTAATATTAGTTCTAAGAAGAATAATTTAAAAAAATTTGAGGAAAAAGTAGGGTTTGAATCAGAATTAATTAAAAAATTTAAACTCCAAAGTCTACTAAATTAATCCAAACATTTATAAGTTAGAATTTTTTCTGTGAAGAATATGTCGGGGTAGCAAAGTCTGGTCAAATGAGGTCAAGGAAACTTATCTCAGACTATATGCGCAGGACTTAAGTTACTCATGATAGACATACAAGCAAGGGTTTGTATAAGATATCCTGTCTCTTAGTGAGTTCGAGGGTTCAAATCCCTTCCCCGACATTTATTATCTTGATTCCCAAATAGGGAGTCCTTCTAACTTTAGAATTGCCACAACTCCTCCGGCCCTATATAAATACTCATTATCGCCATGAGGTTCTATTTCAAACTTAACATCACTAACACCTTTATCATCAAAAGTAAAATGAACTCTGACTTTAATACTATTGAAATTATCTTGAAGATAACCTGTGTTAATTATCTTATTATCAATACATCTTTTTATCTCAATCTTGCCCTCACCCCAAACATCCCTAGCACCAGGAGGCAACTCTTTAGGCTTATAGAATTCTCCTTGTAAACCCCTAACTCTAAAAAAAGTAGTATAAAGTCTTGGAACAAAATTATCCCATAGGTTCATAACTTGTTGCTCTTCCATGCAATTACTCTTATTTTACTAATTAAAAACATTTTCTATTCTAGAGTTAATTTTATAAAGAGAAAGTGAAATTAAATCAATTACTGCCTCGGTGGCTTAGCCTGGTATAGCACTTGCTTGGTAAGCAAGAGGTCCCGTGTTCAAATCACGGCCGAGGCTTATTATATTGCTGCCCAAGTGTATCTACCACCATTGTACATACACATATAAGACTCACCATCACTAAGCTCGCCAGTTTCTACATTAGAAGAATCATCATCATCTGCCCCACATTTATCCCAATTGTTTCTATCTCCACAAATATAATACCCATTACCTGCCCCAGTTTCATAAAAAGTATCATGATCAATACATTCTCCATCAATATTTACACATTGAGTTTCTCCACAACAAGCAATTCTTCTTTCGCCGAATTTATTAATTGGAGGAGGATATCTTTGATCATTTCCATAGATATAACTCCAAATCCAAGATCCACCTTCTGAACAAGGCATACCAAAACAATCAATATCTAACTCATCAGTATAATCATCACCATCATTATTGAAATTATCTTCACAAAAAAGTTCTCTACTATAAGTACAAGCTGCTTCAGAATCTCCTCTTTCAGGTCCATAAAAACCATAAACTAAATTACATTCTGGATCTTCACATCCAAACATCCAATCTCCATCCTCATCCCATTCTTCTAAACAATTTTCAATACCTTCAGTATGAATAATAATTTCTAAAAGTCCCTCCATGATTATTGGAGAAATATCTCCTGTTTCCATATCAGCATATAATGGTTTCATCTGCAAGTCAGCTTCACCATCTCCATCAATATCATATAGATTAACTCTTCCATGCATTAAAAGTCCATCCTCATCCTCACCATATTCATGTTCTATTGTAGGAACTTCCATTCCATCATCTAATGTACCTAAACTTGATAATATTCTAACAGCACCTAATTCCCATTCTACAAATAATGTATACTCTCTACCTAGATATACAAAAGAAAGATTACCTTCATTTTCTACAATCTCTTTGTAAGGAAATTCAGAATCTTCTAAAGGAACAATCTCTTCTATTATTTCATCTCCTTCATCTGAACCACCATCATCCCCTCCTCCAGTAGTACTTCCTCCACCCGCTCCCCCACCAACACTAGAACCTCCTCCACCAACAGTAGTAGTCTCTTCCTCTTCTTCCTCTACTTCTGGTTCCTCTTCTTCCTCTAGCTCAGCCTCTACTTCTTCTTCAACTTCTTCTTCAACTTCTTCTGGCTCAGGAACATCAACTTCTTCTTCAGTAGAAAAAGAAAAAATTACAGCAAGAATAACAACAATTAGAATAATTCCACCAATAAGAAACTTCCACCAATCTTTTTTCATACTCTATAACCTATGCTTTTTACTATTTAAATTCTTCTAATCCCTTAAAAAAACTTATAAAGATAGATAGCAAAAAATTATTATGGAAAAAATAGTTATTTTTAGATTTCATAAACATCCTTCTATTTGTTTGAATAGATTAGAACTATTGAATAAATTAAATCCTGGTATTGAAATATATGGCATTTATGGTGGAGAGGAAAAGGATCTTTCTAAATTTGAAGAAACATTAAGGGGCCATCTCAAACATATTTGGGTTATAAAAAATAAAACTAATGATTGGAAATGGCAAAATTTTGATTTAGCTTTGAGAGATTGGTATAAAGAAATAGGAAAAGACATTACTTTTGATCGAGCTTATATTGTTGAATGGGATTTAATATTAACAGATAGCTTAGATAATATTTATGCACATATCCCAAAAGAGGAACTAGGTTTGACTGGATTTAATAAATTAAGTTTAGTTGAAAAAGAGTGGGATTGGGTAGCTGAAGAACCATCTAGAAGTGACTGGTTAAAATTATTAGAGTTTGTTAAAAAGAAATATAATTATTCTCTTGAACCTAATGCTTCATTAGGCCCTGGTTTATGTTTACCTAGAGAATTTTTAGAAAAATACAGTGAAGCTGAAGTTCCAGAGTTGTGTCATGATGAATTAAGAGTTCCATTATACTCTCAAATCTTCAATTTGAAATGTAAAGATACTGGATTTTATAAGAAATGGTTTGATGATGATGAAAAAAAGTACTTTAATTGTGTGAATAGAGACATTGATATAGAAATTATTAAAACAGAAATTAAAAACAATGGAAGAAAAGCTTTTCACCCTTTTAGAAAACTATTTCACCTTAAACTCTCATAATCCACTTGTGATCCATATTTAGAAAACACAATCTGCCAAAGTTGATTCTCATGTGCTCTAAAAGAACCTGCACAAGATAGCAAGTAATAATTCCACATTCTTTTGAATCCTTTATCATAATTTCTTTTAATTTTATCCCAATTTTTGTTAAAGTTTTTATGCCAAGCCATTAAGGTCTTATCATAATAAGTTCCAAAATTATGCCAGTCTTCAAGTATGAATAAACCTTCATAAGCTCTTGTTACCTGTTTTGCTGAAGGAAGCAATCCATTTGGAAAAATATACTTATCAATCCAAGGTTCCACACTTGTTTGTGATCTATTCCCCCCAATTGTATGTAATAAGAACAATCCATCATTCTTTAAACAAGAATTAGCAACTTTAAAGAAAGTTTTGTAATTCTTTTGTCCCACATGCTCAAACATACCAACAGATACAATTCTGTCAAACGGTTCATCAAGATCTCTATAATCTTGTAATCTTATTTCAACATCAAGTCCTTTGCATCTTTTTTTAGCTAAATCTACCTGTTCTTGAGATACAGTAATCCCTACAACCTTTACTTTATACTTTTCAGCTGCAAACTTAGCAAAGCTTCCCCAACCACAACCAATATCTAGAACTTTTAATCCTGGTTTTAATTTTAGTTTTTTACATAGTAAGTCTAATTTTTCATCTTGTGCTTGATTTAGAGTTTTTGCTTTTTTCCAATAGCCACAGGTATAGGTTAATCTTTTATCCAGCATATGTTTGTAAAGGTCATTACCAATATCATAATGTTTCTTCCCAATTTCATGAGCTTTTGATTTTCTTTGTTGATTTGTTAATTTTGCTTTTATTACAGAAAGAACCATCTTTCCTTTAATTTTAGTATCTAACTTTGCTCTAAGTACTCGATCTATAAATTGATCTAAATGTTTACAATCCCACCATCCATCCATATAAGACTCTCCTAATGCCAATGTTCCTCCAGATAGAACTCTTGCATAGAATTTAGGATTTTTAACTTTAATATCCCAAGGTCTTTTCCCATTTATCTTTACATCTGCATGATTCAAGAGTTCTTGAGTAGTTTGTTTTAAATCCATGAAATAAAGAAAAGAATATTTACATATAAATGTTACTACTTGAACTAATAGGAATATTTACATATTTTTCAATGTAGTAATTAAATATGAAACATAGGTTGGATCTCCATGAAGGAGTGATTATCTCAGTGATTGTATTCACATTAGTAGCTATATTCCTTCCTGGAAAAGGAATGGATGAATTAGTACTTGCATTATTATCTGTATCTTCCTTCTTGTTTGGTATATTCATGGCTTTCTCAGTATCAGATAGGCACTCTAGACAGAAAGAAGTAAGGGCTACATTAAAATATGGGGATGCTTATGTTGTTAACCTCTATAAACTGGCTGAAGCTTATAGTGGGGAAGTAGGTAAAAAAACACAAAAACTACTAGATAATTGGTTAGTTGATACATTTGATTATTTTTTACATGATTTCCATAAAACTTTACCTAAATTCTATAAATTATTTGATTATATAATTAACTTAAATCCTCAAACAAAAAAACAACATGCACTTTATGATGAAATGATAACAAATCTACAAAATCAAGTTATATCCAATAAAAAAGTAAGATACTTAGTCCATGATAAAATATCAAGACCAGAATGGATTAGCATTTTAACCTTGGCCGGAGTTATAATATTCTGTTTATTTTTTATCAACACAAATACATTTTTTTCAATTTTACTTGTCGTATTATTATCAACAACTCTAGTAACTATTGTAATGGTACTTAGGGATCTTGATTCATTATTCTGGAAAGAACAAAAATGGGTATGGGACCCAGCAATAGATATGTTTAATGAAATTGGTACTCTTCCATATATCCCCCAAGTATGTATTGATATAAAAAGAGTAAAAGTTGAAAAGGGATTAAAGTACAGATCAGCAGATTATCCTCACCCTTATCCTAATATGAAAGGAAAGAAAGTAAAAATAAGAATTGCTAAATAAGATTGGTCTGTACATCCATATCAATAATTTTTCTAGCCATATATTGGGCTTGTCTCATAGCATAATCAATTATATCTTCTTTTTTATCTGTGGGTACAGTTGGCAAAGAATAATACTTTATCTCTTTCTCTCTAAGAAACTTTAACAACATTTTGTCAATCTTTTCTTGCCATTCATATTCAGTATTCCTAATTCCATCTTGAACTAAACCAATTCTAGTCAAAGGAGTCTTAAATATAAAATTATAAGATTTAGCATGACTTAAGGTAAATGGCTCCATCCATTCTGGTGCAGGTATACCTGCAGACCCATATAAATCTAAAGTATAAATAAAATTATCAACAATACTTCTATCACAAACAACATATTCATTAAGATCTTGTTTCTCTCTCTCCCTTTGGACTTGAGTTAACATAATCCAGTTTTGAGCTAGAAAGTCCCCTTTTCCTTGTTTTAAGTATGGACAAGAACCAGCAACTTCACTAACCAAACCCACTGTTCTAGCCCTAGATTTCAAAACACCTGCAAGAAAATAGGTTAAAGTGGTCTTAAATGTACCATGGGAACCTATTATTGCAATCTTCATGATCTTTTGGTTATCTCTTTTATTTATAATGAATTATATCTCAAAAAATAATCATTAAAGAACTATAACAAAAATCGAAAAGATTATAAACAATATTTACTAGTAGATAATTATGGCTCAACAAGTAACACCTCAAAGAAATCCTTTTTTTGCTGGTCCACAATCTGGTGCTCCAGCTCAACCTGCACCGCCAGTTCAACCAGCTAGACCTGGTATGCAACCAAAACCAGGAGTTCAACCTAAACCAACTCCAAAAGCAGGAGGAAATTTCTTTCAGAAAAACAAACCTTTGCTAATAGTTGCAGCAGCAATAGTATTCTTAGTTGTAGTCGGAGTAATTGTATTTTTATTAATTGGCATATTAGGTACAGAAGTAAGTACTAAAATATAAAATGAAAAAAATTATTGGTAAAGTCATCTTAACATCAATTCTATTCTTAATAGTTGCCCAAATAGTTCATAGTTTGGGTGCAATGGCAACAATGAACTACTACCTGTTAGAAGAATTCTTCCCTGTTTGGAGTTCAATAATGATGCCAACTGAAGGCCCACCTGGAACTAATTTCTTTGTTTTATCGGCAGTATTCAATTTTATAACTGGTTTAATCTTTTCATTAGTATATTTAGCTGTTAACAAGGGATTAAAACCTAAACAAGCAACAAAAAAAGGAGTGTTATATGGTGTTTTATTTTTCTGTGTTGCAGGGATTCCAACCACTCTATCTCTGATCCTATTAATTAACTTGCCTTTAACATTATTACTTGTCTGGGCATTAGAATCTTTTATCATCTACTTAATTGCGGGTGGAATAGTTAGTAAGTTCTTAACAAAGCCATAAACCCTTATCTTTGTTCTCAAGTTCTTTTAAGTCTAAATAATACTTAGTAGTAGCATTATACTTGTCATACACTTTTGCATACCCTTCTTGTACTAAATAAGCATTAATCATATTCCCATCCAAATGAATATATCTTAACAACCGACCATACTTCCCTCTATTATCAACATCTCTTTCCAAATAAACCTCTTTTCCTAGCACTAAATCACTTAAAGCTTCCTTAGCCTCAGAATAATAACATTCATCTGTCTCGGGAGTATTGATCCCTGATAGCCTAATCCTATCTCCTGTTTCAATATCTAGAGTATCACCATCTATTACATTGGTAACCAAGTAAGGCCCCTCTAAGGGAGTACAAGCACTCAAAAAAAGCAATAACAAAATTAGTATTTTTCTCATAATCTCCTAAGACTAAGAGTTTTAATAAAACTTAACAAAGAAATGTTGAAAATCTTTCAAAAAAAATAAAAAAATTATTTTAGTAAATCTTGACATGATTTACAATTAGATTGAAGCAAAAAAACAAGACCGAACAACAAAAAGACAGCAGTCCACCAATTTATGCCCCAAAAAGTCCACAATCCTAAATCAGCTAAAAGAAAGGCAATACCAAAAAGAATTGCCACTCCAGCTGTTAACATTGCACATTTTTTACATAATAACATTTTATTATTAGAAAAACATAATCTTATTTATTTCTTTCTATTCAAGGAAACTCAGTTCTTTTAACCCAAAGAGGTAATACTATAAAATGATGAATTGCATCAGAAAAAAACAAAGAAAGCCCAATTATCAGTACAATATCTAATGTAATATAAAAATAGAAAAAACAAATAAAAATTCCAACATACATATGGTGCATATGACCAACCTTTTTACCTTTATGTCTCTGCTTCCAAGAACCAAAACCAATTCTTCCAATAATTGTCCCTAACTCAATCGCAAGAGTTAGTAAAATTACAAAACCCCACATCTAATCTTCCTCTTTTTTACCATTAACTTTTGTTTCAGCCTTACCAACATAGTAGATAACAACTACAGCTACAATAGTGACAACAATTGCATAAATAATCATCCCTATAATATTTGCAGTACTATCAAAGAAATGTGCAAAGATTGCTTTGATTGTATCATTCCAGGCAAGAGCAGCAACAAGACCAAAAGCAGCTGTTAACAAAGCAGCTAATTTTTCAATAATTGCCTTTTTCATAGATTAATCCAAGATTAATTACTATAAAAACCTTCTCAAAAAATTTATAAAGCTTCTAGCCTTGTATATTTTACAATGGTATCATTGAACTTTACGGATGCACTGGCTGTTATCAAACCATTATTCTTTTTTATAATCGGAATGGTAATCTATACTGTATTTGTTTTTAAGTTCTATAAGTTCATTGCAAGAAAGGATATCTTTGAATTAAATTTAAATCAATATAATTCAGCTGAACAAGGTTTGTTTAAACAAGCAATAAGTGTATTCTTTTACATCATAGAATATATATTAATATTCCCTATCTTTGTATTCTTTTGGTTTGGCATTTTAACAATCCTTTTAGCATTCCTAGCAGAAGGTCAACCACTAACTGCAATCCTTTTAGTATCCATGGCTTTGATTGGTACAGTAAGAGTAGCAGCTTACTATAGTGAAGACCTTTCAAGGGATGTGGCAAAAATGTTACCCTTTGCTCTATTGGGTGTGTTTCTAATCAACATAACCAATTTTTCATACATAGCTGCTTTTGAATTACTTAGTGATCTTCCTTCACACTGGGAAATAATTCCTTATTATTTAATTTTCATAATACTTCTAGAATTTATTCTAAGAATAATAACTCTTCTAGCTGGTTGGATTATTCCAAATGAAGAACCTGAACCAGAAGAAATGTAAATGCGCGGGACAGGTCTTTCGTAAAACTTTTTGATTAAACTTTTTAAAAAGTTTATTTCGAACCTGCGTAGGCACTAAGCCACTGGATATCTTACTTTAGATAGACAGGTTGTCATCTATGGTCTTGAGTTTAGCCAAGTATTGGTATATACTTACCAGCCCGTTTGACCACTCCGGCACCCGCGCATAAACTATCAAGAAAAAATATGTCTTTATAAAAGTTCCTCTAAGTGAATGTAGTCTTATCTGAAAGATCAATCACAACATCACACAATTGAGACAATTCATTAATAATTTTCTTATTTGTATGTTCATGTATTCCTAAAATAATCCCATTCTTACTATGATTTCTCAATTTAGTTATCAAGAAGTGTGTAAACTTAATCGCAGAGTCTAAACCATTATACAATGCAAGAGTATTCAATGAATCAAGATAAACAAATGATAGTTCCTCCTTAGCAACTAATGAACTTAAAGCAATACCCAACCTTGTCAAACTATTTTCAGTACCAATAAAGATACAATTCCCTATATCTTCTTCCTCTCTTTTAGTAACACAATCAACAAAAAATAATCTAGAAGTATCTACATCTTTTCTTTGTAAGGTAGTTACTAAATTATTAAATGGCCTATTCAAAGAAATATATGTCCCTCTATGTCCTGGATTAATCTCCAACCAGTGCTTAACCATAAACATGTTAATCTCTTGATAATGTTCAGTTGGAATAATGGTCAAGATAACAGAATCAGGAGGAATACCTTCTAACTTGCTTTTAATTAGCTCAATCATATCTAATCTAAACCATACTCTATTTAAAATCTTTTTGATTTTCGAAAGCTTTATATTTATTTAAATAGTTAGTATAAACATGAATTTTGAAAAGAGGATTGTTATAGCTTTTAGTATAATTCTTGTCTTGATAGTCGGTCTTTCATTCTTAGATGGGTTTACAGGGTTTGTGGTGAATAGTTATGGTGGGGCTGTAGAATACCAAGATGCATTACCTGGAAACACAATCAAAGGAGATTTACTAGTTAATGTAGAAGGAGAAGGGATAATCAAAGAGGTTGTTGATGTTACTGGAGAGGTTGCAGATTGGGTAATACTTGAAGATACTAACTACATCTTTGTTCCAAATGTAGACAATAAAATCCCTTACAAAATTGTAGTACCTGAAGACGTTGAACCTGGAACTTACAAATTAAGATTCTCTGTAAGGTCTGTTCAAGATTTTGAAAAAGAGTCTATTCTTTCCAATCAAGTTGTGTCTAGCTTAGATGTATTAATCAGTATAGGTGAAGAAGAAGAAAATAGATTTACAATTAAGGAATTTGAAGTTTATGATTTTGAAGAAACAAACCAACTTGATTTCTTGTTAGAGATAGAAAATAAAGGGAATAATGAAGAAGACTTAGAAATAAGTGTGATCCTAACAGATTTAGAAGGAAACTACCTAACTGAAAAGAGATTTAGTGGAAAAATGTATGCTTTTGAAACTCAAGAGATAAAGTATGGATTTGCTCCAGAACTTGAAGCTGGAGATTATATCGCAGAGGCTTATGTTCAAGTAGGTGATTTAAGAAAAAAAGAAACATCATTTTTCAAAGTTTACAAAGATGGACAAATGATTAAAAAAGCATCAATCTTAGGTACTGGAATCTATGTAAAAAATGAGGAAGTGTTTGTCACAACAATTGTTAAAAATACTGGAGAGAGTGTCTTAGAACTATCTCTAACTGGAACAATAGAAGGAAGAGAAACACAAACAAGTACAGAGAGAATACATCCTGGAGATTATGAAACATTTGAGTATCAATATGGTGCATTTGAAGCAGGAGACTACCTTCTAACAACAGAAATACTCGCTCATTCTGTGGTTTTAGGAGATCAACTAACAAATTTATATGTTTCAGATGAAGGTGTAGTAACTTTAGAAATAGGGTTTATCGGAATATTAATATTAATTATTATCTCTCTAATCTCTTCCCATTTTTTATTAAAGAAGAGGTTAAAAAAATGAATGACCTATTTATGTTGGGGGTTGGATTGGGAACATCAGCATTAGGAACTATTTTTCTTGTCTATGCAAGAATAATAAAGAAAAAACTAAGAAGAAGAGTTCTACGGGGTGATTAATATTAAAAAATTGATAGTACTCTTAATAACATTTCTTGTTACCATTGTAGCTATATTTGTAGCATTACCAAGTGCAGTCAATTTACTTGGGTTCTCAGGAGAACAATTCTTTGGTGGGGAATTATGGCGAATTCTAACTTTTCCATTAACTCACGCTACTAGTGCACATCTAATTGAAAATGTTGTGGCTTTATTCATAGTCTCTCTCTTAATGCTAGAATTTAAATTAAGTACAAAGGATACAGCATACCTCTTCATGGGCTCTTCTGTGTTAGTTGCATTTGTTGTTGGACTAATTTTACCCTCTGTGATTATAGTTGGTGCATCATTAGGACTTTATGCTTTGTATGGGGGGTTAACAATAAGGGGGAAAGAATATGTGCCATTATACATAACTTGGGGTTTAATAGGAATAGTAATCTTTTTAAATTTCGTTTACTGCATTAAGTATGGGACTGGTTTGGAACAACCCATATTTCACACTATTGGGTTTGTAGCGGGTGTTACATTTTTAGGTGTAAAAGATAAATTAAAAAGAAAAAAGAGGATCTTTAAATGAAAAAAGTAAGTGTCGGAGTAAAGGGTGTTGATGCACTCTTATTTGGTGGATTTCCCGAGAGAAAAAGTATTTTAGTTACTGGAAATTGTGGTACTGGAAAAACAATTTTTGCATCACATTTCATGAACTATGGTGGAGGTGTTTACATTTCTTTTGAACAAGATAAAGAAAAATTATTTGGTGATTTAAAAGAAATAGGAATAGATTTTAAAAAATTAGAAGATCAAGATAAGTTAAGGGTTTTGGGTGGAAATTTAGTTGGAATACAAAAACTAAAAGAAAAAAGAAGAGCAAGTGCTGAAGATATAATTGAAGAAATTCTAGAGGTTGTTGAAGAAATTGGTGCAAAAAGAGTGGTTATTGACTCAATCAACCTATTCCTTATGTTATTTGATACTGATAAAGAAAGAAGAAACGTACTCTATGAATTAAATTATGCTCTACAACAGGTTGGCTGTACAATTGTAATGACTTGTGAACTTCCTGAACACAGTCAAAAATTAAGTTGGTTTGGATTTGAAGAATTTATAGCTGATGGTGTAGTTGTACTAAAAAGAGATTATAAAAAAGATTTAAATTTAAACAAAAGGTACTTAGAGATAGTAAAATTAAGAGGGAGTGATTTCAAGGAAGGAAATTTTCCATTAAGAATTACTAATGAAGGTCTTAAGGTTTATATGAATGATCCAAATGATGAATTTTTTTACAATGAGGTGAAAGAAAATGGGAAAAGTTGAAAGAGTAGCTACAAATATTCCAGGTTTCGATAAAATGATAGATGGGGGGTTTGTAAAAAACTCACTAAATCTAGTTTCTGGAGGACCAGGAACAGGAAAGACCATATTTGCTATGCAATTTTTATTAGAAGGTGTGAAAGTAGGACAAAAAGGCCTATTTATTTCTTTTGAAGAAGAATTTGATAATCTAATGGGGGATGCAATGGTTTTTGGTTGGGATTTTAGAAAACTAGAGAAACAAGAAAAATGTTTTTTCTTCACCTGTAAACCTATGGAAGAACCAAATCTCCAAATGAAAATATCTGAGATTATCAAAGGAAACAAAATAACCAGAGTAGTAATAGATTCTATTTCTGTATTCGCAATGATGTTTAAGGAGGATGCATATAGAATTAGAAAAGAATTCTATAAACTAGCAGATTTCTTAAAAAAAATGGGGTGTACTGTTTTATTGACATCAGAGATCCCAGGAGAAGCACCTCTGGATATTTCATCTGGTGGAGGATCATTGAGTAGAGATGGAATTATAGAGTTCATAGCAGACAGTATAATCACTGTACACAACTCAGGTATTGGTGGAGAAGGTGATCGAGCTATAAGAGTTCTAAAAATGAGAAGAACAGATCACACTAAAGGTCCAGTACCCATGAATATAACAAAAAAAGGAATGCAAATTCTAGATTAATTTCTTATATCTTTTATTTTATTCCAATCATCAACACCTAGAGACTGATCTTGCTCATCATTAACTTCTAAAGAGTCTAAGAACATATCTGTTTGTGGGCCTGTAGGTAGTATCTTTTTCATTGTTAGCTTTAGGGCTTCACAGAAATCATTTGCTCTTTTCCTCTGTGGAAAATGGGCAGTCAATGCAACCGGAGCCTCTACCATTATTTCAAAAAATCCAGACTTCTTAAACATAAACCTTTCATAAGACTTCTCCCCAATAACATCCATTCCCAAATAAGAGATATCTTCTTTAAAATTTTTCTCAAGCAAGTTAACAAACTTTTCAAGTTCTTTTTTTGCTCTATCTTGCTCTTTAAAATTGTCTTGTAAATTCTTTGTTGTCTTTATCACAAATGGCAGTTGCTCATTTATATCTAACGCCGATATGAAAATATGTTTTGTATTCATGCTTCAACACCTCTTAATTCTCTTTGCATATCAATTCCTTGATGCTCATCTCCTTCTACAAACATAGGAGACCTATTAACATGTAGGTGGTAAACTAATCCACCAAATGTTTCCTCTATTCTACCACTCTCTAATTGATCCCCTCTTGCAAAAACACTTCCAGCCATATGTCTACTATATCTACCATCAGTATCTGCCATCATTGCCATCTGGGCCTTTCCTAAACCCTTTATTGCAGCATCAACATCTTCAAAAACAGTAATAGCTGTAATATAGGCTTCTGGAACAGGTCTCCAAAAAAATGGATTTGGTTTAACATTAAAAGCACCAGTACTCAATCTTAATACTACGCCTCTTTCAAAATCTACAAGTTTCAATCTTTGATTTTCAGGATGTAAAAGACTTGTATTACCCCACATTAAACCCATATTTACCCTATCTCTTGCATCTCTTAAAACATCTCTTGCAAATAGACTTCCTGTTGTTCCTTCTTCTAAAATATTTCCATGAACTAGTGAATCATATTCCTCAATAACTGCAGCTGCTAATTTTGCATATTCTGCTTCACCAATAACCACATAGTTTCTTGCAGCTAAACAAGAATCTGGTGCCATTATAGAATCTCTTAAATGCGGTAGAGCTGCTTCAACATCTAAAACTAAGGCCCTAGATCTATCTGCATGGAATTCTATCTTATGTTCCAATCTTAGATCAGTAGCCCCCATTAGAATAGGGCATTGAACTCTTTCCATAGCACCTAACAACTCTGGAGATTCTCTTTCAGTATCCCCATAAATAAGATGTACAAACTTACCCAAGTCTGGAACGCTTGCCATTACTTGAGTATAAATATCATAAGTTAACAAGGGTTCTCTACCACTAACTTTAATTGTTGTAGGAGAACCAGCTAAAACAGCATGAGCTAAGAAAAATAAAGGTTCCATTGGATCATTTGGGGGTAAGGAAACAAAAGTAGTTTTACCTTTTCCATTAAAATCATATTGTCTTTTTAATCTTTGTACCATATCTAATCCATCTTGTAGTCTACTACCAATCCATGAAACTGGTTTTCCAGTCATTGCAGCATATGCTTGTAAAACCCGTTCAGAAACTTCATAATTCCCAAGCGCATCCAAGATATCAGATCTAGTTTCATCACTTGGTATTTCAGCCCTGTCCATAACATCACCCAGTCTTTGTCTTACATTTCCAGGAAATCTTGGAAGTTCAAATCCAACATTATAACCTCTATCTCTAAATGGTCCACTAACTTCAAAACTCTCTCCATTTATTCTTTCCCCACCAATCATATGATATAATTTCATTTTAAACACTCAGTGCATCAGCTGCACATGAATTACCTCCCACAATACCTTTACTACTTGGAAATCTATGGATATTTAAGTAACCACCATCAGTTCTTGTTGTTAAATCCATAGCATTACCTAAATACATTGAACCTGTACCATGTAATCCAAAAATACTCATTATTCCCTCTTCCCCAACAGCCACTTTTTGAACACCAGGATTTAAATATTTAAACACTAATCCTGCAGTTGGATAATGTAATGAAGTTAAGTTATTAACATTTCCAGGAAAAATATGTCCAGAAGTTGCTAGGGCCATACATTCAGTAGACCCCCAAGTTGTTGAAACCACAATACCTGCATTCTGTAACTCTTCATAAGCAAATTCGGGAACAGTATAACCTGTCAGGAAAGCATGCTGTACTTCATTAAATCTTTCTGGATCTTCTCTAAATATTCTCATAAAAGATAGACCCATTCCTTTAGCACCACTTGCCCCTCCCTCTTCAACTGGTTGCACTGCTTCTATTATTGCAATATTATGATATTTAATATAAGACCTAATTCCTTCTCTTAGAGTTCCAGCAAATCTATCTGCAGCCTCAAAGTCTTTTCTATCACTAGCTTTTTTAAATTCAGAAACTGCAGTAGCATATTTTCTACCTTGACTTCTAATCCAAGTAAAAATATCTTCTTTAGAATGGAATGGCATTCCCATAAGAGAGGCTGCTCTTTGTAATTGTAATCCACCTTTGTGAGTAGGTGCATACATACAAGCAATATGTTGTCCTTCTCTAAAACCATTCATATACAAACCCCTTACTAAGGCCCAAGTTTCCATCTCTACAGTTAGGTAAGATAGTTTTGTAAATGTAGAATCACCTTCACTAGCACCAGAACCAAAGACCAACATCCTATCTGCAAGTACATCTGGGCCACCATACCAATGTAGAATTTCTTCATGATTAGGATTAGCTCTTTCTTGTCTTGCAATTAATTCTTGAATATTGCCTGGAACTAATAAGTCTGGATTTTTCAATAATGATTTTCTAAATCCTTGTAATCCATCTGTACCATTCCCTCCTGAACCTTCAATATCATCTTTTACAATAACAGGTAATTGATCAAATTGTTCAAGAGATTCAATTGTTCCAGGTTGAACTCTAGACCACAAAGGATGATCTCTATAGTATTCAACCTCTTTAACTGCAGTAGTAATAACATTTCTTAAGACTCCACCTAAAACTCTATCTCTTTCACTAGGATCCATAAGATCCCATTCAGGAGACCCAGCTAAATGTACTGGAATATCTCTTGGGTCAATGTTATATTTGTCAGCCTGTCGTCTAAGAAAATCTTCTAATGTTCCTTTTCCTCTTAAATAAAATGGTAATTCATTCATTTAGACAACAACCTATTGTAGATGTTAAACACATTTGTACACAAATGATGGAAATGACAAGTTTCGGCTGGCTTTGAACCAATCTCTCCAAAACTACAAAAACCAAACAATGGTGCCTTGTGCAATCCACTTAACTGTTTCAATTCTTTACTGTAACTTTTCTTGTCTAATACTCTTCTTCTTGAAGAACAAGAAACAAGGAACCTAAATGCAGGTTCTTCTTTAATTTTTACATGCTTACTCAAATCACTACTTAATTCCTTATTAGCTTGCATCAATTGTTTATTATCTTCAAGATTCATAACAAAAATTGGAGTATTTCTCGTGAAAGGAGCAATATATGCAAGTCCTTCAGGATGAGGTACTCCTCCTGCTCTCATAACAATGTTTCCATAACCATCTGGGAAACCAAGAGGATACTTCTGTGTATAAAATAAAAGTTTGTCAGTAAACTCTTTTTTTGTAACTCCAATGTTTTTTGCATACCAATCAATAATTGGTGTTTCATTAATTTCTTGTACAACAAAGCCACCACCTGTAACTTTAGAGATATACCCTAAGTGATTCAATGGTTTTGCTCCGTGTGCAATAGATCCGGCATAACTTAAACCAGTACATGCAAAAGCAGTCACTAATCCATCTTTCATTATTTTTCCAGAATGGAATGTAACAATTTCATATGGAATGTTCTTGAAAACATTATCCATGTCAGAACCAAGACTTCCACCAAACACAGGGATATAATGTCCAATTCTTTCACCAATTCCATCAATGATCAAATCTTCATTACCCATTCTTGTTGGTTGATACCCTCTTGTCAGCGCAAAGACAAAGAAAGAAGGAGTTCTAATCAACTCAGTAACATTTCCTTTCTTAACTCTTGAAAACGCCATGTAAGAATCAATATATGTGTCTAGCTTAATCTTTTGCACAGCTTTCTCAATAGTAGCTGAAGCTAATTTCTTTGGATTTTTTGAAATATTATCCACAGAAGATACTCCAAAGTGCAAATAGTTTGAATAAAATGAAGTTATAACAATTCCTTCAGGATACATACCATCTTTGTAGATTACAGCGTCTGTAGATCCACCAATGAATTCAGTTCCTTTAAATTTCTCCATCAAGACTTTATTTATCTCTTTTGGATTATAGTTACCTGCATAAAAAATTAAAGTTAAATCTGGGGCTTTCCCCTTTAGTTCTTTTAGTGCTTTTTCAGCTGCTTCAGTTGTTGCTTTATATGAATCAGTATTTTTTGAGAAGCCAACTCCTGTTTGCATTAAATTTTTTACCATTTCTTTCACCTCTTGTTAATTATGAATTGTGTTGAGCCCATCCTACAAGGCTTTGTTTCAACTTTTACGTCTGCTTTGAATAAAAATGTGAACATACCATCCAATGCAGCCTCTAATAGACAAGGGTTACTTTTTTCTTTTGCACACCCATTACACATTGGCGAATTAGAAACATTAAGAATAGCTATTTTTTTACTATTATCTAACTTTAAAATCTGAAACTGTCCTAATCCAAATGTTTCAAATATATCTTGGCTTGATTTAACAATTCCAGAACTAGTAGAACCCATCTTTTTAGCATAGGTTTTCATAGTATCATGAATATTGGTTTTTACAATATTATAGACCTTATCATGATCAATAAGTTGGAGTTCAGCCATCAAATTAGAAGGGAGCATTATCTGTGTTTGTCCCAGAATTTCAATTTTTCCTTTATCTATTGCAAATTGTCTAACAAACAACAATTTCTTTAAAAATGGTGATAACATAGTCCTTCTTACTATAATTGTAATTATTTATATATAAATATTTGTATAAATCCAAAATTTAGGTTCTTTATTACAATAAACCTTATAAACCACTTAATATACGATATGTTGTGGGTCAAATAGATCCAACACACAACGGGTTGTGTTCACTGAACAATGAAATGTCCATTTTGTCATCACACAGAAAGTAAAGTTATGGATAAAAGGGAAACCGAAGCAGATATGGCTACAAGAAGACGTAGAGAGTGCTTAAATTGTGAAAAAAGATACACAACTTATGAAAGAATTGATGACATTCCTTTGGTAGTGATTAAGAAAAATGGGAGAAAGGAGTCCTACAGTAGAGAAAAGTTAAAAAAAGGAATGGTCCTAGCTTGTGAGAAAAGAGAGGTTGATTGCGAAAAAATAGACAGAGCAGTTGATCAAATCGAAGCAAAATTAAGAGACTATAAAACACCAGAAATTAAGTCTGAAGTTGTTGGAAAATATGTTCTAACAAAGTTAAAAGGTCTTGATAAAGTTGCCTACATTCGTTTTGCCTCAGTCCACAAAGAATTCAAAGATATTGAGGAAATGAGAGCAGAAGTAAAAAAATTGTCTAAATAGGGGGGATTATTATGGTTTCTCAGGTAAAAAAGAGAAATGGAACAGTAGTTTTATTTAATAAGGATAAAGTAATAAATGCAATATTCAGGGCTGCAACAGCAGTCGGTGGTAAAGACAAAGATACTGCTAGGGAACTAGCTGATGAGATTGTAAAAAAAGTTGATGAAACTTTTAATGATGAAATACCTTCTGTTGAAAATATTCAAGATATCATTGAAGATGTCCTAATTGATAATCGTCATAGTCAAACAGCAAAAGCTTACATTAGATATAGACAGAGAAGAAAAGAAGTAAGAGATGCTAAAAGAACAATTCTTGATGTTGATAAAACAATGCAAGAATACCTTGGAAGATTAGATTGGAGAGTAAATGAAAATAGTAATGTTGGATTTTCTCTTGGAGGATTAATCCTTTATGTTTCTGGTAAAATTACCGCAAACTACTGGTTAAACAATATCTATCCTCCTGAAGTTAAAGAAGCACACAATAAAGGAGACTTCCATGTTCATGATCTAAGTATGTTTTGTGGTTACTGTGCAGGTTGGTCTCTAAAACAACTTTTATTCGAAGGTTTCGGAGGAGTTGCTGGACAATTAAAAACAGTTCCACCAAGGCACTTTGATACTGTTATTGGTCAAATGGTTAATTTCTTAGGGACAATGCAGAATGAATGGGCAGGTGCTCAAGCTCTGAGTTCAGTAGATACTTACCTAGCTCCTTATGTTAGAAGGGACAACATGAGTTATACTCAAGTGAAACAACAGATGCAAAGATTATTGTTTAACATTGCAACACCTAGTAGATGGGGAACACAAACACCATTTATCAATTTTACATTTGATTGGGTAGTTCCAGAAGATATGAAAGATCAAGGTGTTTTGATTGGTAATGAAACATTAAACTCTACGTATAGCGACTATCAAAAAGAAATGGACATGATTAACAGAGCTTTCTTAGAATGTATGGTAGAAGGGGATGCAGCTGGAAGAATTTTTACATTTCCAATTCCAACCTACAATATAACTAAAGATTTTGATTGGGACTCTGAAAATACTAAGTTACTATTTGATGTTACTGCAAAATATGGAATACCTTACTTCCAGAACTTTATCAACTCTAGTCTAAAACCAAGTGATGTTAGATCAATGTGTTGTAGACTTCAACTAGAAGTAAGCCAGTTAAGAAAGAAAACTGGTGGTCTATTTGGTTCTGGTGAATTAACAGGAAGTATTGGTGTTGTTACCATAAACATACCAAGATTAGCCTACCTATCCAAAACAAAAGAAGAATTATTAGATAGATTAGGAAGATTAATGGACATCGCTAAGAACTCTTTAGAAATAAAAAGGAAAGTAGTTACAAAATATATGGATTCAGGTCTACTTCCTTACTCAAAAAGATATCTTGGAAATTTGGATAATCATTTTAGTACAATAGGACTTGTTGGAATGAATGATGCTTTACTAAATTTTATTGGTAAAGACATCGCAACTGATGAAGGAAGAACATTATCTTTAGAGATATTGGACTTCATGAGAGAAAAATTACAAAAATATCAGAAAGATAGTAACAACATTTATAACTTAGAAGCCACACCTGCTGAAGGTACGTCATATAGACTGGCAAGAATTGACAAACAACTATATCCGGACATAATATCTAGTGGGCAAAAGGAACCATATTACACAAATTCCACACAATTGCCTGTAAACTATACCGACGATATTTTTGAAGCATTAGACTTACAAGACGAACTACA
The DNA here is from genome assembly GCA_018656555.1 of archaeon. Lineage (GTDB taxonomy): Archaea > Nanobdellota > Nanobdellia > SCGC-AAA011-G17 > GW2011-AR17 > JABHZQ01. The sequence continues at coordinate 55,866 of JABHZQ010000024.1, forward strand.
AGGTAAATATACTGGGGGTACAGTCTTCCATGCATTTATTGGTGAAAAAATCAGTGATGGTGAAGCTTGTAAGGAATTAGTAAAAAAGGTAGCATACAATTATAGACTTCCTTATTTTACAATTAGTCCAACATTTAGTGTCTGTCCAACACATGGCTATTTAGCTGGAGAGCACTTTTATTGTCCAAAATGTGACGCAGAAATCGAAGCAATAAATAATAAAGAGGTGGTACAAAATGCAACGAACCAAGTGTGAAGTTTTTACAAGAATAGTTGGTTACATTAGACCTGTTCAAAATTGGAACAAGGGTAAAAAAGAAGAATTTGGAGATAGAGTTACTTTCAGAGAGAAAGTTAGTCTGGAAAGTGCTCAAAAAATAGAAAAATGCAAACCATTGGAGGCTTTCAACGCTCAACATTAATCGACTTTCCTGGGAAAGTTGCTTGTAGTGTATTTTTTAATGGATGCAATTTTAAATGTGGTTTTTGCCACAACCCTTTTTTAATTTTTAATTGTTCTGAATTAATTAGTAAGGAAGATGTTCTTAGTTTTTTAGATAAAAGAGTTGGTTTGTTAGATGGTGTTGTGTTGAGTGGTGGGGAACCTTGTATGAGTGAAGAGATAGTTGAGTTTGCTAGGAAAGTGAAGGAGAAGGGTTTTTTGGTAAAGCTTGACACAAATGGTGCATTTCCCGAAGTATTGGAGAAAGTATTACCTTATGTTGATTATGTTGCTATGGATATTAAAGGTTCTAAAGAGAACTATTCAAAAGTTATTGGTGTTGAAATAGATATTAGTAAGATTGAGAAGAGTGTTGAGTTGGTTCAGGAGAGTGGTGTTGAGTTTGAGTTTAGGATGACTTGTTTACCCAAATTTCATGATAAATTAGAAATTTTTAAAATTGGGCAATGGTTGGAGGGATCTTCTAGATTTGTAATACAACAGTTTATTTCTAAAGAAGAATTAATAGATCCTACTCTCATTTGTACAAAAGGATTTAGAGAAGAGGAATTGAAAAATTTTCAAGAAATTCTACAAAAGGTTATTAAAAAGGTAGATATTAGATCTAATTGATTCTTAATGTTTAAAAAACCCACAAAAAAACAACTGTATTATTATTATATAAAAAAGAAACTTTCTATAAGGCAGATTGCCAAAAAATTACAAATTGGAAGTACTTCTGTTGATAGATATCTAAAAAAATATAATATTCAAACAAGGAAATCTATTGAAGGACAAAAATTAAGATTACTTAAAATTGGAAAATTTGGTGGATATTTAAATGAAAAACTTAGTGAAGAACAAAATCAGTTTGTGTTTGGTACTTTATTGGGTGATGGTACTTTAGGTATTGGAAAAAGAAACACTCAAGCAAGATTAAAAATTGAACATAGTTCTAAAGATTCTAGTTATGTTGAGTATAAAGCTCGACTATTAGGTAATTTTGTTACAGGAGGAATAAATACCTACTCCAAATATAATAAAAAAAATGATAAGAAATATACTTGCACTTATTTTATTACAAAAACCCATCCTGAATTTACAAAAATTCATAAAATATTTTATAAAAGAAAAATTAAGGTTCTAAAAAAAGAAGTTCTTGATATTATTGGTGAATTGGGGTTAGCTATATGGATTATGGATGATGGGTATTATAACAAAAAAAGTAGATTTATAGAAATTTATACTATGAATTTTGATTATCATGAACACTTAACAATCCAAAAGTGGTTTAAGGAAAAATATAATATTTATTCCAAAATTTGTTGGCATAAACAAAGTGAAAGATTTTATTTAAGATTTAATCAGAAAGACACAGCAGTTTTAATAGAACATATTAAGCCATATATTGTGGCTGGTATGGAAAGAAAGATGGGTAAAGAAATTGCTGAAAAATTTGTGGCAGGGGAGTAGTTTAGTTGTAAATCTTTCAACAATCTCTAATTAACACTTATAAAAAGTATTTCTTAAAATTAATTCATGAAAATAAAAGAGATGCACTTTTCTTGTAAACCTTCTTACAAATTAATCAATAAAGGTTCTAAATACTTAGATACTGCTGAATTATTAGCTATTGTAATTGGAAATGGTGTGAAACATCAGAGTTCTTTGGAAATATCTCATAAACTGCTTAAAAAATATAATTTGAATGGGATTTCTCAATTGAATTTTAATGAATTAAGAAAGGAATTGGATCATGTGAAGGCTTTAAGGATATTAAGTTTGATTGAATTATGTAAAAGATATAATAAATTGATTAGTAAAGGTTATAGTAAAGAGATTAATTCTCCTGAAGATATTTTTAATATCTATAAGTATAGGTTTGTAGATGCTAAAGAAGAACATTTTATTGTTGTTTTGTTAGATACTAAGAATAGGATTATTAAGGATAAGGAGATTAGTGTGGGTACTTTGAATGCTTGTGTTATTCATCCTAGAGAGGTGTTTAAGGAAGCTATTAAGGAAAGTGCTAATAGTATCATATTGGTGCATAATCATCCTTCTGGAGATTGTAGTCCTAGTGATGAGGATTTGGAGATTACTGAGAAGTTGAAAGAAGCTGGTGAAGTTTTAGATATTAAGTTATTGGATCATGTTATTGTTGGGAAAGAGAAGTTTTGGAGTTGGGGGGAGAGTTAATTTTTAATCTTAAATGCTTCTCTTAATACAGTGGCCATCAATGCTTCAGAAATATTTTGATTTCCTTTAACCTTATTTTCTAATTGATCACAAAGATTCATCAATTTATCCACTTTATCAACAATTCTTTTTTGTTCGTTTAATGGAGGAAGTCCAACTACTAATTTTTTTAATTTGTTGATATTTACTCTTTGTTGACCAGCAGTACCAGTATATGTCGATAACCCAAATTGTATAAACTCCTCAGATTTTACAAGATAGAGTATTAATTCAGGTAAAAATAATTCATTAAATGGCCTTAAAATAATTATTTCAGTAGTCCCTGCACCACAACCACCTTCAAGATCAGTTAGAATTGTAGATTTCCTATTTTCGAAACAGGGTGTTATTTTAGCAAACGCAACATCTCTCTCTTTAAAATGAGTAAAACCTTTTTTTATATTTTTCCATTTATTTATTTCGAATGAATGTTGGTTATTATAACCGCATTTTATTAATCTCATAGGGATAAATGAAACATTTGATTCATCATCAACTTTATTTCTAGGATTAAATTTCACTATATCATTTAATCTAACCCAGACCCATCCGTTAGGTAATTTGTAGGGAACTTCATCTTCTTTAATTTTGGGCAAGAGTTTATCCTTTTTGATCTTCTTCTCTTTGATTAGTTTCTCCTTCTCTGCTTTTATCTTTTCAATAAGTACGGAAGCAGGCTCATCATTATTGTCTTGAGGAATAAGTTTTCCTCGAATTGCTTCTGATAGAATTGCTTGTCGGAGTTTAATTAATAATTTATCATTTTCATATTGGATATTTATAGTTTCATTAATCTCATTATTTACTGCATTGAGTTTATTTCTAATTTCTATTTGAGTATCAAGATCTGGAAGATCAATTTTTAATGGTAGAAACTTCTTTGGTTTTAACTCAGTTTTGATCCCACCTTTTATTTGACTATTGATTGCTGCTCTGAATGCCTCACTCTTCAGAAACCATTTAAAATATTCAACATCGATTTTCTTTTTATCAAAGTTATATGAGGAATAATGGATAGTAGCAAGCACATCTTCATCCCCCATGTAAACTGCAACAGCACCTTTCTCTACATTAATTCCAGAAATAACAAGGTCCCCTTTCTTTACAAAGATCATACCAGTTCTTGTTGGTTTATTGTCATTCAAATGAATCTTTCCAGAGAAGTCTATTTTTTCTAACCTTTGTAATCCAAGCTCATTTGCTTGATCTGGTTTTATCCTATCTGATCTTTCTTTCAGAAATGAACTAATTGTTACTCTATTCCAAACCATTTAGAATTCCTCTTTTATTTTACCAAGCAGTTTTTTTGTTCTATCAAGATTTGATGAAATTTTCTCCATTAATTCATCTTTAGTCATATGTTCAGTTTCATCAATATTGTTGGTGTTATTGATGTCTAGATTGTAGTTTCTTTTCTTAATTTCATCTATAGTTACTTTCCAACAATGGGGTTTAAATTCTTTTTTATTCCTATTTTCCCACCATTTTTTTTCAAGATCGAACTCTTCTATTCTAATTGGCTTTGTTTTTCCATAAGTCTTATATCCTTCTGGAAGGGGATGTTCAAAATACCAAACCTCTTTAGTTTTTTCTCCTTTATTGAAGAATAATAAATTCGTTCTAATGTTGGTATATGGATTAAAAACTCCCTTAGGTAATCTTACAATAGTATGGAGATTAAACTCTTCTAATAATTTCTCTTTAATTCTTGTTTTTACCCCTTCCCCAAATAAAAATCCATCGGGAAGAACTAATCCACACTTTCCATCTGATTTTAATAATTTCATAATTAAAACTAAAAATAGATCTGCAGTTTCTCTAGTACGATAAGCAGAAGGAAAATTTAATTCTATTCCTGTTTCTTCTGCTCCACCAAATGGGGGATTAGTTACTACAATATCTACTTTATCGGATGGACCATAATCTACTATTGGCCTAGATAAAGAATTATCATGTCTAATACTTGGAATTTCGATATCGTGAAGAATTAAATTAGTAGTACAAAGAAGATGGGGAAGAGGTTTCTTTTCAATTCCAATTATGTTTTCTTGTAATTGTTTTCTTTCATCAACTGATTTAATTTGTTTTTTAAGATTTTCTAAAGTACAAATAAGAAAACCTCCAGTTCCACAAGCAGGGTCTAATATTTTTTTACCTAATTGGGGATTAACCATATCTACAATAAATTGTGTTACGGCCCTAGGTGTATAATATTCTCCAGCATTTCCTGCACTTTGTAAATCTTTTAATATTTGCTCATAGATATCATTAAACAAATGTCTATCTTCAGTTTTATTAAAATCAATATCATTTAATTTGTTAACTACTTGTCTAATTAATGTTCCAGTCTTCATATAGTTATAATTATCAGAAAACAATTCTTTTACTAAAAAACTCTTAGGGTCATTATCAACAGAAAGTTCTTCAAACTTTTTAAACATTTTTCCTATAAATCCTAATAACTCCTCTCCAGTTATCCCTTCTTTATCTGCTGCCCAATTTCTCCATCTAAACTTTTCTGGAATAGGTGATTTATAATTATTCTCTAATTCCCATTCTTTTTCTTTATCATCGAATACTTTAAGAAAAATCATCCAAGTTATTTGAGATATTCTTTGAGCATCCCCATCTACTCCTGGATCTTTACGCATAATATCTTGAATTGATTTAATTATTGTTGAAAGAGCCAAATTGCTCACCTCCTGAATAAATATGATTTTCCATTTTATTAATTGCTTCAAAATATTTTTGTCTTCCTCCAAAAGAAGTTATTATTTCTACAGGTGTTCCAAATTTACGTATAGGATTTACTTTTAAAACTTTTAAATCTTCAATATCTTCTATACCTTCATCAGAGTATTTATCAAGTAAAGCGTTTATGACTGCTTGAGCCTTTTTGTTATATTTTGTAAAATAATCTTTTTTCCTTACATTTTTTACTCTTTCTTTTCTGGTTAGGGGTTTTTTATCAAAAGCTACATGACAGATTAAATCAAATTCGTCAAAATCTTTACCGACTTCTTGCTTTAATTCATCGATTAATATTCCTTGTTCTCTTAATTCATTAATAATTATGGATTTTTTATCTGTTTTCTTCCATTTTTTTAAAAAATCATTTAGACAACGATATTCTTTTTTTAGAGTTTTTTTTGTAAAATCATTTAATGTTTCAGTAATTAACTTTCCATCTTTATCATAATATTGAACTCTTTCATTCAAAACAGTTACCTTCAGATTATTAATGTAATATTTTCTAGGTTTATCTAGTGATTCCTTTACTAAATAAACTTGAGATTTTACATCATGATAATAAGATTCTAACTCTTCTACTTTTTTAGCTTCCTTTATTTTTAATTCTTTTTCTAATTTAGGTTCATAGATTTGAACTGGTTCCCCGTCAAAATCTGGATCTGCAAAAAGATCTGTAACTTGTCTAAAATCCATTATTGTGAAATAGTATTTCCCATAATCTTCCCTGATTCTTGTACCTCTTCCTATTATTTGTTTAAATTCAGTCATTGATTTAATAGAACTGTCTAAAACAATTAGTTTACAAGTTTGGGCATCTACTCCAGTAGTCATTAGCTTTGAAGTGGTCGCAATAACTGGATATTTGCTAGCCGGATCAATAAAATTATCCAATTGGTCTTTACCAATTTTATCATCTCCTGTTATTTTGAGGATATAATTAGAATTTTTTGCCATTAAATCTGAATTTTCATTAACTAGGGCCATTCTCATTCTTTCTGCATGATCAATATCTACACAGAAGATTATAGATTTTGCAAATCTATCTCCACTATTTTTTAAAAACTCACTTACTTTTTTTGCAACTAATTGAGTTCTATCATCAATGACAATATTTCTATCATGATCAGTCATATTATAAACTCTGTCAGGTATTTTATGACCATGTTTATCTTTCATCCCTTTTGTTGGTCTCCACCCTTCAGTATCTTTATCTATTGAAATTCTTATCACTTTATAAGGAGCTAAAAAACCATCTTCAATTCCTTGTTTTAAAGAATATGTATAAATTGGATCATTGAAATAATCAATATTTGATACTTCAGAGGTTTCTTTGGGTGTGGCAGTCATTCCTATTTGAGTTGCTGTTGAAAAATATTCTAAAATTTCTCTCCATGCAGAATTTTCTTTAGCGCTTCCACGGTGACACTCATCTATTACTATCAAATCAAAAAAATCTCTAGAAAATTGTCTGAATATATTTTTCCAGTCTTCATTCCCTGTCAAACTTTGATATAGTGCAGTATATAATTCATAAGAAGTATCTATCTTTCTATGAGTTACTTTTGTACTTACTCCTTTAAATTTTTTAAAATCATTATTCATTGCTTGATCAACAAGAATATTTCTATCTGCCAAAAACAAAATTCTCTTTTTTGATTTTGATTTCCATAATTTATAAATAATTTGAGAAGCAACAAAAGTTTTTCCTGTCCCTGTAGCCATAACCAATAGGATCCTATCTTGCCCTTTAGCTACAGCTTCAACAGTCCTATTAATTGCTACTTCTTGATAATATCTAGGTGTCTTACCCCTTTCTTCAAGATGATATTCTTGCGTAATGATTTCTTCTTCATCTTCATTAATTCCTTTCCATTTTTTGTAGATATCCCATAATTCTACTGGACTGGGAAAACCATCTATAGGTATTTCTCTTTCAATTTTTTTTGATTGCCCAGTTCTATCATGTAAAATAAATCCATCTCCATTAGAACTGAATATAAAAGGAATATCTAAAATTTCTCCATATTCTATACCTTGTTGTAAACCTGAACCAATTGAATGTTTATTATCTTTAGCCTCTATAACTGCCAGAGGGATATTTGGTTTATAATAAAGAATATAATCTGCAAATTTCTTTTTACCTCTTGTAATTTTATCTCCCTTGATAATAATCTTGCCACTAGTAAAATAAACTTCTTCTCTAATTTGTTTTTTAAGATCCCATCCTGCTGTAACTATTGCAGGAGTAATATATTTAGTACAAATATCTCTTTCAGTCATAGTTTTTTTATTCATTTTTACCTTGGATTCTTAATAAAGGAAATAAACTCCCATCTTTTAACTCTTTTGCATCATCTCCTTGAATGTTTTTTCTTCATGTGTTCAGATTGATTCTTAAATACAGTAAGATTACTTTTACTATTACATCCTTTTCCTTTTGAACCATGATGTACGACTTCACTTCTTTTTAATGGCCTACCAATCTTTTTCTCAGCAACCCACCTGGATACTTGTTTTCCACTATTGGAAAAACACCTATATCCATTTTCATTAACATATGTTTGTGCCATTTTTTTATCTCCTATGTTTTGCAACTCTTTTTTGTCTTGTTACGTTCCCTTTTCCACCTCTGCCATGACCTCTAGACTTAGGTCTATAGTCATAAGCTATTTTTGTTATATCTTCAGGTTTAGGTGGAACATGTCCTAATTCATCAAGAGCTTTGTCGAATATTCTTTGTATTCGAATATCATTATCTTTTATGAATTTCATTTGTGAAGGATATAGTCTTAGATTAGCTCTACAAGTTCTTCTTTCTCTTCTTGGAATGTTTTTTACATCTTCGAGTTTCATGTGTTTCACCTTGTACGTACTATTAGTAAGTACTAAGAAGTATATAAAGATTTCGGATTACATTTATAAATGAGTATGACAAAACTAAAATTATGAGAGGAAGGACTATTTCAATATATATTCCAGATGCAAATCCTAGAAGTATTAAGGTTTGTGATACTAAAGATGGTGTGGTGAAAGCCCTATTTATTCCCCGAAATAAGATAATTGATGCAATAAAAAGAAAAGAATTGCAAGATCCAGGGATCTATTTTTTGATTGGTGAAAATAATGAAGTAGGTAAACCAAGAGTATATATTGGTGAAGCAGAAGTTTTGTTAACAAGAATCAAACAGCATAACTCTTCCAAGGATTTTTGGAACTCTGTAATTTGTTTTGTATCTGAAAAGAAAAATATTAACAAAGCACACATCAAATATCTAGAAAATTATGCTTGCAACCAAGCTAAAAAGATTAATAAATGTGAATTAGAAAATAATATTAATCCAACACAATCTAGCTTAACTGAACAAGATGAGGATTTTGTTTTAAGTTTTTTTGAGGATATAAAATTGTTAATTGCTACTTTGGGTTATCCAATATTTGAAGAAACAAAGAAAGATCAATCAAAAATTTTAATCTGTAAAGGAAAAGAAGCTTATGCTACTGGTGAATATAGTGAAGATGGTTTTGTTGTATTTAAGGGATCAAAATCTAATCTTGAAGAATCAAAAGGAATTGGTTCTTGGGTGAGTAATATCCGTAAAAATCTTATAGAAAAAAAGATTCTAAAACAAGAAGGCAATGTTTTTGTATTCACAGAAGATTATACTTTTAGTTCTCCAAGTGCTTCAGCAGCAGTAGTATTAGCAAGAAGTGCTAATGGGTGGACTGAATGGAAAGATAAAAAAGGCAAGAGTATTGATGAAACTATAAGGAAAAATAAAAATTAACTATTACAATCCACCTTTAGGTGGAAGTGAAACAGTTCCTCCAAACAGAAACAAAAGCATCTCATCTTCCAGTGCTCTATACTAAATTCTTAAGTTTATCAACAATAACAACCCCGGCCCAAGTATCCCTCTCACAATACTTCAACAAACTCTCTCTCACTCTAACATCAGAAAAACCCCTAAAAAACTCCAAACTAGCCAAACTACCACAACAAATGTCCAAATCTGAATAATCCAAACCAAAACAAGGCAACACAGCCTTAATACTACAACTACCCTTTTGCTTAGGATCATAAAACCAAAACCCTCTAAACACATCTAACAAATCAACTATCCTATCAACATAACCACTCACATCAACATCATACATTTTACCCAACTCCTTCAACCTACCAATCTCAAATGATTTATTATAAACAACAATACTCCCTTTATCTCCCAACCTCTTCAAAAGAGAATTCAAAAACACCTTCCTAGGATCTCTCAACCCCTTAGCTAAATACTCATAGTGTTTATCACCAACATGAATACTATACTGGAAACAAATATACTCATAAGGTTTACATCCTTGATATCTAGGAATTGCAGTAGAAAAAGTTTCAAAATCCATGTAATACACTGGCTCAACTAATTTATCCAACCATTTCTTTATCTTCTCTTTATCAACATGTTTCTCACCTTTAACCTGAATCTTCTGCTTATCATTCAACTTAAAAGAACTAGGAATATCCTTTAACAATAATACACCTTTTTCTAACAATTCAAACTTCTTTGAAGTCCAATACAAATCACAAACACTATTCTCAGGCAAATAAGCCCAACATTCACTTTTCAAATCACAAGGATAAGGTGAATTGCATTGTGTTCCAATATTACATTCTGGAAGTTCTCCATTAATCACTTTAAACATTGTATCTATTTGTTCTGGAATGTTTATGATAGATTTAACCTTTTCAGTAACATCTTGTATTTTGAATAATTTTCTTACAGAAAGTTTTCCTTTTAGTCTATAATCACTATTCAAATGCATTAGGAAACATTTTCTTATTTTTAGTCCTGCTTTTTCATAAACATATCTTTGAAATGCTAGATCATCAATGTGTTGAGGTTTTACTTTAGAACTGCTTTTTACTTCTATTATATCCCATTTATTTCCTTTTGGGACTAAGATGTCTGCTCTTGCATAAAGGTCTTCTACTAAGAAGGAAGGCTCAAATAGAGGAACTTCTTTTGTTAGAAATTCTTGTGTTTTTCTTAAATTGTATTTGAAATCAGTTTCAATGTCAATTCCTTTTGGGAAAAGGGTTTTTGCCAATTCTCCAATTTCATCTCCTTGTTTGAATCTGAATTGTGCTTCTTCTGATGGTTCTGGAAGTTTTTCGTTTTTCTTTGTCCAGAGTAGACGAAGGCATTGTAGTCCTTTGAGGTAGTCTGACTTGGATAGCATAGTATGGGTATATTTTGGGGTTTTATATGTGTTTTTATAGATAAATTTAAAATAGTTCAACTGTTTTCTTTAATTAAGGTATAAAATGAAATTTACATGCTCAGATTGTGGAAAAAGTTTAGAACTTCATGAGATCTATTTATTGGTGGGGGAAGAGCTAGTAGAGGCAAGTGGATTAAGGTGGGCACAAGGAAAGAGATTTTGTTTAGAATGTTATAATAAAAATATCACTAATGATATAGCTGTTTCTAAAAGTCCAAAAACAAAAGAATATCTTATTAAAGAAACAAAAATTTCAAAATTAAAAATTAATTCAAATTTTAAAGAAATTAGGGTTGAAGTTGTTGATAAAATAAGTGAAGAAAAGAGATCAAAATATGGAAAAAAGTTGATATTGGGCAAATTTCAAGTAAAAGATGATTCGGGAGAAACAATTTTAACATTATGGTCATCAGATATTAATAAAATAAAAAAAGGAGATGTATTAATAATAAAAAATGGTTATGTGCGGGAATATATGGATGAAAAATATTTAACTTTGGGAAAAGAAGGGGAATTAATTATTTTAGAGTAATCTTTTATAAAAGTTTTCCCTTTTCCAATCTTCTTTAAAAATAAATTCTAACTCATACATTCTTCAATAATTGGAAATTGTATATACTTCCCCTTCAAAATAAGGTAATTTTTTAAAAGTGGACTATTTATTATTAATAATGTCAAATAAAGAATCTTTTGAAAGGATAAAAAAAGTATATGGAATTGATAAAGAAAACATTCTGACTGTTTCTAAAATAAGTGGCTATATTAAAAATAAATTGACTAATGATCCAAAACTAAATCAGATTTATGTTCTAGGTGAGATAACTAATCTTTCTAGACCAAGTTCAGGACACATTTATTTTGATATAAAAGATGAAGAAAATTTAGTAAAATGTGCTTTTTTCAAGAGAAATAACAGTAGTCTGTCTTTTGAATTGAAAAATGGATTACAAGTTTTAATTTTAGGATCTATAACAACATATGAAAAGAGAAGTAATTATCAATTAATTGTTACCTTAATACTCCCCTTGGGGGAAGGTGCTTTTTACTTACAATTTAAACAATTAAAAGAAAAATTATCAAAAGAAGGCCTATTTGATGATAAATATAAAAAAGAAATTCCTCCAATCCCTAAGTGTATAGGTCTAATTACCTCAAAAAAAGGATCAGTTATTAAAGATATTTTGAATGTTCAGAAAAGTAGATTTCCTAATATTACTATAAAATTAATTGCAACACTTATGCAAGGAGAAAAAGCTTGTAATGAAGTAATAAGGGCTATTCATATTTTAAATAGGTACAAGACAGTAGATACAATTATTATTGCTAGAGGAGGAGGATCAATAGAAGATCTGATGTGTTTTAATGATGAAGAGTTGGCTAGAACTATTTTCCAATCAAAAATTCCAATTATTACAGGTATTGGACATGAAACAGACCATACCATTGCAGATTTTGTTGCAGACCAAAGAGCACCAACTCCTTCTGTTGCTGCTAAAATTGCTGTTCCAGACAAACAAGATTTAACAGATAAAGTAGAAATGGTTAGAAATGAGCTTCAAAAAAGTTATAAAAATTATATTGCTTCAAAACACAAAGAGCTAGAAAAGTTGAGAGAAAAGATCCAATCTCTAAAAACAGAACTTCAAAAGAGCTATAATAATTTTATTAAATCTAAAGAAAAAGATGGAGAAAGCAAAAAATATAAAAGGATAATTATAACTATGGGAGTTATAATACTTATAATAATCATATATTTTATAATAAAAAGATTGATAGGTAATTAACATGCAAGAAAAATTTGATAAAAATATAGAAAAAGTAAAACAGATAATTTCTGATTTTGATCATTTTAAAATTGAAGAATCTAAAGCAAATTCTAAATTTTGTGAAGGAAATAAGGTATTAGACGATTGTTTGAACATACTTAATGAAAAAGAATTAATAATTGAGGAAATTTCTGTAGTTGATGGTAAAATTGTTTCTAAAAATTAATATTACACTCCACCATTAGGTAACAGAGCCAAAGCTTAAACTCTCCCTCCACTTCTAAACAAAAGCATCAAACCAAACTAATTCTCTCTCAACAACAACAAACTTTAAAAACAAAAAAAAGAGGAATTAAAAAATGCAGTCATTACTAAAGAGGTATTTCGGTTATGATGATTTCCGACCAAAGCAATTAGAGATAATAAATAATATCTTAGAAAAAAGAGATTCTTTAGTTTTAATGCCCACAGGGGGTGGAAAAAGCATTTGTTTCCAGATCCCCTCACTAAAAATGGATGGACTAGCCATTGTAATCTCTCCTTTAATCTCTTTGATGAAAGACCAAGTAGATAATCTAAACGCTAATGGGGTTCCAGCAGCATACATCAACTCTTCTTTAACATATAGACAGATGGAAGAGATTAAAGAGAAAGCTCGAAAAAATGAAATAAAACTATTATACATTGCTCCAGAAAGATTAGCATTAGAACCATTCAAAGTCTTCTTAATGACACTAAACATAAATTTAATTGCTATTGATGAAGCACATTGTATCTCAGAATGGGGACATAACTTTAGAAAAGAGTATAGAAATTTAAAAAATCTAAAAATATTATTCCCTAATCTCCCAATTGTAGCTTTAACAGCTACAGCCACTCAAAAAGTTAAAGAAGATATTCTAAAACAATTGGGATTAGATAAACCTCAGATATTTACTTCTTCTTTTGATAGGAAAAATCTAAAATTAATAGTGGCTAAGAAAAAGAATTCATTTAACAAAATTTTAAGTTTATTGAAAAAAAACAAAGATAATCCAGCTATAATCTATTGTTTTTCCAGAAAAGATACTGAAAATCTTGCTCTAAAGTTAAGAGAGAGAGGTTTTAGTGCCCTACCTTATCATGCAGGACTACCTAATGCAATAAGAAAACAAAACCAAGATCAATTCATTAAAGATAAGGTTAACATTATTGTGGCTACTATTGCTTTTGGAATGGGAATAGATAAACCAGATGTGAGATTAATCATCCATCATACTTTCTCAAAATCTCTTGAAGGGTATTATCAAGAGATTGGTAGAGCTGGCAGAGATGGCTTGCCTAGTGAGTGTGTTTTATTCTACTCTTATGGCGATAAAAGAAAACATGATTTCTTTATTGATAAAATGCACCCTAGCCCAGCAAAAGGTAGCTCTGTTGCTAAATTGGATAAGATGATAGAATATTGTGAAGGTTTTGAGTGTAGGAGAAAAACCATACTTGAGTATTTTGGAGAGATTGGTTTAGAAGAATGTACTGGTTGTGATTTCTGTTTAAAACTTCCAGAATTAGAGGGAGTTGATTCTGAAAATGTTGTTAAATTCAAAAGAACAACTGAAAAAACCTATGATAAGAGGTTATTTGAGAAATTAAGAAGATTTAGAAAAATAATATCAGAAGAAAGGAATGTTCCACCATTTATTATTTTTGGAGATGTTAGTTTAAGGGAAATGGCTCTTTATTATCCAAGAACTAGAGATGAAATGTTAAAGATTAAAGGAGTAGGACAACAGAAATTAAGAGATTTTGGAGATAGATTCATAAGAGAGATAAAGCTCTATGTTGAGGAGTATAATATTATTTTAAAGAAGTTTGAAATAAAGAAAAGAGTTAAACAAAAATCATTACATGCTTATGATCCATGGGTAGAAGATGAAGATCAGCAATTAACAATGCTGTTTTCTGCAAATAAACCAATTAGAGAAATTTCATTAGTTTTAAACAGAACTCCTAGTGCTGTTAGAGAAAGACTAAGAATGCATAGGCTAATTTACTAACTACTTATCATTCAAAAA
>JABHZQ010000025.1 GCA_018656555.1 archaeon
ATATTTTCAAAGATATTAGAGAAAGTTGATTATAAGAAACTCTGTATGGGGATTATAATAATGATTTGTGTTTTAGTTTTTGTCTTAACTGGTTTTTTAGGGAGTTTGGTTCTAATTGTGAGTACGGCTGTTGGTTTGATTCCAAATCTAAAAAATATTGGGAGAAATCATATGATGAGTTGCTTGTTGATTCCAGTTATTTTGTTCTTTGTTTTGTAGAAGGTTATTTAAAATATAAAAAATATTTTTTTATTATGGAAGAAGAAGAGTATGAAGACAGTAAGCTAAAGAAGGTTTTAGTGACTATTAGTGCGATTTTTCTTATCTTGCTTGTTCTTAGCTATATGCTCACTAGTTTTGGAGTTGGAGCAATTTTAGCTAGTATGATTGAAAGTGATACTATTGAAGAAGGTAGTATTGATACTGGTGAATTTGAAGTTATTTTTTTGAATAATACTTATGAAGAAGTGTTAGAAATATATAATGAAGATTTGAGTGTTGAAACAAAAATGTGTTTGTTTGGTTATTATGATGGAAATTATTATGTCACTGAAGTGTTAAAGCCTATTATACACTCTCAATCTTTTAATCAAGTGGTTTCAGAAGGCTGTCCTGATGAAGTTTTGATTAGTTTACATTCCCATCCTTACAAACAATGCTTGGCTTCTGAGCAAGATTTAGATAACTTAATGCTCTCAAAAGAAGTTAATCCTAATGCATTAATTGGAATAATTTGTGAAGAAGATAGATTTTCTTTTTATAGTTAAATTCTATACCTTTTTCTTATTTTATCAATTTTATCTAATGCTTCTGATACTTCATGTAATTCTTTAAGGATTACTTGAATATCTTGAATTGCTGCAGATCTATACGTTTCTATTCTTTTATTTATCATATGAGGAGTGACTTTTTTAGGTTTAAACTCTACTTGACTCCCTCTTAACCGTTTCCACCAAGGTCGGGATTCATTAGCTTCCCTCTGTTTGGCAAAGTGTTTTCTTGCTAATTCAGTTGCTAATTCCTCTTCTATGTCTTCCCTCTCATATTCTGCTGTATACTCATGCATATGGTTTTTTATTTTTTCTAATCTATCTATCAAAATTTCAAACTGTTCTTCTGGGTCATATAATGCATCTGCTAAAACTTCCACTTCAGGGTGTAATTCATCTAACAAATTTTTCCAAGAATTTACTATTGCTTCTATTTGAGGAATATCTGGATTATCCTTTTCTAATAAAGGAATAATATTATCATAGTCTCTTGTTTTACCCATAAAAAATTAGTAGAAGTTGATTTATAAAAACCTTTTGCTCTTTGGTTTAAATATAGTTAAATTTAAATATATATTTTGTTCTATAATCTTTATGGGAAAAAGGGGATTTTTTGATAAAATTTTTAATCGGTCTGAAAAGACAATTGTTGATGGTACTAAAGATGTAGAAGATGCACTTTATAAAACAGGTAAAACCATTAGTAAACAGGTTGATAAAACAACCGATAAATTGTTTGGTGATTCTTTAAAAGAATTTGAAGAAGTGGGTAAGGACTTTGACCATATGGCAGATAGATTTCTTAATAACTTATTAAGAGAAGAATGGTCCATTAAAGGGATTTATGCTAAGGATGTTATGGCAAAAGCTAACAAAATAAAAGAGCATGATAGTGTTAAGAAGGTTATTAATAAGTTGAAGACTGGGGAAGATAGTTTAATTGTGATAAGAGGCAAGAATAAAATTGTTGGGCTTATTGATGAATTTACTTTATTGAAAGTTGCTGTTTCTCAGGATGATATTTCCTCACAAGATGTAGTGGGTTTTATGGGTGCAGGTTATGACAAAGGGTTTACTGCTAAATATGCTCAGGATCTTATGAAAACAGACATCTATTTTGTTACACCTTCTACTCCAATTGAAAAAGTTTCTTATTTGATGTATAAAATGAGATTAAGAGCTGTACCAGTGGTTAAAGGAAATAGAATTGTGGGTGTGGTTCATGTTAGAAATATTGTGGGTAGTCTAAAATGAGTGAAGTTGCGATAACAAATGTAATACTATCTTTATTTGTTTTATTAGGTGTCTCTGTTATTTTTGGTGAAATTTTTGAAAGGATAAAATTAGATGCTGTTGTGGGCTATTTAATTGCTGGTTTAGTATTGGGGCCTTCTTTGTTAAATTGGATTTCTCCTCATGCCATTGAAGACTTTGCTATCATTGGGGCGATTCTTATCTTATTTTTAGCAGGATTAAAAGAACAGGATGCTAGTTCATTGTATAAGAATAAGAAAGCTATGTTCTTGGGCATCGGGGTTTTAGTTATTACTTTCCTTGTAATCTTTGCATTTTTAATGAGTCCTCTAATGCCTTGGTTATCTGGTAAGGAGTATACCTTTTTACAAGTTTTATTTATTGCCTTGGCTTTTGCTGTTGTTGATTTAGGAGTTCCAGCAAAAATACTACTTTCAAAGAAATTGTTAAATACTGAATTTGGACAGACTGTTTTGAATGGTGCCGTGATTAATGTTATTGCTGGTTTGACTATGTTAACTGTTTTGACTTTATTCTTTTCACCAGAATTTTCAACAATTGCATATAAATTATTAGGGGTGTTGGCCTTTATTGGTTTATTTTTAGTATTATTCTTCTTAGTATCTAGACTTGGAAGGTATATGGTTTTGTTAGAAAGTGAAGAGGTTCAATTTACTCTTACATTTGTTTTGATTTTAGTCTTGGCTTTCTTAACAGAAACCCTTGGATTTTCAAATATTTTAGGTGCCTTCTTAGCAGGTATTGTTATTTCTAGAGCTCACTTTGCAACTTCAAAGAGTTTTATGGATAAATTTAAAGCTGTTTCAATGGGTTTGTTTATTCCTTTATTCTTTGCTTGGTTCGGGTTAGAATTACAATTATGGGGAGAGATGGGAATTATTGCAAACTTTGGTGTTGCTTTAATATTTTTAGCTCTATCATTAATCCCTAAGTTTGTTGTTACTTATTTTATTTGTAAGGCAAATAAGATTAAAGCACCTGCTTTAGTTGGAAGTACTATGCTTAGTTTAGATGTAGAAACTTTGATTATCTTATTATTAGCTGTTGAAATTGGTGTATTCCCCAATAATGAAATATTATCCATATTTGCACCAACAGTATTAATTACAACAATATTGGTTTCTGTATTGGTTATTGTATTTATGAAAGTTGAGAAAAAAGATTTAGAAAAAAGTCGTTAATCTCTTCCTGCTTTTCTTATTGCAAGTAATTTTTGTTCTTCTTCTTCATTAATCTCTTCTATTTCGCCAGCTAATTCTTCACTTCTGCTTTCTTGAATGTTTAATTCTATTGTTTGACAGGCTTCATCAATATGTGTAGAAGTTATTCCTCTTTTTTTTAGAGAATTTACAGACCTAATACTACTATTTACTTTTTGCATTTGATCTTGTAAAATTGCTTTTTTTCTATTTGCAAGCCCTACAAATTCAAGAATTGATCTGTTTAATGCTTCTTTATCCATCTGATTTACCATAATAAAAAAGTTTATAAAGTTTTATGTCGTGTATTGGAGTATGGCTTTAGAAATGGGTTCACTGATGATTATGCCTGCGATTGTTATGGGTGTTATTATTGGTATTGCAAATCTTATTATGATGATTAAAGATGAAACTGGTTCTGCTAGTTCAGTTATAAGCCATGGAGCTACTGCTTTTATTTGGGTTTTAGTCTTTGTATTCTTATCAATGAATTATACTTTAGTTTTAGCAATGATTCCTTCTTTACAAGAGGGATTCTTTGGTAATGTTATTGTTATAAGGTTGCTTCTTGGATTGATCTCAGCTATTTATGTACATGTACACTCTGGATTATTTAAGGGTGCTAGAGGTGCAGGAATGCATGAGACTTGGATACACAGCTTTGGTTTAGGTATTTTAATTGCTGTTGCGCCATACATCTGGCCTTTTTTAGCTCCAATGTTGCCTGCTTGGATGGGTGGAAGTAGTTAGTATAAAAACAAAATTCTTTTATAATTTCTTTAACTCTAAAACGATATGAATCCTAAACATGCCCATTATGTTGTAGTTACTGGTGTAGTTGTAAAAGATGGAAAGTTCTTGGTTACAAAAAGAGCAGCTGATGAAGATTTCTTTGCTGATAAATGGACCATTCCTGGTGGAAAAATAGAGACTAGTGATTATATTCATAGGCCTACAAAAACGGAGAAGCAATGGTATAATGTGTTTGAAGATGCATTGAGAAGAGAGATAATGGAAGAAGTTGGTTTGTTGATAAGTAATATCAAATATTTAACTAATCTTACTTTTATTCGGAAAGATAATGTTCCTGTTGTTGTAGTTAGTCTTTATGCTGACCATATGGAAGGTAGTGTTAAGTTAAATAGTGAGTTAAGTGAGTATGCTTGGGTGGATATTAATGAAGCAAGAAATTATGATTTTATTGAAGGCATTTATGAGGAACTAGTGCTTTTAGATAAGGTTTTGAAGAAACAAAATCTTTAGTTTTTGCTTAAATCTTTTAATTCTTATTAAATCTAATACTTTTTATCAAAAATTAAAAGTTTTATTTATTGAATGTACAATATATCTAACCTACTATATATAGATCAACAAATATATTTTAGATCCAATATATAGTTTATACAATATATAATTTTAAAAAGATATTTTACACAAAATAAGTATGGCAACCAAAACACCAAAGGTCCTCTCATTGAGAGGATTCTTAGCCTTTCAAATACTTCATGAGTTAAAGAGGAAGAGACTCTGTGGGGATGAACTAGCTGAAAATATAGGGAAGAAAAAGGGTTCAAAACTAACACCTGGGACTATCTATCCTACTTTAAAATACCTAAGAAAAAAGAAATTACTGACGAGAAAGAAGTATGGAAGGAAGAAAATATATGACTTAACCGAAAAGGGTGTAGAAGAATATAAAGTTTTCAAAAGAGCTTTTATTAAAATATTCAAAGATATTTACAACAAAAAGATTTAAGCATTTCTTAAATGTTTTATCATCAAAAACTTTTAATCATTTCTTAATATTTCTTATTTTATTTTTAGTATCTTCTATTTTATTCAAATAGTGTTCTGGTAGAAGTAGTTCTTTTTCCTCTTTATCATTAAGTATTTCTAAGAACTCTTTTTCTGCTTTTCTTAGTTCATAGAATAGAGATAGATAAGAGTCAGAATCTGCTAAGATCTTCTTTCTTATTTGCTCAATATTAGACATTGCTTTATCTAGCTTTTTAATAAAAACAGATTCAGGAGTTACTGGTTTATGCATACCAGTTACATCCTTATCTACAGGATTAGGTACCCTCCAGGGGCTGTTTTTAAGCTTTTCAAGTCTATCTCTCATTGATTCCATATCCTATAAAATCACAAAGGATTTAATAAACTTTTATGTGATAAACAATCAATTTACAGAGTATTTATAAGGATTTAAGGTAGTAACTTATTATGCAATATGATTACAATATGTTTTCCACTGAAAGAGCTACTTTAGGTAGAAACCATGCTCATTTACTTGGAAAGATTAGAAACATTAGTAATGATGTTGTTAGACGGAATCTTGGTAGGCTAAATGCTGCTCTTGAGGCCTTAAAAGGTGTTAATCCTGAAAATTATGAAAGCCAACATGAAATTATTCTTATGTCTTTAGAAGCTATGAGAGTATCTTTAGAGGCAATTATCTCAGAAATTAAGATGAGGGCAAATATTAAATTTTATTTGAAAGTTGTCAATGGTATAATTATTAGCTTGGGTGGAAGTGAGAAGAGTCATTTGGGTGAGTTGTTTGATGATTTAAGAAATCAGAGTATAAATCTTACGAAGATCTGTTTTGACATTAAGCTAAGTACAAAAATTCCCAAGTCGGGTGAAAGAATCAATAGATTATATGATCTAGAAGTAGAATTGGAAAAAAGACATTTAGGTAGTATTGAATTGGAAAAACTTAAATCAGATCTAAGGTATTTCAAACATATTGCAAGGGGTTTGCTTGGGGTTATAAATGGTATTAATGCTATAAAGGGTCCAAGTAATAGGGCATTAAGAACCATCATAAAAATTGAAAGATTAATGCCTAAAAGGTAGGTATTTTAGTACAAATATAGTGAAAGAAGTAATTCCGTTATATTTTGGCAATACAGGGCTTAATTCTACAGACTAGATATAATATATGTTGTGCGAAGTTTTAAATATTAGTTTAGAGTGTATAATGTTGATGGATTATTTGAGTAAATTAGAGGTGGAACTAAAAATAAGGGGGATGAGTAATAATACTATTGATAACTATGTAAGAAATACTAAGTTATTTCTAGATCATGTGAATAAACATCCAAGCAAAATTAATGAAGATGATATTAAGGCCTATCAAGCATATTTGATGTATGAAAAAAAGATAAATGCTAAAACCATAAATTTGATTTTGAGTTCTTTGAAATTCTTTTTTGGTGAGATTTTAGGTAATGATATTACAGCTAGAATCAAAAGACCAAAATTTGAGAAGAAAATACCAGTTACACTATCTAAAAATGAGATCAAAAAGCTTTTAGAATCGATTAAAAATATTAAGCACAGAATTTTATTAGAATTGCTGGTTTCAAGTGGGTTGAGGGTTTCTGAGGCAGTTTCATTAAGAGTTGAAGATATTGATTTTGATGAAAAGACCATTCATGTTAAGTCTGGAAAGGGGAATAAAGATAGAAAGACGATTATTTCTAGTTCTATTTTGAAGTTGATTAATGAATATTTAGATTCGCGGAAGAGAGATTCTGAATATCTATTTGAGAAGAAAGTAGGACATATAGGGGTTAAACTTCCCCAATTAGTTATTAAGGAAGCAGCTAAGAAAGCTAAGATCCGGAAGAAAGTATCTTGCCATACTCTTAGGCATTCATTTGCTACTCATTTGCTTAATGAAGGAGTAGATATAAGGTTGATTCAAGTTCTTTTGGGACATTCCGATATATCTACAACCCAGATATATACACAAGTTAGTACAGAACAGATTAAGAAGATTAAGAATCCTTTTGAGAAGATTTAGGCTTTTTTTTAGTTTTAGCTTTGTTAACAAATAACTCCTTGATTTCTTTATTTAAGTGAACAAAAACAAACTTACCTTTTCTCTTTTTTGTCATTGCAGCCTCTAGTTCTAATTTGGAAACAAGTTGGGAAACATGTGATCTTGAATCCCTATATTCTTTAGCAGGGTATGTTTCTTCTGCTAATTTTTTCATAGATACCCAGCCCCCACCATTTTCATTTTGTAAGGAGTTTAAGATGCTACAGATTTTCCTTTCTGCTAGGGACATACTTTCTAAACGTGTAGTTTTAGGGAGATCTTCTGTTACTATTTCTTCTGTTTTTTCTCCTTCAATAACCCCAGTTATTACTTGTTGCGAAGCAAGAAGTTGTTCTAGTTTTTCAATTCTTTCCAAAAGAGATTGATGATTATTTGTATGATCTACATGTTTTTTATTATGATCTTCATGTGTACTTTTGAAGTGATTTATCCAACTAGAAATATGATTCATATCATGTTTAATATTAGAAAATGAATTTTTAATTGCTTCAGGATCTACCTGATTATCACTCTTTTTTTTGAATAGCCACCAGACCATTATTTTTTCAAGGGGGTTTTTATTTATTAATCTTTTGTATTGTTTAAGATTGTTTAGTAACGTTAGTTAACATGTTACTAACACTTGACTAACACTTAAGTAAACAATAACTAAACAATAACTAAACAATAATTATCGACGATAAGAGTAAAATCCAATAAATTCATAGATTTATACCCAAAAACAAGCTATTTTTAGCTAAAAAATACTAAAGTGAGAGTTAGAATAGGTGTGAATAAACAATGAATAAGTGCATAGAGTGTGCCCAGGATGTGTTTAAACACTAAAAAGAGATAAAATAAGGCTAAAATAAGCTTATTTTTACTAAAGTGAGAGTTTAGAAGCCATCATTTAGCTTTTTTTGAGTAGGATCTAGGTTATAGAAGGTATTTACAAGCTTCTTTTTCATGTTAAGTGAGCGTATTTCAGGTGGAATTGATAGAATAATTACCTTATTATTGTATTTAGATTTGAGTACAGGAAGTCCTTTTTTAATTAAGCCTGAGACGTAGGTTCTTATACATCCAGAGGTTATTTTGAGGTTTTGCGCAACGTCGTCGTAAGTTACCTTGGAAATCTCTTCTTCTAATTGGTAAATTGTCAGGAAAGTTAAGAATTCTTGCTTAGAAAGGCTTGAAAGTAGGGTTGGAAGGTTTTCTTGAAACTCCTGAATATTAAGTGAATAACCATCTAGTGAATAACCAGGAAGTGAATAACCATCTAATGAAACCCCCTTATTTCCACTGGAGTCTTCATTTTTAAGTGATGAATCCAGTGAATTTTGTGGTTTAGGGCCTTCTAAAGCCTGAATTTGGCTATTTTGGTCTTTAAGTTGATTCATAAGTGTGAGAAGTTGCTTGTTTTGCTTAATTATGAAGTCTCTATTGGCTTTTATTTCTATTTCTAATGCTGCAATATGGTCTTTTACCCTCGAGAAAGCGTCTTTTATTGCATCTTCTTTAGAATCAATCATTTAGTAACCCCCAATAGGCTAATGTGAATGAATAATATAAAAAAGTTTATGTGTTTAAGTGCATAAGATGTGTCCAGGATGTGTTTAAGATGTGCCTAATAAGTGAATAAGTGCCCAATGAATGTTTCATTAGGGTTTTACTGTAATATAAGCAAATTTATGAATTGATAAAATAAAAGAAACAAAAAATTAAGAAAAAATAATTAACCTATATATTCTTCTGCTTTCTTCTCTGATGGTGTTTTTCCAGAGTCTGCAGGTTGAATCATGGGCAGTCTAATGTGTGGAGGCAAACCTAACTCTTGACCTAATAATAATGCCTTAATATTACATCTTAAAAGAACATTATTCATTATTAATTGTGTTGCTTTAGGTTCAAACTTTTTGGTTTTTTTCCATTCCTCGATCATTTTTATTAATTTGTCCTTTTCTTCTAAGAACATTAAATGACCTTCAATTAATATTTCTGCTTGCTTTGGATCATATTTTACAGAGAACTCATAATCAACCCTCATTACTGTTTGTGTTTGATCTCCACTTAAAGGAATTTCTTCTTGTTTAATCTCTACAATCTTCATTCCTGTGTCTACATTCAATGGGGCCTCTATTGGCTTTTTCCGTTCAACATGAAACTTATCAAAATTAAATCCTACTACGGGCATTTATATCACCAATGTTCAAGAAATTTAGAGATTATATAAAGATTATGGTTCTTATCACATCTCTTTTAAGGCCTTTAAACCTAGTAAATTTAGAGTATTTGCTAAGACTTGCTTTGTAGACTTAACTAAGAGCGTCCTTGCCTTGGTAAGCTCCTTGTCTTCAGTTATACATTTATTAGTATTATAGAAATTATTGAAAGCATGGGAGAGCTCTATTGCATATTTAGCTATATGGAATGGTTTGTATTCTTTTGCACCTTTTTCCACTATTTCTGGGAAGACCCCTAACATATTGATTAGATTTGTTTCCTCTGGTTGATCTAATAGGGCTAAATTTGCTTTTGTTGAAGCTTTTGTTTTCTTTAGTATTGAACATGCCCTTGCATGGGAATATAAAATATATGGGCCAGTATCACCTTCAAATGCCATTGCTTGTTTTTGATCAAATATAATTGGTTTATTGTTGTCTTGGAAAATCATACTGAACTTTAATGATGTCATTGCTATTCCTTTTGCGGTTTCTTTTATTTTTTTAGCTGGCCAATTTGGATGCCTTTGTTTTGTTTCATTTGTGGCATAATCTAATAACTCATCCCTTAGGTCTGAATAGAGTATGTTTACCCCTGTTCTTGAAGACATCTTTCCTGAAGGTAATCTTACTTCATCAAAGGATAGGTGGAATGAATTATCTGCTTGTTTAAATTTCATTAAATGTAAAACTTTGAATAATTGTTGGAAATGTAGTGCTTGTGCTTTTCCGACTACATATACTGAATTATCTATTTTGAATTTGTTGAATTTCTTTTCTGCTAGTGCTAGGTCTTTTGCAGAATATAGAATTGTTCCATCTCTTCTTAATAAAACCCAGACCCCTAGTTTATCTAAGTCTACTATTGTAGCTCCGTCACTAATTTTTGCTATTTTATCTTTTAGGAGTTGGTTAACTATTTCCTTTCCCCTTTTTTCCATCTCTCTCTCAAAGAAGAAATGATCAAAATGTGCATCAAGTTCTTTATAGATTCTATTCAACTCATCTAAAGACCATTTCCTAGATCTTCTCCAAAGGGCTTTTAATTCCTTGCTTTTGTTGTGTTCTAAGTTGTAGTTGATTTTTTCTACTTCTTCTTTTAATTCTGGTTTATCTTTTAGTTTTTTTACTGAATTAACATATATCTTTGCTAGCCATTGGCCTTCTTTTCCTTTTGGAGGAGTACCATTTGAATATTTTTTATAGTACCAAAGCCACTTAGATACATGGGCTCCAGTATCTCCTTGGTAATTTGATTGTATTACTTGGTAGCCATTGAACTTTAGTATTCTAGCTAGGGCCTCTCCCAATGATGTGCCTCTTAAATGCCCTACATGAAATGCCTTATGGGTATTGGCTTGAGAATATTCAATCATTACTTTCTTTTTCTTTTTTTTATGAGAACCATATTTGTTTTTTTCTTTGAGTATTTTTTCTAGAATATATTTATTTTTTAATTTTAGGTCAATAAAAAAGTTAAGGTAAGGACCAATATTGAGTATTTTCTCTATGGATGATAAGGGTTTGATTTTATTCTTTAGATCTTTTGCAATTGACTTTGGATCTTTTTTGTATATTTTGGATAGAGTAAAGCAGGGTAATGCATAATCTCCCATTTCTGGATTTGGTGGAACTTCTAGTAATTTGTCGTCGAAACCTTTTATTTCTTTTTTTAGAAGTTTTATTATTTCTTTTTTGAAATCCATTTTAATTTATTTGTTATATTTGTTTATAAGTTTTACCTGGCGGACGCCTTTGATAGGGCTGGGGCGGAATTCGCGTTATAGCGCCATAAAATATTTAAAGGAGTTTTGATACTTTTTTTAGATGAGTAAGATTAGTGATAATGGAATTGAAAGAATTCAATCAAATATTTTAAGAATTATTTATGATGAAGCCCCAAGTTCTATTTCTGCAAATAGAATTTCTGAGATAGAGATCAGAGATAAACAATTTATTCTTCGTCTATTAAAAGATCTTGAAAGAAAAAAATTAGTAAAGAATGTTAGAAGAAACTTTACTAGGAAAAGTTTTTGGGTTATGACTGATCGAGCCTATAAAAAATATGATGAATTGTTGTAGCTATTGGTTTTCATATTTTTCTAGTTCTTTATTTAAAACCACAAGTTCAACTCCTGCCTGCATAAACATTTCTCTTGTGTCTTTTGCTGCATGATACATTTTATCACAAACTACTCTTTTTATTCCCGAATTTATGATTGATTTAGCACAAACTGAACAGGGTTCGAACTTTGTATACATTGTTGCATCCTCTACTGCTATCCCGTGTCTTGCTGCATTACAAATAGCATTCATCTCTGAATGAGCTGTTCTTACACAATGTTGGGAGACCTCTCCATTTTCATGTACTGTCTTTTTTATTTGGTGACCTACTTCGTCACAATGAGGTAACCCTTTTGGAGAGCCAACATAACCAGTTGCTAGTATTCTTTTGTCTTTCACAATAACACATCCAGTTCTTCCCCTATCACAAGTCCCCCTTTTTGCTACTTGTTTCATTATGTTTAGGAAATATTCATCCCAGGTGGGTCTTTTAAATTCTTTTTCTGTTCCTTCAATATTATCAATAACTTGATTTGTTTCTTTTTTTATCTCTTCAATTGATGAAGTATTGTTTAGTAAATAATCTGCCATTGCGATTGGTCCTCCTTTATCACTATTCTCAATTTCTGAAAGATCTCTAGATTTTGCTTCTTCAATTGAAAAATGGTGATTTCTTAAATTTTGATCATTTTTGTCTGGTTGTCTTTTTGATAATCTTTCATATCTCACTTTTGGTGGTGAGTATACAGCAATTACATTCATATCTGGAAATTTTTGTTTTAGAATCTTATATTCATCCCAAGAGTATAAACCATCACCTACTACATTACCCATTTGTAACAATTCTTCTATCTTGGGTAGGTTTAGAGTTGCAAATCCACCCATTCCGTGTTGTTGTCTTATTGCTTCTCTTATTTTTTTTTGATTTTCTTCATTTGGCTCTAAATTCTGCTGTTTTATGATATCTAACGTTATTTGTCCAAATCTAAAGAAGTGGTATCCTCTTTTCACAAGCTCATCTGCTACAACAGATTTCCCAGATCCACACATTCCTACTATAGCTATAAAATTATTCATAAATTGATTTAGAAATAGGTCTTAAAAAGGATTATTGTTTTTTACCATTTAGTTTTTTTAAGATGTTCTCTTTTCCCTTCCAATCTATTGCCTCTTTTAGAACTTGTTCTATCCTTTCAACAGGTATGATTTTTATCTTCTTTAGTTTTTCTGATCTTATTACTATGTCTTTTTCATTTGATTTAGGAATTATCACTCTTTTTATTCCTGCATCTATTGCAGCTTCAACTTTTGCAGTTACACCACCAACAGCTAAAACATTTCCTCTTACAGATAAAGAACCAGTCATGGCAGTATCTTGTCTGATTGGAACATTCTTTAGTGCTGATATAATAGAGGTTGCTACTGCAATTGAAGCAGAGTCTCCTTCTACTCCTTCATGGGATTGAATAAATTGTGTGTAAATATCATATTTCTCTCTAAGATCTTCCCCAAAATACTTTAAAATTATAGCTGAAACATTTTTTACTGCTTCTTTTGCTATTTCTCCTAATTTACCTGTAGCCACAAATTCAGTTTTTTTGCCTCCAGGTGTTACTTCTGATTCTATTGGAAGAACTATTCCTGAGAATGCTGCATCTGTACCCATTACTGCTAGACCATTTACTCTACCAATCTCTTTACCTTTTGTAATTATTACTTCATATTTCTTTTTTGCTTCAATATATTTGTCTGCTATTTGTTGTTCTAATGTTCTTGAAAGTTTTTTTGCTTGCATTACATGTTTAGGTTGTACAAATTTTGAATTATCTTCAAGTGCAAGATCCCCAGCAGCCCTAACTAATCCACCCAACTCTCTTAGTCTAACTGTTAATTTTCCTGATGTTGAAGCCATTTTTCTTGCTTCTTGAATTATTAATTGAACTGTAGCTTTAGAGAAATGTGGAATTTTTCCATCCTTCTTTACTTCTTGTGCTACAAATATTGCAAGTCTATCTTGGTTTAAAGGAGTATCATCCATTGTGTTATTCATATAAACTTCATAACCATATCCTCTAATTCTAGATCTTAATGCTGGATGCATATGTTTTATTGTTTCAAAATTTCCAGCTGCTACTAATGTAAAATCACAAGGTACTGGTTGGGATCTGGTCATTGCTCCAGATGATCTTTCTGATTGTCCAGTTATTGGATACTTTTTTTCTTGTAATGCAGATAGTAATTCTTGTTGTGAATGGGGAGACAATGTTGAAATTTCGTCAATAAAAAGAACTCCTCCAGATGCTCTGTGAATAATTCCAGGTATTAAACGATCGTGTGGTGGTGTACCTAAACCTCCAGATTGTAATGGATCATGAAGTACATCTCCAAGTAGTGCTCCAGCATGTGCTCCTGTTGCATCATAGAATGGTGCTTTTTTTACTGAGGAATTATCTATTAATAATTTAGGTGCGGGATTTTGTTTTCCTAATTTTGTTCTTTTACTTAAATTTAAGAATAACATAAATCCAATAATAAATACCATTGATGTAATCATTGATGCTGCATATATAATTGGTGAATCAAATGGGAAAATTTGTTTTTTGTAAAAATAATAAGGTAGTATGGTTGCAATTATTATGAAAATAAACAATACTATATTTTGAGTTCTAAAAGATCCCATTGATTGTAATTTTGCTTTTGCAACATATTCCTTTCCTTTTCCCTTACTCATTGTTTTAATTAGAGGAAGGTTTTCATCAGAAGGATTGGAGAATGCTAATATATCTAGTAGTTTTTCTTTTGGTAAAAGCTCAGCAAGAGCTTGGCCTATTAATGATTTTCCAGTTCCTGGAGAACCAATTAGAAGTACATTTCTTCTCTGTTTTGAAGCTTTCTTAATTATATGTACTGCTTCTTCCTGGCCTACAACTTGATTAACAATCTGCTTGGAGACTTTTATATCTTTAGTTGTATTATATTTTAATCTAGACATTATAGAATAAAAATTAAAAGGTGTTTAAAAACTTTACTTATATGATATCTTCTTCAGCAACTACCACAAAATCACCAACTGCTATTACTGATGAGAATGGAACCATCCACCTTCCTTTGGCATCTTGTTCAATATCTAAGTTATCAATATAAGACGTAGGATTTTTAAGAACTATTTGCATAAGTTCACCTGTTCGTGATTCAAAACTGATATTCCCTACTTCACCAAATTTTTTACCTGATTTTGTAACTACAGTTTTGCCCATGAGATTTTTTGAGTATCTTTTTTCTTCTTCCATTGAGATCCCTCCTATCTATATTAAAATAAGGATGTCATTTAAATAATTATCTATCCAGTATTGAATACATCAGATGTAGAATCTGAAACTTTGTTAATTATGCTATTATTTGTATCTTGAATTGTAGAAACTTGATTACCTACACTATCTTTTATCATATTTCCAGTTTTAACAAAAAATCCATCTGTTTCAAAGATTTGTGAGATATCTATATATGTAGAAATTAACATTAATCCTACAATTATTACTATTACTAATATGGCATATTTTATTAATCCCTGTCTAAAATGGTGTTTTGATACTTCAAATATTACTAATCCAATAATAATTGCTATTAATAACCAGATTAAATTCATAATTAGTATAGTGCTGAATTGATATATATAATTTACTGTTGGACCCCCACACCTATATTTCTTATGGAGATTTGATTAAGATTTTGTGAGATCTGTTTGGATTTTTTGTAAGTTCTGTTTCCTGTGGAAATTGTAGTTTAATTTTATTAATTCTAGAGGATTTATTTATAAATAAAACTATTAAAATAATGTATTATTATTATTATTATTATTATTTCTAATTCCTTAAAATATTAATGAATTAAAGCTTAACTCTGAAGAATTCAATTTTTTATTTTTGTTTTTATTTTTATGTTTTTCTATATTATATTATATTATATTATAATGATATTGTTATTATATATATATTATAGTGTGTTATCATTGGAAAGTTCTATTGGAAGTCAAGGGGTAAATTTATAAAGGGTGTTGATCGTATAGAGTTTTATCTGATTGAAAATGTTTCCATAGGAAATAGGGGTGGCAGTGTTTATTTTGTATTGGAATAATGTTTATATATGTAAGGTGATGATTGAATAAAATGGCAAAAGAGGAGTTAGCAAATTATTTTGAGGATTATTTGAAGAAGGAACCTTTATTTTCTAATAAGAAAGTTTTATCTGCTAATTATACACCAGAGACAATACCTCATAGAGAAAATGAGATTAATAAGATAGCAGGAATATTAGCTCCTTGTTTAAGAGAAGATAAACCATCT
This sequence comes from archaeon, assembly GCA_018656555.1. Taxonomy (GTDB): domain Archaea; phylum Nanobdellota; class Nanobdellia; order SCGC-AAA011-G17; family GW2011-AR17; genus JABHZQ01. The sequence goes on from JABHZQ010000025.1 coordinate 15,703, forward strand.
AATATATTTATATATGGGAAAACCGGAACTGGAAAAACTTTATCTGTTAAGCATGTAACTAATAGTATGCAGGAAATTATTAAAAAAAATAGTATTAATGTTGATATATTTTATTTGAATTGTAAATTAAAAAGAGTTGCAGATACAGAATATAGATTAATAGCAGAAGTTGGAAGATTTTTAGGTATAAATATTCCAGCTACTGGATTACCAACTGATGAAGTTTACAAAATGTTTATTAATTCTTTAGAGAAAAGAAATATCTTATTGCTTTTGGTTTTAGATGAGATTGATCAGTTAGTTTCTAAATCTGGTGATCAAATTTTGTATAATTTAACAAGATTAAATTCTGAATTAAAAAATAGTCAAATTAGTATTGTGGGAATAAGTAATGATTTAATGTTTACAAATTATTTAGATCCAAGAGTTAAGAGTTCATTATCTGAGGAGGAATTAGTTTTTCCACCTTATAATGCAATGCAATTACAAAGTATATTAAAAGAGAGGGCAAAAGACGCATTTGGAAAGGGGGTAATTGAATCTGGAGTTTTAGAAAAGTGTGCTGCTTATGCAGCTAGGGAACATGGAGATGCAAGGAGAGCTTTGGAGTTATTAAGAGTTGCAGGTGAATTAACTGAAAGAAAGAATGAGAGTAATATTAGTATTGGTATCTTGGATGAAGCTGAAGAAAAAATTGAAAGAGATAGAGTTCATGATATTATAACTACACAGCCTAAACAATCTCAACTTTCTTTGTTAGCAATTTTACAAACTTCTAAAGCCCTAGGAGATAAGAATATGTTTACTGGGGATATATATGAATTGTATAAAGAATTTTGTTTTACAACAAAAGTTAAACCTTTAACACAAAGAAGAATTTCTGATTTAATTGCTGAGTTAGACATGTTGGGTATTATTAATGCTAAAGTTGTTAGTAAGGGAAGATATGGTAGAACTCGACAAATTTCTTTGGGAATACCTCCTTCAACAATTCCAAAAGTAGAGGGATTATTGAGAGAGGGTTTGAATTTATGAGTAAGAAAGATTTTGTTGGTTGGTTGTATGATAATAATTACATGATTACTCCTAAGTTATTAGATAATATTCAAGATAGTTTTGATTTTAATGGGTTTTTTGAGAATAAAGGAAAATTTTTAGAGAGTCAAGAAGATGTTTTAATGTTAACTGAAGATTTATTAAAAAATTTAATGAAATTTGAATTGAAAGAAACTAATTTTGAAAAAGAGTTAGATTCTAATGTTGAAATTATTTCTAATTATTCTTCTGCTTCTAATAAAAAAGTGGTCAAGGATTTTGTAATGTATTTTAGAAAAAGATATGAGCAGATTAAAGGTTTTTTATTGACGAGAAGTGAGTTGCAAGGAGTTATTTCTTTGAATAGAATTATTAAGAAAACTGAAAATGAACCTGTAGCTTTAATTGGAATTGTTTTAGAGAAAAATGAAACTAAAAATGGGCATTTTATAATTACATTAGAGGATCCAACTGGAAGAGTTAAAGTTTTGATTCATAAAAAAAATAAAGAGATGATGGAAGCTGCTGAAGAACTTGTGTTGGATGAAATTGTTGGTGTAACTGGAGTAGTTGGAAGTGATATTGTTTTTGGTGACGCTTTAATTTATCCTGAAGTTCCCTTAAAAGAATTTAAGAAATGTAGTGATGATGTTTGTGCAGTATTTACTTCTGATTTACATGTGGGTAGTGATATGTTTGTTGAAGATGATTTTAAAAAATTTATTGGTTGGTTAAATTTAGAGTATGGGGATGATGATCAAAAAGAAATGGCAAGGAAAGTTAAGTATTTGTTTATAGCGGGAGATCTAGTTGATGGTGTTGGGATCTATCCTAATCAAGATAAAGAGTTGGTAATTAAAGATATAGTTGAACAATATAATAAGTGTGCAGAGTATTTAGGGAAGGTAAGGAAAGATATTAAAATTATGATTTGTGGGGGTAATCACGATGCATTGAGAATAGCAGAACCCCAACCTGTTTTGAATAGAGAGTTTGCAGGGTCTTTGTATAAATTAGAAAATGTATATATGGTTACTAATCCTTCTGTTATTAATATACATAAGGTGAATGGGTTTACTGGTTTTAATGTTTTAATGTATCATGGATATTGTTTTGATTATTATGTAAACAATGTTAATTATATTAGAATGGCTGGAGGTTATGATAGAGCTGATTTGTTAATGGAGTTTTTTTTGAGGAAGAGACATTTATCTCCTACACATAGTGCTACTTTGTATATGCCTGATGTTGATAAGGATCCTTTAGTTATTGAAACTGTTCCTGATTTTTTTGTAACTGGACATGTACATCATGATGTTGTTGTTAAGAATTATAAAAACATAACTATGATTGGTGCAGGATCTTGGCAGAAGATGACTGCGTTCCAAGAGAAGTTAGGCCATACTAATATTATACCTTCTAGAGTTGCAGTTGTTAGTTTGAAAACAAGACAGGTTAAAGTTGTTGATTTTGGTAAAGAATAAAAAAGTTTATAAACTAAGTTTCTTTTAAATTTTTGATATTGGTATTTAGTAAAAGAGGGGGCAATAGTAATACTTATTTATTTGTATTAGTATTTAGTCTCTTAATTTTCTTGTTTGGATTTTTTTTGATTGGTTCAACTGTTGAAGGTTCTAGGGGTATGGTTTTTTTAGGTGATGATAGTTTAGGTTTAAATCTTCAAGGGGGATTAGGTGAATTTCTTTTGGGTAAAGTGATTGAAGTTACTGGTTCTTGTTCTACTCATGCTGATTGTTCTGCTGCTGAATTTTGTGATAATAGTAATTGTGCAGTAATACAATATCCTAAATGTTTACATAAGATGAATAAGGGAAAGGGAACTGAGTTGGGTTGTGCTGATATTTCTGATTCTAGTTTTTGTACTGCTAGTGGTTGTGCTTGGAGTGGTACTTGTGGATTTACAGGAACTAGTCCTTGGTGTATAGATGCACCTAGTCAAGGTGTTTGTGATACTAATACAAATGGTGTTTGTCAATGGGGATCACCACCTCCACCAGTTTTGAGTACTTTTTTACATACTTTTGATGGCACTGTAATTGATGGGGGTTTATTTGGTGCTCAAGTAGTTGAGAAGAACTTAGCTATTGCTCAAAATAATGAGTTGCAAATGAGTGGGACTTCAAATGCAGATACTGCTGTTGTTAATTTACCTACTAAAAATGGGGTGGGTACAGCTAAACATTTTAATTTAACTTTAGATATTACTTTTAATCCTACTGTTGCAGGTGGTCCGGTTGTTGCAATTCTTAAGGTTGCAGATGTTACTAATCCTACTGGTTGTCAAATTACTAAGAATAATGCTGGACAATTTCAATTATGTACTATGTCTTCTAAAGGTCCGATTTGTAAAGGTGTTTCAACTGGAACTGGAAATTTAAGGTTTGATTGGATTGCTGGTTCTAAAAATGTTGTTTGTAGTTTTGATGGGCAGATTGCAACTGTTAATGGTGTGACTGAACCTGTAGGACCAATAACAATTGAAGGTGTTGTTCCAACATCTGGTGATACTATGTTATTTAATAGTGATAATTTAGATTATAAAGTTGGTAGTAATGGGATTGTTCCACCACCACCAACATTGACAGATTTCCTTAGGCCCTTTAATGGTGGGGTTATAGATGGTACTTTTTTTGCTTTACCTGTGGTTGAGAAGAATTTAGTTATTACTCAGAATAATCAATTACAAATTGGAGGAACTTCTAATGCAGATACTGCTATTGCAATTATTACTACACTTCAGAATGTTAATTCAATGAATCAGTTTAATTTATCAGCTGATGTTGTTTTTACTGCTACATCTACTGGTGCGCCTATTTCTGCTGATATGATTATTAATCATCCAGGTATACCTACTGGTTGCCAACTTAGAAAAGATAATGCTGGTAATTTTCAATTATGTGCAGTGTCTTCTAAAGCTGCAGTTTGTAAGGGTGTTTCAACTGGAACTGGTAAGTTGGAAATGTTGTGGACTGCAGGAGTTAATAATTTAGGATGTAAGTTTGATGGAAATGGTGTGGATGTTGCAGGGGTAAATAAACCGCTTGGACCTATTTTGTTGGGTGCAGCTGTTCCTAAGAGTGGAGATACTGTTCAGTTTAATGTTGATAATTTAGATTTGAAGATGGGTGGTCCCGGAGTTATACCTCCTGCTGGTTGTGTTGGTCATGCTGGTTGTGCTGATGCACAGGTTTGTGTTAGTGGTGCTTGTATTCCTTGGGCCTATCCTGCATGTTTGAATTCTTCTAGAGGAAGAGGTTCAGAATTAATTTGTGCAGAGTTAGATGATACATTATGTGCCAAATCTGGTTGTAATTGGAATGGATCTGCTTGTTTGTTTAGTGGTTATTCGCCTTGGTGTGTTAATATTACTACTCAGCCAGATTGTGATACTGAAACTAGTGGAGTTTGTGAATGGTTTGCTTCTCCTCCAGTAGTACCAACTGTATATTTAGTTCCTTATACTGATGATTTTGCAGGGGTTGGTTTAAATATTAGTGTTTATAGTGCGGCGATTAATGGACTTACATTAACTAAAAATGAAAAGGTGGTTGCTGGAGGAACAGCAAGTAAAGATATGGCTAGTGCAGGAGCTAAAACTCTTGCTTTTTTGAATCAGACTACTGCGTTTAATATTAGTGTAGATATTAATGTTACTGGTCAGAGTATTAGTGTAGATCAATTTATACAGGGAGCTATTTTGAAAATGGGACCTAATGCTCGGGGTTGTTATGTGAGTCAAAATAATGTTGGAGCTTATAATTTATGTACTATTGCTGATGGTCCTAAAGTTTGTACTGGTGTTAGTAAGGGTGTTGGAAAGTTAAAGTTTATTTGGAATCCTAATACTCATATTAAATGTCAATTTGATGGACAAGAGGTTGTAAATAGTAATGCAGCAGCAGTGGGAGATAATTCTCTTTTATTAACTGCTATGATTGGTAAAACCGGAGATAAAGGAGATGTTACTTTTGATAATTTAGAGTTAGAAATAAATCCTAATGTAGTTTTAGTTGTTCCACCAGCTGGATTATTGCCATTTTCGGAAGAATTTACTGGTGCGGTTATTAATCTTACTAGATTTAATAAGGTTGAAGCTGGAGGATTGGCTGTTGGTCAGAGTGATGATCTTGAAATAATGGGTACTGCTGGTGCACCAAATACTGTGGCGGCTTTAGAAACAAAAGAAGTTCTAAATATTAATAGTATTTTTAATGTTAGTGCAAATATTAATTTGACTGGAGTTACGGTTAATAATAAAGTAGTAGCTAGACTTAGAGATAAGGGGGCTGTTAATAAAAATGGTTGTCAATTGGAACTAAATAGTTCTGGGGCATATCAATTGTGTATTAGATATAATAATGGGTTAAAGGGGAATTGTATTGCAGTACCTGATGGTATTGGAAGGCTAACTTATCTTTGGAATCCTACAGGTGGAGGAGTTTATTGTACTTTAGATGGTCTTCAAACTTCTAGAGTGGGTGTAGTGGGTGGGGCTGGTGCTATTGCTTTAGATTTAGTAGCTAGTGATACTGGTGATTTTTCTACTGTATTATTTGATAATTTAGAATTAACTTATTTGGGTCAGATGCCACCTATACCTGGTGGTGCATGTGCAACTGATGATAATTGTGTTGTGGGAGAGGGTTGTGATGCAGGTATTTGTAGGATTAAGTGTGTTAATCCTAATGATTGTGCTTCAGGAAAAGTTTGTTATCAAGCAAAATTTTGTAAATCTGGACTACTTCCATTTACTGAGGCCTTTACAGGAACTACTATAAATGCTGGGTTGTTTAATAATCCTGTTGATGCATCGGGTCTTACAACAACTCAAAATAATGTTTTGATTATGAGTGGTACTGCAGCAGCAGATGATGTAGGTATTGAGGTGGATACTAAATCTTATGTGGATACTTCTAGTAATTTTGAACTTAGTGCTGATTTTGATTTTACAGCTACTGATATTACTGATGAATTTAGTTTTACTCTTAAGTTGGATGATGCTGGGGGAGATACTATTGGTTGTCAAATTTGGGCTGGAGATGACGGGCAAGGGGGAACAGAAGTAAAGGATTTATGTACTAGATTTAAGAATGATGAAGATGATGATTGTGTTACTCCTAATGATGCTAAGAGTGGAAAATTAATACTTCAATGGGATAAGCAATTTAATAGGTTAAGATGTATTATTGGGTCTGATTCTGTTGAGGGTTATGATCGGACTTCACCTCCTGCACAAGTAGCTTTGACTTTTTATATGAAAGATGAAGATGATCAAGGAAAGGTTGAAGTTGATAATCTAGAATATAAAACTGATCCAACTATAACTCCACCACCAGCTCCTGAAATACAAGTGAAAAATTTTGTGATTCCATTCCAATCTGGAGATAGTTTGGTTGCAACAGGAAATGCAAAATTGAAGGGATATATGGGGCCGGGAGATATGCCATTTTTACTTTATACTAGTTATTATAATCCTTCATTTACCGGAGATGGAAAATTAAGAATTGTAGGAACTAATGATCAGGCAACGGATACCTTGGGTGTAGTTTATAGGAATAATCAAGTTTACTATATGCCCTTTCAAACTTCAGTGGATATAGATTTGAAAGATACTAGTGCTAATATTAATGGGAATACTCTTGTGATTGGAGGGTTAGCTATTTTGGATTCAGATTTAGGAGTACTTTATGAAGCTGTTCTTACTGAAGATAGTCAAGGTGGGGTTGTGCTGTGGTTATTAGATGCGGATGGAATTGTGGATACGGCACTTTTAGATTCTAGTAATGGGGTTTTAGGATTTAGAGTTAATAATCAAGATGTTGCTGAAATAACTTTTAAAGATAATATAATATTTACTTTTGAAGATTTTGGGTTAAGTGGAGGATATAATCCTAGTTTATTCTACCAAGTTATAGACACACAAAATGCAGCTAATACTGATGGAGCAATAGATATTACTTTTGATAATTGGAATTTTATGGTTCAGACTGAAGCAGCTTTAGATTGTAGTTCTTTGGATTCTGAACAATGTCAAACTCACCCTTATTGTTACTATAGAGATATGGGGGAGTTTAGTCTTTGTGAAGAAAAAGAGTGTTGGGATTTACCTAATCAAAATGATTGTAGTGATTCACAAAATAAGATTGGCAAGGTTTGTGATTGGGAAGCATCTAGTAGTTCTTTTGATGGTTGGTGTGAGATGAGTAGTTGTTATAGTTATGAAGGAACTAATGAAAATACTTGTGTTAATAATGCAGATGGTTTGATTTGTGATTGGCAAGAGTCATGTAGTGGTTGGAAGGAAGAATGTTGGAGTGTTACTGATTCTTCTACTTGTAATTCCATGAATGGGTGTTTCTGGGGAATGTGTCAGGAACAAGGTTGTTGGAATTATGGAGATATAACTTCTTGTACTGCACCAGGAACTAAGGGTTCCAGGGGTGGAAATTGTAAATGGGATGGTGGACAGAATTATTGTTATGAGGATTCTTGTTGGAATATTGAAACAAAGACTGCTTGTGAAGCAAGTGCGATGAATTGTGAATATGATGATGCATACAATCAGTGTAGTGAAGTTTCTTGTTCTTCTTATGATTATACTTCAACAAATACTTGTGAAACTGCAGTAGGTTTAACTTGTAGTTATGATAGTAATACTAATAGATGTAGTTTTATAGATTGTTGGGACAAAGGGGAATCTGCTTGTGGTACTGCAGTAGGTTGTTCTTGGCAAGCTGTTAGAGGGAATACTGGTGGAGAGTGTAGAGATGTTGATTGTTGGGATTTGAATACAAGAGCTACTTGTGAAGCTAAAGATGAATGTGTTTTTGATTCAATAAGAAATCAATGTAGTAGGGGTGAAGCAAAAACTTGTGGTGGTTTTGTTAATGAGATGGATTGTATGGATACTCGTCATTGTTATTGGGATTATGATACAACTACTTGTATGGATCCAAACGATAATGAATATACAAGTATTTTTTCAGCTTGGAGTCCAGGTTGTTATATTTTTAGTGATTCTACTACTTGTGCAAAAGCTAGTGGTTGTGTTTATGATGAGACAGATGGTTGTATAACTAAAGTTGGACATGATAATGAAGCAGCAATTGATGCAAATGGATTGGCTTGTTCATATATAACTGATTTAGATCTGTGTACAAGTATTAGTTCTTTGTCTACTTGTTGTGATTGGGTGGGTACTGGTTGTGCAGCTAGTTATGATCCTAAATGTAGAACTGAAAGAGAGGAATTACCTCAAAACTTAGTAAAATGTTCTGATGCGGGGGCAGTAACTTCAGATATAAAAGCAGCAGAGAATTTGTGTAGTCAAGTTGCTGGTTCACCTTGGTTTGCACCTTGTGAATGGGATTCTTCTACTGGTCAATGTGGATTTAATGGAGATTCTGTTTTTGGTGATAGAACTCAATCTTTGTCTTTGATTGATAATGAAGAGATGTGTAAGTTTGGTGGTGGAAAATGGATTGATGAGTTTTATTGTGAGGGAGATGATTCTATGCCTGCTGGAAGATGTGAGGCTAAAGGAGATGAGGAGAATAATTGTAATGTAGCTTGTTTTGCTTGTGAAAGTGGGTTTGATGGAAGTCCACATACTACTTCACAAGAGTTTAGTGAATATTGTTTTGATTCTGATTTAGGTTATTGTGAACCTACTTTAGATTCTACAGCACCAAATGGATTTGGATATTGTAGTGCTAAAGAAGAGTTTAAGAATAAAGTAGCTACAGATTGTAAGAGTGATTGTGGTAGTTGTACTTATATGGGTAATCCAAATGCAGCATCACCTTTTGATGGTTCTGAAAGTTATTATTCCTGTAATACACCCCAATGTTATTGTGAGAATACAGATTCATTTGGAAATGTAAATTGTAAATATGTTAGTGATAGTGATAGTGATTTGGGCGGCTATTGTGTTGATTCAACAACTAAAACTTGTCAAGATTCTTGTGATAGATGTTATACTCAGGATGAATGTGTAAATGATGGGAAAAATGTTTGGGGTGTTAGTGGTTTATGTTCTTGGTCTGGAACTGCAACAGATGGTAGTTGTGGTAGTGCTGGTGGTGGAAATGATGAGGTTTGTTGGGATGCGATAGATAATGATGAGAATGGAGAGATTGATTGTGGAGATGCTAAATGTTTTACAGATCCTTCTTGTGGATTTGTTTCTGTTACTGATAATTGTCCAAGTTTTACAACTGTAGCTACATGTGAAGCAGCTGGTTGTGAAGCTATTGAAGATTATGGTGGTTTTTTCTGTGATTTTGCAGGAGCAAGATGTTGGGAAAATGATGGTGATTCAACTGCTTGTACTAATGCTGGATGTGAATTTTCATTAGGTTCTGGTGATGCTAGTGCTTCATGTGAACAAGATTGGGGTAGTGAGATGACTTGTATGGAAGCAGAGGATGATGATGCTTGTGGTGGATTGGATGGATGTGTTTTTGAATCTGATGATTGGTGTAATCAACCAGAGGGTGCTGAGTCTGAATGGTGTGCTGATGGTAAAGCTGGTTGGTGTAAGTCTGAAACCTTTTCAGATGCAAATGTAGAGTGTTGGAGATTCAAAGCTACAAATACTTGTAATGCTCAAGATGGTTGTGTATTTATGGCAAGTGACCATGGTGAAACTTGTGAAGTAGATTGGAGTGTAGATTGTCCATCTTTAACTGATAGTTCTAGTTGTATATCTGGTGGATGTGATTGGGCAGAAGAGGATGGATATAGTTGGTGTAGAGGGAAGTTTGAAAAATGTTTTAGAAAGAATAGTAGAGAACAGTGTTTACAAGATTCAGATATTTGTGATTGGAATGAGTGGGGAAATTATTGTGATCCAATTTGTTTCTCTAAGGAGAATGGAGAATGTGAAGCTGTAGATGGTTGTTTGTTAACTTCTGGTTGGTGTGAGCAGGATTGGAGTGGAAGTGGTTTGAGTTGTTTTGATCTTACAGAAGAGGGGGCTTGTAATTCAGCAGATGGTTGTACTTACAAAGGTGCAGGTTGGTGTAGTCCTCCTGGGTTTACTGGTGGTAGTGCTTTTGATGAAGGTACTGGTGGAGGAGGGGAGATGGGTTCAATTTGTTGGAAATATGATGGAACAAATCAAAATGCTTGTGAGAGTAATGCGGATGGTGCTGATTGTTCTTGGTATCAAGAGATTAAACCTTATTGTGATGTAGATTGGTCTGGTAATTGTTGGGAAAAATGGGATAGTGATTCATGTGGTGCTACAGGTGGATGTACTTGGAATGGTGGGGCTAGTAATTGTGAAAGTACCTTTGATCAATGTTGGGGAATAGAAGATAGTGGAACTTGTAATACTAATGCTAATTGTAATTATAATGTTTTGGGTAGTTATTGTGAACCAATTTGTTTTTCTTTGAGTGCTGGTGATTGTGCTGCAAATGATGATTGTAAATTAATGAGTGGTTGGTGTGAAGCACCAGGAATGGGAGCTATGTTTGATGGTATGGAGAGTGGGATGCCTGTGATGGTTGCTATGGATGAATGTGGTAGTGAAACTAGTGATCATTTAGATTTATGTGGTATAGGTGTAAAAGATATGGGAGATGCACTTGGTTTTGGTGGAATTGTTTCAAATATGGGAGATGCTGGTGTGTGTAATAATAAGAAAATTGGGTTTGATGGGGTTGTTGTAGGTAATGGTGATGAGGATTTGAAATTTTATGTTTATATTGATTCAGATGGTTCTACAGATGGTGGGTGTGCTTTATCTGATGACAATAGTTTGAAAGGTTATGAATTTATGTTGAAGTATGTTTCAACTTGGAATGATGATAATTCTAAAGTAGAAGATACTTTTACTTCTTATAAGTGTGTATCAAGTAAATGGAAGGTTGCAGATATTAGTTTGAGTGCTTGGGATACTAAAATGTGTAGTGAGATTGGTGGACCTATTATTGCAGTTCAGAAATCTGATCTTGAAAAGTTCCCAGCCCTTTATAATTCGGGTGTAGATATGAGAGTTTCAGTTGCTACTGCTGGTGATGGTAAAGATGCAAGTGATCCTTCTGATACTGCTGGACCTGGTTGGGTAACACCTGGAGCTTTTGATTTTGAGTTAGCAGGATTTTTTGATTATGGTGTAGATAGTGCACAGTTTGAAGATATTATGAAAAATGGATATGTAGAATATGAAGATTGTTTTAATTCTATTGATGATGATAATGATGGTAGTGTAGATTGTGATGATTGGGATTGTGCTGAGTTGAAAATGTGTGAAAATTTAGGGGTAAATGCAGCAGGATATGTTGATAATTCTGCTCCAAAAATTTCTGGAATTAAAGTAGAAGAGTATACAGATTCAGTAATGGTGATGTATTATTCGGATAAACCAACTACTGGAACTTATTATGATTATGGAACAGATTCTAGTTGTACAGGTCCAACTACTTCTATTTATGATAAAGGAATTATTAGTGATAATATGAAAGATTATAAGATGTGGCATATTGCTGAGGTGTATGATGATGGGGGAGTTAATTCATTAGATTCACCATTAACTGCTGATACTGATTATTATTATAAATTAGAAATTTGTGATAAGGCCGGAAAGTGTGCTAAGAGTAAATGTTCTAAAGTAAGAACTAGTAATGGTAGATGTCCATATTGTAAGTTTGTAACTAAGATTGTAGCACCAGAAGGATGGACTGTTAGTTATGATTTGAATACAGATGGAACTTATGAACATATTCAAGGAACTGTTTGTGGTACTAATGCAGGAATGAAAACTAGCTATACAGAAGGAAGGAGTGCTAATGTTATGATAAGTGATACTTCAGGGTATAAAATGATATTTAATGATGTTCATTTAACTAAAACTGGATTGACTAGTGATACAAGAGATATTCAAAGTGAGGGAGCATTGATTGCAACTACAGTTAATGATGTTCCTCTGGTGGGTATGGCTTCTTCAACTAGAGATAAAATAATTAATAATTTACACCCAGATAGTTGTCAAATTAGAATACCTTCTTCTCCAGATTGTAGTGAGTTATGGCACTGTGATGATAGTGGTGCTAATTGTCTTGTAAGAGATGACGCAACACTTGTTTTAGATGAATCTTCTGTTGGATTTTGTACTTGGCAGATTCCTTATTGTGAGTTTTCTACTTGGGCTGGTGGGGATGCGGGGTCAGCTGCACCTGTGAGTTCTAGTGATGGTGGTGCTTCTGGTGGTTCAGGTGGAGCGGGTGGGACTTCAGCAGTAGCAGAGGAAGAAGAGGAAGAAGAAACAATAAGTGATTTTATTATTGGTGATGATGAAGGTATGGGTAATTTATTTGAATTTGGTGATTTTGAGATAACACCTTTAGAATTTAAGACTCCTGAAGGGAAAGAAGGAAATTGGTTCTTTGAGTTGTATGGATTATGGATAACTATTGGAATATTGGGTGTATTAAGCGTATTGTATATTGTAGTTTCTAGAGTTAGAAGATAATATAAATGTTTTAGTATATGAATACTTAATTAATTGTTATTCTAGGAGATGAATATGGCTGAGATGAGCGAACATATGGAGAAGTATTTTGAGGAAATCAATACTCAAGTTCTAGGATGTTATGATATTGCTAATAAGGCTAAATCTATGGGTCTTGATCCTGATTCTAGAGTTATGATACCTCTTGCTAAGAATATGGCTGAAAGAGTAGAGGGATTGATTGCTACTGCTGCACCAGAGATTGTTGGGAAGGGAGTTCCAGAGAGAATTCATGAGTTAGAAGAAAAGTATGGAAGCCAAGATTGGAGAGTTGCTTTAACTATAGCTGAAGAGGTTGCAAAAGAGAAGTTTTGTAAGTTTGAGAGTAAGAAGAAAGCAATGGAAGTGGGAATAAGAGTTGGATTTGCTTATGTTACAGTGGGGGTTGTTGCTTCTCCTTTGGAAGGTTTTGTTGAGTTAAGGATTATGAAAAGAAGGGATGGTAGGGGGGAATATTTTTGTTTGATGTATGGTGGACCAGTAAGAAGTGCCGGTGGAACTGGTGCTAGTGTTTCTGTTTTAATTGCTGATCATATTAGGAAAAAGATGGGTTATGATGTTTATGATGCAGATGAACAAGAGATTAAAAGAGCATATACTGAGATTTGTGATTATCATGAAAGAGTTACTAATTTGCAGTATTTTCCGTCGGAAGAAGAGATTACATTTTTAATGAAACATTTACCTGTACAAATTGGGGGGGATGCTTCTGAAAAGTTTGAAGTTAGTAACTATAAAGATTTACCAAGAATTGATACAAATAGAATAAGAAATGGTTTTTGTTTAGTTATGGCTGAATGTTTATCTTTGAAAGCTCCTAAGGTTTGGAAGCAGTTAAATAAGTGGGGAGAGGAGATGGGTTTGGATGATTGGTTGTTTGTTAAGGATTTTGTTGATTTACAGAAAGAGGTTAAGTCTAAAGGTGGAGGGATTGAGGTTAAGAGTGAAGAAAAAGTAAAACCGGATTTTACTTTTATTAAAGATCTAGTTGCTGGTAGGCCAGTTATTACTCATCCTTTAAGAAATGGTGGTTGGAGGTTAAGGTATGGTAGGGCAAGAGTTACTGGTTTTTCTGCTGATGGTATTAGTCCTGCTTCTATGGTTGTGTTAGATGATTTTATTGCTGTGGGTACACAGTTTAAAACTGAGAGACCGGGGAAGTCTACAACTTTAGGAAGTTGTGATATTATTGATGGGCCAATTGTTAGATTGAAGAATGGAGATGTAAAATATTTACATACTTACTTAGAAGCAAAAGAGGTTATTAAGGATGTTGATGAAGTAATTTATTTGGGAGACATATTAATCAACTATGGAGATTTTTTGAATAGGGCGCACAAGTTGTTACCTGTTGGTTTTGTCGAGGAGTGGTGGGTTAAGTATTTGGGTGAGGATATTGATTGTTATAATGTTAGTTTTGATGAAGCGGTTAGGTATTCTAGGGAGAAGAATGTACCTTTTTATCCAAGGTATATATTTTATTGGAATTCTATTGAGAAGGAAGATTTTATTAAATTGTATAAGGTTTTGAAAAGTTCTGCAGTTGAGGAAAATAAAATTATTGTTTCTGATTTTTCTGTTAAAAGAACTTTAGAATTGATTGGTTGTGAGCACAAAGTTGTTTCTAATGAATATTTAATTATTCAAGGAGATGTTGCTAATGCTTTGAAAGTTAATCTTGGTGATTTTAAGAAAGAACTAGTTGAAAAAGAAACTCCTTTGGAAATGGTTAATGAATTATCTGAGTTTAAAATAAAGGATAAACTAGGACATTTTATTGGGGCTAGGATGGGAAGACCTGAAAAGGCTAAGATGAGAAAGATGCAGGGAAGTCCACATGTTTTATTTCCTATAGGTGATGAGGGGGGAAGGTTAAGATGTTTTCAATCTGCTTTAGAGGCTGGTAAAGTTACTTCTGAGTTTCCTAAGTTTTATTGTTCTAAATGTGATAAAAATACTATTTATGGTATTTGTGAAGATTGTGGTGAGAGGACTAAAAGAAAATATTATTGTAGGGGTTGTAGTAAGGAAATGTTTGAAACCCATTGTAGTGAATGTAAAGTTGATACAAAGAAATCTTTTAAACAGAGTATTGATATAAAACATTATTTTTACAAGGCTTTGGAAAAGTTGGGTTCTCGTCAGTATCCAGACTTGATTAAAGGAGTTAGAGGTTTGAATAGTAGAGAACAGTTACCAGAACATTTAGCTAAAGGAATAATAAGAGCTAAACATGGAATTCATGTGAATAAAGAAGGAACTGTTAGATATGATATGACTGAGTTACCAATTACTCACTTTAAACCTAAAGAGGTGGGGACAACTATTGAAAGATTGAGAGAGTTGGGGTATACTACAGATATTTCTGGTAAGGATTTAGTTGATGGAGATCAAGTTTTAGAAATTAAATGTCAGGATGTTGTGTTACCTGCTTGTAAACAAGCTCCTGAATTGGGAGCTGATGAGATTTTATTTAGAGTTGCTAATTTTTTAGATGAAACTTTAGTTAAGTTATATAAAATGGAACCTTATTATAATCTAAAGAAAAAGAGTGACTTAGCTGGTAAGTTAATTGTTGCTATGAGTCCTCACACTTCTGCTGGAATTGTTTGTAGAATTGTAGGATTTGCAAAAGTTCAAGGGTTTTATGCTCATCCTCTTTTGCATAGTATTATGAGAAGAGATTGTGATGGAGATGAGGCTGGTTGTATGTTGGTTTTGGATACTTTACTTAATTTTTCAAGAAAATTTTTACCTAATACTCGGGGAGTTACACAAGATGCACCTTTGGTTTTAACTTCTAAATTAATTCCTTCTGAAGTAGATGATATGGTTTTTGATATGGATATAGCTGCTAGTTATCCTTTGGAATTGTATGAAGCTGCTGAAGAGTATAAGAATCCTTGGGATGTTAAGGTTGAATTACTGGGTGATAATTTGGGAAAGGAGAAACAGTATGAAGGAATGATGTTTACTCATGATACTTCAGATATTAATGCTGCAGTGAGAGTTAGTAATTACAAAATATTGCCTTCTATGCGAGAGAAGGTTTTAGGACAGATGGAAATTGCTAGAAAGTTGAGGGCTGTAGATACTGATGATGTTGCTAGGTTAATTATTGAAAGGCATTTTATGAGAGATATTAAAGGTAATTTAAGAAAGTTTTCTCAACAGAGTTTTAGATGTGTTAAATGTAATGAGATTTATAGGAGACCCCCTATGGCTGGAAAGTGTTTGAGTTGTAGTGGTAAGTTAGTTTTTACAATAGCTGAAGGAAGTGTTGTTAAATATTTAGAGCCAGCTATGGATTTGGCTGAGAAGTATAATTTACCTGCTTATTTGAAACAGACTCTTCATTTAGTTAAAGATAGAATTGATAGTGTGTTTGGTAAGGATGATGAAAAACAAGAAGGTTTGAATAAGTGGTTTTAAGCTGCTCTTTTTCCTAAACTTGAATAAGTGGTGGGTGTTGCTCTTGTTGCATTTTCTGCTTTTTCTTCTACTATTTGTGCAAGTTGAGTTATACTGACTCTTTCATTTGGTGCTAATGTTTCTTCTGCTTCTTCTTCTGCAGCTGCTTGAACATAACTTTCTGCTTCTCCTCTTAATCTACCAATTGTAGATTTTGATGCAGACATTCCAATACTAGATTCTAGAGCTGCAATTCTTTGATCATAGGTTAGTTCTTGATCTGCAATTATATTATAAGCCATTCCAATATCACCAGAGGATTTTAATGCTTCTTTATTGAATCTTGATACAACTTCTCCCCTAGATCTTGCATAGTTTACTGCTTCTACAACTTGATCTATTGAACCTGCACCTCTTGTACTATATTGTGAGAGTAAGTTTCCCATTCTTTCATTATAATCTATTTGGTCTGGAGTTAAGCTCAATATTGAATTTGTATCTAAACTATAATCTGGAAGAGAGGTTAGGGTGAGTGCATTTTCTCTTTCTCTTAATGATTCTGCTAAGGTTTGTTCTAGGTTTCTTGAGTTTACTTCTCTTGATAATAATAACATTGCAATTTTTTCAATTTCATTTGGATTTTGTAATTGGGATAGTCTTTGCATACTTTCATAGATTTGATCTTCTGTAAGGTTTAGATCAATTTTTCCTGCAAGTAGATTTCTTAATGCTTTTGTATTTTTTGTAGAGTTATCTCCATGTTTACCATAACTAGATCCTAGTACTTGAGGGTTATCTCCATGATTAAGTATTTCATACCTTAAATTTTCATTTGATCTTTTACCCATTGCATCAACATCATGTAAGACTCCAACTGCTGCAAAGGTGTTCCAAAGAGTTAATTCTAAATCTTCGGCTTTGATTGTGTGGGCCCCATAAACTTTTCCTTCAAATCCTTGGATTAGTTCTAAGATTTGTTGTTCTGTTAGATGGGTATCATAAATAGTTACTGTTGTTTCTTGGTCTTGAACTGTTAAACTATTGTTTTGAGGAGTTACTCCTTTGTTTCTGGTTGTGTTTTCTGCTATTTTTTCTTCAGGTAGTACTGGTGCTATTCCTCTAGCTACTGCAATTTCTCTTGCTTCTTGATCTGTTACTCTTTCTAATCCATAACCCCAAAGATCTCCAACCATTCCAATGAATCTTATTTTGTCATTTCTTGTTGCAGAGTCTATTTGTGTTTGGTAATCTAGTTTTTGTTGATCATCTAAGAATATAACTCCTTCTTGTTCTACAAGTCTTGCTATTAAAGTATCTTCTCTAGCTCTTGCTTCTAATTGGTCTCTATATCTTTCATTTCCTATAGAGGTAAGTACTCTTTCATGATTATCATGAACATCTGTTCTTATTAATTCAGCTAAGAATTCGCTTATTTTTTGTGGATGAATATAATGTGAACTTACATTTCTTGCTCCAATAACATCTTCTGGAGCTTCTCCAAAGTATTCTATAAATCTAGATCTTAATGCTTCTCTTCTATCTTCAAGGGCTGCTGTTTGAATTCTTATATTTGTAGGAAGAAGTTCTTGCCAGTTTTCTCCATATTGGGCAAACATTTGTTCGAAAGTTGTGTTATCTCTTGTTTCTATATCTGCTATTGCTTCTTGTGTTCTTCTTTCTGTAAGTTCAACAAGTCTTTCATTTTCATCGAACATTCTTTGATATTCTAGAAATGCTCCTTCGTTTGCTTCTACTTTTTTTGCTCTTCTTGGTCTTTGGTCTCTTGTATCAAGAGTTAGAGCTAGTAGATATCTTCCAGTATCAAGGGAAATTTGATCTTCAGCTCTGTTTAATGCATCTAGATCTATGTTAATTTTTGCTAATTTTTCTGATAGTTGATGTACTGAGTATCTGCTTGTTGAGTTGACAAACATTTCTTTTTCACTTTGTATAGATGAGATTGTTCTTACTAGATATTCCGGACTTCTTTCTTGTAATCTTTGCATTTGGTCTAGAAGACTTAACCTTTTTAGTTCATGTTCTTCATATCTTTCAAGAATTTCTATTCTTTGAACAGTTGCACTTCTTCTAATGCTATCACTTTCTTCAGCAGGATCATATGAGACCATTTCTACTCTAACATCTTCATTAGAAGGTACTCTTTGTTCTGCAGCTGCTTCTGTTGCTAGAACTCCTGCTAGAATGCCTAATCCACTTGTTACAATTCTTCTTATATCCATCAACAGAAGGGTAGAAAGTTAGTTGTTTATAAGATTTATGATGCTATTTCTTTTAACTTAATAGTTTAATTACCAAAGTCTTCTTCTTTGTTTTTCTTCTTTGAATCTTTGGTAATTGAATAGATGTCCTGAAATTGAAGCTCCAGAAACCATTGATGCGATTGCTTCGTGTAGTATATAATCTAAGGAGACAACATCTACATTTGGATAGCCTGAGAAATCATGAGAGATGGAGTCTGTTGTTACTAGGTTTAATTTACCTTGTTTAAGTTTTTCAAGTGCATTGTCTGTTAAAACTGGGTGGGCCATTAGTGCATAGACTTGTTTTGCTCCTAATTCCATTAATTGTGTTGCTGTTGTTATTAGGGTTCCACCAGAATCTATTATATCATCAGGGATAATAACAATTTTATCTTTTATTTGTTCTATAGGTAGATGAGAGTATACTCTTAATCCTCCTACTTCTCCTGGTTTACTTCTGTCTTTTCCACAGTGTCCAAAGTAAACTATTCCCACATCTTCGCAGATTCCCATTACTAATCTTTCAGCACCTGCATCTGGAGAGAAACCTGCAAGTTGTGCTAATTTTTTCCCAAACTTTTTTTCTAGGTATTCAGAGAATACAACTCTTGTTGTTATTTCTTCTAATCCTCCTGCAGGGTAGATTGCAGCTAGTTGTCTGAAATGAGGTGAAACTGTGAGTATTTTTGCACCTTGAGATTGATAATTAGATACAATTCTGGAAAAGCCTCTAACTGAGAGGGGTTCTCTCTGGGGTTCTCCTGTAAGTGCATCTGTTGATTTGCTATCTTGTCTTTGGTAGGTTTGGTGGGGCATTACAAATCTTATTGAACTAGCACCGGCTTGGCTTAATGCATCACCAATTATATCTGTTTTTGCTAGTTGACTGTCTGGGAGATAGAGATAATTACCCTCTTCTGGACTTCCAGCCCACCTATCAGTTAAACTTAATGGTGAGATAAATACAAAAACATCCCTTCCCCTTACATTTGTATCAATTCTTATTTGATATTCTCTACTTCTAAATCTATTAACATAAAGATCATCTGGATTAAAGTCATTTAAACCATTTGGAATTTGTTTTTCAGTAAGAAGACCATGCACTTTGCCAGCAAGTTCTCTAGAAGCATAGTCTGCGAGAATTGTTACTTTTCTAAACTCATCTGACATGGGATATATTCTAGTTTATTATTATATAAGAATTATTGTAATAAAAAAAGAAAATTAAAGAAGCTGTTTAATCTTTTCGATATGTTCAGCAACTCTGTTTCCGTTTTCGGTTAAAGAAATGGTTTTAATTCTTCCTTGTTTTTCAAAACTGACAAGCTTTGATTTTTCC
This sequence comes from archaeon, assembly GCA_018656555.1. Classification (GTDB taxonomy): domain Archaea; phylum Nanobdellota; class Nanobdellia; order SCGC-AAA011-G17; family GW2011-AR17; genus JABHZQ01. The sequence continues at coordinate 35,288 of JABHZQ010000025.1, forward strand.
ATTTCTTGAAGTATTTTTACTGCGTGAGAATATGTACAATCCACTTCTTTGGCAAGAACACTTCCATATTTATTTTTATTACTTTGTCTTAGTGCTACTAATATCATAGCTGGTTTTTTTCTGAAGAAAACTTCGAATATTTCTTTATTTTTTTTAGACATTTTTTTACCCTCCCCTATGTGCTCACCTGCTTTTTACTCTCTTTTACAGATAGGAAACTTATGTTGATATTTAAAGCTTGTGTTGTAATTATTGAAAAGTAGTCTTTTCAAAATGTTTAAAAAGAAAGCTCTGTTTGTTATTCTTATGTTAGAACCTAAATTTATAAGGGAGAATGTGGCCTTTTTAAAGAAGGATTTCAAAAGAAGGAAGGATAATTCTATTTTGAAGGCCTTGGATAGTTTTATAGTTCTCGACGAGGAAATAAGGAAATTAAAGGTTGAAGTTGATGACTTGAGAAGAAAAAGGAATGAGTATTCTCAACAAGTCAATAAGCTTAGAAAAGAGGGAAAGAGTATAGACTCTATTTTGAAGAAGGTTAAGGCTATTCCAGATAAGATTAGGGCTAAGGAGCTGGAATATGCTGAGAAGGAGAAGGAATTGGCTAGAGTTCATTCTAAATTGCCTAATCCTATGCATAAGGATGTGGAATATGGGAAGAATGATGAAGATAATGTTGAATTGAAGAAATGGGGTAAGATTCCCAAGTTTGATTTTGAAATTAAGAACCATATTGAGATTTTAGAGAATTTGGGGTTGGTTGATTTTGATATTTCTGCTACCTTATCAGGTAATGGTTATTATGTATTGAAAGGGGATTTGGCTTTGTTGAATCAAGCAATATTACAATATGCTATTGATTTTATGAACAAAAGAGGATATACTTATGTTGAACCTCCTTTGATGATAAGGAAAGATATTTTATTTGCAGCATTGGATCAGGGAGAATTTGATAATAGTATTTATGCAATTGAAGGGGAAGATCTTTGTATGATTGGAACTTCAGAACATCCAATTTTGGGTTTACATACAAGGGATATTATTGATGAAGGAGATCTACCTAAGAAATATTTTTCTTATACTATGTGTTTTAGGAAAGAGATTGGAAGTCATGGTATTAATGAGAAGGGGTTATGGAGAACTCATCAGTTTAACAAAGTAGAACAGTTTATTTTTTGTGAACCAGATAAGAGTTGGGAGATGTTTGATGAATTGTTAAAGAACAAAGAGGATTTTTTTCAAAGTTTAGAAATACCTTATAGGTTGGTTAGTTCTTGTACTGGTGATTTAAGTGTGTGGAAAGCAAAGATGATTGATTTGGAGGCTTGGAGACCAACCACAAAAGATTATGGTGAATTAACTTCATTGAGTAATTGTTTATCTTACCAAGCTCAGTCTTTGGGGATTAAATTAAGAAGGAAAGATGGAACTAAGGAGTTAGTACACACTTTGAATAATACTTGTGTTGCTACTTCAAGAGCTTTGGTTGCAATTGTTGAGAATTTTCAACAGAAAGATGGTTCTATTAAGGTGCCTAAAGTTTTAGTGAAGTATTTGGGTAAGAAGGTTATTAAGTAGTTCTTAAGGACGGGTGGAAAAATCAAGTATTTTTTCAATTATTCTTCTAAGACTTTTAGCTCATTATGAGTATAATCTGCTGGTTTATCTTTTTTATTATATGCTTCTCTAAAATTTTTATAGAAATCTGTTTTTGCAAGCATATTTAAGAATTTGGATTTTAATTGTTGATTTGCAAGAGCATATTTTGTTGGAGGAAGTTTTAATAAAAATCCAACAAATTTCTTTAAAATATCATGAGTAATTGAACGCTCACCATCAAAAAGATAATTTTGTAATCTATTTTTATCTATTGCTTCAAGAATCATTAATTCGAAATTATCTTTGGGAACAGGACTAATTTTTTCTTTTCTAATCATGTTTAAGTTGTTATTTGGACAAGAATTAACACAAACTGCACAACCAATACAAATATTTTTGTTTATCTTAATATATTTATTCTTACTATTATTAATTTTTATTGCGTCAACTGGACATTTTTCAATACAAACTTCACAAAGAGTACAATTTTTCATTGAATTTTTTGCAACAAAATTACTAGTAAGATCTATTCCTGCCCTATATCTTTTATAAAATCCTATTGCTTCACAACAACAAGAACAACAATTACATATCCAATTTACGTTTTCTTGAACATTATCACCTATTTGAACAAGTCCTAATTTAATGCATTTATTTAAGTTTTCAAGTGCTTTTTTTTTAGATATTTTTTTAGCAATTCCATGTTTATGTAAACTCTCTGCAGCTTTATTAAAAGACATACAAGTATTTTGAGGAAAATCACATTTTTTCCCTTCGTGTTCTTTTTTATGTCTACAGTAACATCTACCAAGAGTTATACAGCTAGAATTGGAAATAATCTTTTTAGCTTTTTCATAATCTAATATTAATGTTTTTGGTTTAATTGTATCTTCTTGAACAAAGACCCTGTAAAATAAAGGATATACACTAATTCCTTTTTTTAAATATTCGTCATCTTTATCAAGATAACTTGCCAACAGTTCAGATAAAACTTGTTCATTAAATTTTCCATCAGTTCTCATTAAAGCTAATTCAAAAAATCCTACCATTGGTGGTGCTAAAAAATAATAATGTTCTTTTCCATTATATAAGTCTAATAATAAACCTTTATCGGCCATCTGATTTAATTCTTTCTTTGTTTCAATTTTATTTTTTTTCCAGAGCTTACTTGCATCTTTAACAGTAAAAATATTTAATGGAAGAAGGGCAGCATCTTTAGCTTCTTTTTCAGAAAACAACATTTTAAGAATTTCAAATAGAATTTTACTTTCTGGAGCAGATTGGGGATTCTCATCAAGCCTTTTTTGCAGATTATAATATGCTTTTGATGTTAAATGTCCCATAATTTAAATGGGCATTATTTATTTATAAATGTTTTTAATACTAATTTTGGGGGAAGATTATTTCTAATAAAAATTTTAAAACTGAAAGTTTTGACTATCTGTTCTGAAAGGGCTAAGAGCGTGCACGTTTTTAAAACTCAAACTCAATTGAACCTAATTCTGTCGTGTTCTTCTAATGTTTAATAGGAAGGTTTATAAACACTCAAGAGTAGTAAAAATATATGAAATTTTTAGCTGTTGGGGATATACATGGAGATGTTGATTTGGCTAAGGAATTGGCTAAACAGGCTAGTGAGGAAAAGGTTGATTTTGTAGTTATTTGTGGAGATATATCTAATTCTGATGATAATTTTCAAGGGGTTATGGGTTTATTTAAGCAGAAGGTGTTTTTAGTTCCTGGAAATCATGATTCTGAAGCAACTATTGAATTTTTAGCTGAAATGTATAAAGGAAAGAATTTGGAAGGTTATGGTTATAAGATGGGAGATGTGGGTTTGTTTGGTTGTGGTTCTGTTAATTTGGGTTTATTCCAAAAGAGTGAGAATGAAATCTTTGATTTGTTGGGAAGAGGTGCTAAGTATATTAGTGAATGTAGGAAAAAGATTTTAGTTAGTCATGTTCATCCAGCTAATTCTAAGATGGAAAATTTTGGTTGGGAAGGAAGTAAGGGGTTAAGAGGAGCTATTGATAAATTTAAACCTGATTTTGTTTTATGCTCTCATTTACATGAGGCTGAAGGTATTGAAGAGATGATTGGCGATACTAAAGTTATTAATGTGGGTAGAAAGGGTAAAATTATAGAAGTTTAGAAAAAAATAAAAGGCGTGATCAAAAGGGGGAGGTGTGATCACCTTTTTTCTTAATATTAGATATCTTATAGTGGTTTATAAACAAAAGGAATAGAAAATATAGATTAGAGCTCTATATTTGGAAACTTTTAAATAAGGTTTGAGATTTTTGATAGTGATGACTACACTTATTATAGCAGAAAAGCCAAGTGCTGCAAAGAAAATTGCAGAGGCTTTAGCAGATGGTAAAGTAGAGAAGAATATCTATATGAAGAAAATACCTTATTATGATATAACTTACAAAAAAAAGAAAATCTATGTTGTTTGTGCTGTGGGTCATTTGTATAATCTAGTGGAGAGAGAAAAAAAAGGTTGGATTTATCCTGTTTTTGATATTAAATGGGATGAAGCACATAAGATTTCTAAGGGTTCTGCTTTTACTAAGAATTATTTAGCTTTAATTAAAAAATTAGCTAAAGAATGTAAAGAATTTGTTGTGGCTACAGATTATGATGTTGAAGGAGAGGTTATTGGGTATAATATTGTTAAATATGCATGTAAAAAAGATGATGCAGAAAGAATGAAGTTTTCTACAACAACTAAAGAGGATTTATTAGATGCTTATGATAAGAGAGAGAAACATCTGGATATTGGGCAAGCAATGGCTGGGGATACTAGACATCATTTAGATCATTTTTTTGGAATTAATTTATCTAGAGCTTTGACATTATCAGTAAAAAATGCAACCGGTACGTTTAAGGTTTTATCTAGTGGTCGGGTTCAGGGACCAGCTTTGAAAACTTTGGCTGAAAGAGAATTAGAAATTAATAAATTTGTTCCTGTCCCTTATTGGGAGATTGAATTGGCTTGTGAGGAATTGAGTGCTTGGCATGAGAAAGGGAAATTTGATGAAAGGAAGAAAGCTGAGGAAATTGTTAAAAAATGTAAAGGTAAGAAAGCTATTGTTGAAAAAATAGAAAAGAAAAAGTTTAAGCAAGCACCACCAAATCCTTTTGATTTAACTTCTTTGCAGATGGAAGTTTATAGAGTTTTTAGGATTCAACCTAAAGAGTGTTTGGCTATTGCTCAAGAGCTTTATACTAATTCTTATATTTCATATCCAAGAACTTCTAGTAATCAATTATCTGAAAAATTAGGGTTTAAAAAAATCTTGGGAAAGTTAGCTCAACAGAAATGGTATAAACCTTTATGTGATGAATTGGTGAAGGGTAAATTAAAACCAAATAATGGTAAGAAAACAGATCCAGCTCACCCAGCTATTTATCCTACTGGAGAAGTTCCACAAGGTATTGAAGGTAGAGAGAAAAAGGTTTATGATTTGATTGTTAAGAGATTTATGGCTACTTTTGCTGAGCCGGCTTTGAAGGAAACGGTGAATGTTAAAATTGATGTTAATAAAGAAAAGTTTTTGGGTAAAGGTACTAGAACTTTGGATGAAGGATGGCATAAATATTATGATCCTTATGTGAAGAAAGATGAAGTTGTGATTGATGTTACTGAAAAACAGGAATTGAAGATTAAGGAGTTGTTCTTACATGATAAGGAGACTCAACCACCAAGGAGATATACTCCTGCTTCTATAATTAAGGAATTGGAGAAAAGGAATTTAGGAACTAAGGCAACTAGGTCTGAGATTATTGAGCATTTATTTATGAGGAATTATTTGAAGAGAAATGGAAGTATTGAAGTTACTGATTTAGGTTTAGAAACTGTTAGGGTTTTAGAGAAGTATTGTTCTGATGTTTTAGATGCTGAGTTAACTAGGGGATTTGAAGAGGATATGGAGAAGGTTAGATCTGGTAAGGTCAAGGAGAAGAAGGTTTTGGATGATGCTCAGAAGTTTTTAACTAAGGTTTTGGCTAAGTTTAAGAAAAAGGAGAAAGAAATTGGGCAAGAGTTGTATGAGTCATATAAAGAAACACAGAAAGTGGAGAGTTTTGTTATGAAATGTAAGTGTGGAGGGAATCAAAAGATAACTTATTCTCCTCGGTTTAAGAGTTATTTTATTGCTTGTAGTACTTATCCTGAATGTAAGATAACACATTCTTTACCAAGAGGATTTTTGGCTAAGAGTTCAGATAAGGTTTGTAAGGAATGTGGATTTCCAGAGGTTATGTTAATTTCTAAAGGGAAAAGGCCTTGGGCTTACTGTATTAATCATGATTGTCCTCAGAAGGTGGCTTGGAGAAAGGAGCATCCTGAGTATTTTGCTAAAAAAGAAGTTAAGGAAAAAGTTGTTAAGAAAAAAGTTAAGAAGAAGAAATAGATTTATATACTAGTTTTATATTTTTGTATTTATGAAAAAGATTTTAGTTGGATTGTTTGTAATTTTGTTATTTTCTATGGTTAGTGCTGATGTATGTCCTTATGGTGCAGAAGAGTGTGATCAGTATTATACGTTTATTCAGGAATATGCTGAGGATGTTGATTTGAGTGAGATTCCAACTGTGTTTAGATTTTTGTTAGGTGAGCCAGAGATTAATGTTCAACTTAATATGATGGATGGAACTGAGAATGTTTATGGTTTTGTTATTGAAGATGATAGAATTACTGGATTTAATCAGGGTGGATATGAAGATGCTTCATATATTATTATTCTAGATGAAGAAGATTTGCTTGAAATAGGTGAGTTTGGTGATCCGGCTGGTGATATAGAAGAATTGTATGATTCTGGTGAGATTATTATAGAGCCTCAGACTTTGTTTGGGAATGTGGTTGGTTGGTTTGCTGGGTGGTAAGACCTTGTCCAGTTATTACAAAATTTACTTTTAGATTGTTTGTAAATAATGTTCTTTTGTCAAAATGATCTTTTTGTAATTCTATTGTATATTTTGAAAAGTTTCCCCATAAGTGGTTTGCTAATGGTTTGCATAGGTTGTCTTTACAGTAGACTTGGGAAGTTAGTAGAACTGGTATTTTTAGATCTCTTAGGAATTGTAGTTGTTTTATTGTTGGAGGAGTTACATTTAATTTTTCTTGAACTTTTTTCCGGTAATATTTTGTAAAAGAGTCAATTACTATTAGTGAGATGTTTTTTGTTTTTTGAAGGTTTTTTACTGCTTTGTATTGTTCTGAGTAGCTTGTTGCTTTTATTAGGATTATATTGTCTAGATTGATATTTGGGTTCATTTCTAGAAGTCTATCTGTTGTGAAAGTATTTTCAGTATCTATGAATATTGTTTTTCCTGGATTTGCAGCTGTTTTTTGAAGACAAAGGGTGGTTTTCCCAGAAGCACTTGGGCCATAAACTAGAGTTATATTATTAGGAAAATTTAATTCAGATAGCATATGTTTTTTGTGTTGTTATTTGTTAAATGTTTTGTGGTAAAATATCCGCTAAACCTTTATAAAACACCATACCGTAAGGCTTATTAATCTGGATTTAAAAAGAAAATGAGTATGAATGATGTTAAATTGAAGGTAATGGAGGCTCTTCAAGAGGAGGCTTATAAAGGGATAGTTCGGATAGATGGGGAAACAATGAGAGAGATAGGGGTTAGAGTGGGAGATATTGTTGAAATTGTGGGTGGAAGGACTACTGTGGGTATTGTGGATAGGGCTTATCCTACAGATGTAGGGCAGACTGTTATTAGGATGGATGGAATTCTTAGGAGAAATGCTAAAACTGGGATTGGTGAGGTTGTTAGTGTTCGTAGGGCTGAAGTTAAAGAGGCTAAGAGTCTGATTGTTGCTCCTGCTCAACAAGGGGTTAGAGTTAAGATTGATCCTGTTATATTTAAGAGAAGTTTGTTAGGAAGGGCAGTTGTAAAAGGAGATATTTTGACTTTGGGAGGAACTACTAGGAGAAGAGAGGCAATGGCAGATAGTCCTTTTTCTGATGATATGTTCCAAATGTTTGATGATAATTTTATGGGAAGTTTTGGTTTGGCAGGATTGAGATTTATTGTTGCTGATTCAAAACCCAACCAAGCTGTGATTATTACTGAATCTACAGATATTAAGGTTAGTTCTAAACCAGTGGAGATTGTTGAGGAGAGAGTTCCAGATGTTACTTATGAGGATATTGGTGGGTTGGAAGAAGAGATAAAAAAAGTTAGAGAGATGGTTGAGTTGCCTTTGAAGCATCCTGAATTGTTTGAAAGATTAGGGGTTGAACCACCTAGGGGAGTTTTGTTACATGGTTCTCCTGGAACTGGAAAAACACTTTTGGCTAGAGCTGTTGCTAATGAGAGTGATTCTAATTTTGTTTTAATTAATGGTCCTGAAGTTGTTTCAAAGTTTGTTGGTGAAGCTGAGAAAAAGATAAGACAGATTTTTGAGGATGCCGAGAAAAAGTCACCTTCAATTGTTTTTATCGATGAGATAGATGCTATTGCTTCTAAAAGGGAGGAGAGTTATGGTGAGGTTGAGAAGAGGATAGTTGCTCAGTTGTTGGCAACAATGGATGGGATGAAGACTAGAGGAAAGGTAGTTGTAATTGCTGCAACTAATAGACCTAATGCTATTGATCCAGCACTTAGAAGACCTGGAAGGTTTGATAGAGAGATTGTTATTGGTGTTCCTTCTAAAAAGGGTAGACTAAGTATTTTAAAAATTCATACAAGAAATATGCCTTTGAGAGAGGTAACTTTGAAGAAATGGGCTGATAAAACTCATGGTTTTGTTGGTGCTGATTTGGCTGCTTTGTGTAAAGAGGCAGCAATGAATGTTATTAGGAGATTGTTACCTGATTTTAATTTGAAAGAGAATAGTGTTATTGATAAGAAAATATTAGAGAAGTTGATAATTACTGAGAAAGATTTTGAGGCAGCAATGAAAGTTGTTACGCCTTCAGCTATGAGAGAAGTTTTAGTTGAGATCCCATCTGTTTCTTGGAAAGATATTGGTGGATTGGAAGATTTGAAACAAGAGTTGAAAGAGGCTGTTGAGTGGCCTTTGAAATATACTGCTAAGTTTAGAAGGATGGGAATTAGACCTCCAAAAGGAGTTTTGATGTATGGTCCTCCTGGTTGTGGTAAGACTCTTTTGGCTAAGGCTGTAGCGTCAGAATCTGAAGCTAATTTTATTTTAGTTAAGGGGCCAGAGTTGTTGAATAAATGGGTTGGAGAATCAGAGAAAGGGATTAGGGAAATATTCAAGAAGGCTAGGATGAGTGCACCTACCATTATATTCTTTGATGAAATAGATGCTATTGCTTCTAGGAGAGGGAATAGTATGGGAAATAATGTTACTGAGAGAATGGTTAATACTTTGTTAACTGAGATTGATGGTTTGGAAGAGTTAAATGATGTTGTTGTAATTGCTGCAACTAATAGACCAGATATTGTAGATCCTGCTCTTTTGAGGCCAGGAAGGTTTGATAGGATTATTTTTACTCCAGTTCCCGACGATAAGTCTAGAGAGGAAATTTTTAAGATTCATACTAAAGGAATGCCACTTGCTAAAGATGTTAGTATTAAAGCATTGGTTGAAAAGATGAATAATTATGTTGGTAGTGATATTGAAGGGGTTGCAAGAGAGGCAGGTATGTTGGCTTTGAGAGAGAATCTGAATGCTAAAGAAATAGGTATGAAACATTTTGAGGAAGCTGTTGGTAAAATTAAACCTTCTATTAGGCAGGAAGATGTTAAGAAGTATAAAGCTATTGAAGAGAGTTATATCCGAACTGCAAGAGGAGCAGCTATAAAAGAGAATTATTTTGGTTAAAGATAATTAAGTTTATATATAAGTTCGTGTCTTATCTATTTTGAGGTGTTTTGGATGAAAAACTATATGAAAGTTTTTCTTTTTTTGACTATACTTTTATTTTCTTTTGGAATAGCTAGTGCTAACGTTTGGGAATTTATTACTGGTTATGCCGCTGCAGATCAAGATGATCAAAAGGAAGAGGGTGGATTTTTTAGTGGAATTTTTAGTTTTGGGGGATCTGATGAATCTTCAGATGAAGAACCTAGGACTTTTGGACAAAGACTAAGGGGAATATTTAGTTGGAGTTCTGATAGAGATTCTGGAGGGATTCAAGATTTAGCTGGTGCTCAACAAACTGGACCTGGAGGTTCAGATAGTAGTGATTCACCCGATGTTGATCCTATGGATCCAGAGCAGAGACCTGGTTTTGGTTTTGTTGATGAGGGAGAAACTCCTGGGATGCCTTCTGCTAGAAGTGCAGAAGAGGCGCTTAGTGGAGAACAAGATATACATATTTCACAAATTGGAGGAAGTGCAGAGTGTACTGATTCAGATGGTGGAGATGAAAAATTGATTTTTGGAGTTGTTACTATTCCTGGAAATCAATTTAGAGCAGAAACTGAATATAGTGATTATTGTTTTTATAATTATAATGCTGGTGAGTCTTCGACTCTTGATTGTGATAGTGGATATTGTAGTCACAGAGAGTATGAATGTTCAGGTACATCTGTTAATGTAATTGATACATTTGATGTTATTTGTGATGGTGGAGTACTTGCTGATTCAGATTCTGATGGAGTAGGAGATCATGAGGATAACTGTCCAACAAATAGTAATCAAGATCAATTGAATAGTGATAGTGATGAGTTTGGAGGAGATGTTTGTGATGATTGTCCATTAGATTCAGATAATGATTTAGATGGTGATGGATTTTGTTCTAATTTAGATAATTGTCCAGATGATGCCAATGCTGATCAAGTAGATTTGAATGGAAATGGTGTTGGTGATGTTTGTGATAGTGAAGCCTTACCTGATTTTAATCTTTATCGAGTTAGTGGATCTGAAGCTGCATTCTATCCTTATACATATTTGGGCGAAAGTTATACTAAAGTAGTTTATAGAGTTTCTATATCTAATGATGGTATTGCTTGTTTTGACTTGTCTGAAAATGGCGGATTAAGTTCAAGAGTTGATTACTCAGAAACATCATCTATAAGATATGCCTTGCAAGGTCAAGCATTTTCTGGAGAACTTTGTCCAGGAGATAACACTTATGTAACTTTGACTATTTTGTTAGAGGGGGATGTCCTAAATCAAGGTGGAGAACAGATTACAGTAGAAATTAATCAACAAGGTGGAAATGGTGCTGCATTTGTTGAAGAAAGTGACTACACAAATAATGAGAGAACAATATTTTTGACTCTTTAACTTTTTTTATTTTCTTTTTGTTAGAATTACAGGTTTGTCTTTAACAAGTACTGTATGTTCTGCTTGAGATACTAATCCTTTTGATGCTTCTGGAAGTTGACAGTATTGTTTTATTATTCCTTGATTTTCTAGGATTTTTAATGTGAATGCTGATTGGGGGAATTTATTTTGTAGCCATCTTTTACAGAATGGTAAAGTGGAGTATTCTTTTTCTATGTAGTTTAATATTTTTTTTGAGGTTGGATCTCTTAATGGTTTTTTCTTTATTAGTCTGTAAATCGAGGATGGTTTTCCTTCTCCTACTTTTCCTTTTCCATCTGTTGCAAAGGGTTCTATTGCAATAACCATACCTTCTTCTAGTTCTGCTGTATTTCCATTATCATAATTTGGGATTGTTACACCCGCATGTAGATCATATCTTTTTATTTGGTGACCTGAAAGATTTTTTATTGGTGAGAAATTGTAAGAGGTAATAACATCTTGGACAACTGCTCCAATTTTTCTTATTTGTACACCTGGACGTGCGAATTTGATTGCTTCTTTTAGTGCTTCTTCTGAAGCTTTGATTAATTCTTTATTTGGACCAATTGTTAGGGCTGTATCTGAGATGTATCCATCAATATGGGCACCCATATCTATTTTTAGAATATCAGTTTCATTTAAGATGAATTTATCTTCTTTTACTGGAGTGTAATGTGCAGCCATATGGTTAATAGATAGGTTTATGGGGAATGCTGGTTTTGCACCTAGTTCTAAGATTTTTTTATCTATTTTTTCAGCTAGATCAAGTAAGAGTATTCCTGGCTTTGCTTGTGATTTTGCAAATGTTAAAATTTCTGCTCCAATTTTTCCAGCTTTAATCCATTCTTCCATGGGTTGAGAATTATTTCTTTGTTTTTAATTTTTTGGGTGCAGTAAGTTTTTTGTTTTCATACATGTATTTCTTCATTGTGGCTACATCTTTTAGTAGCTGTCTTATTCCCCTCTCTGCTTTTCTGTCTACTGTATAGTCATATTTTACTTGTATCCTATCTCTTTCTGCTTGTCTGTTTTGGCTCATTAAGATTATTGGAGCTTGTAATGCGGCTAAGCAGGAAAGTGTTAGATTTAAGATTATGAATGGCCAGGGATCCCAGTGGTTGATGAATGCTAGGGAGTTTAAAATGATCCAAACAAAGATCAAACCTATTACTGAGAGAATAAATGACCAAGAACCACAGAAAGTGGTAACTTTATCGGCTGCTTTTTGGCCTATAGTAAGTTCTTTTATAATAATTGGATGTCCTTTCTTCTTCTTCACCACTTTTTTCATATTATTTACTGGGAGAATTAAATATTTAAAGCTTTTGAAATATATGAAAAAATTTATATAGGGTTATTCTTTAGAATAATTATGGCAGTATTGACTTTTTTTTGGATTGGAATTTTTGTTGTAAGTTTACTGGTGTTATTAAAGAGTTCTGATTATTTTACAACTGCTGCTGAGAAGATTGGTCTTTTGTTGGGAATGCCAGCTTTTATTGTGGGGGTTACTATTGTTGCAATAGGTACTTCTTTGCCTGAATTGATTTCTTCATTTTTTGCTGTTGCTGCTGGAAATTCTGAGATGGTAGCAGGTAATGTTGTGGGTTCTAATATTGCAAATATTCTTTTGATTTTGGGTTTTGTTGCTATTGTGGGTAGAAAGGTTGAAACTAAGTATGAAATATTAAAAGTTGATTTGCCTATATTTTTTGCTTCTGCTTTGTTTGTTTTTATATCTTGTATGGATGGAGTTTTTAATTTTTGGGAGGGTATTATTGGTATTTTGGGGGTTATTGTTTATTTTTCTTTTGCAGTAAATTCAGCTAAAAAGTCAGGTTCAAAACAAAAGATTACAAAGAAGGAGAAGAAAACTGCTAAGAAAGAAGGATTTTGGTCACAGATTGGTATAATGTTGATTGCTGGAATTTTTATTTTTCTTGGAGCAAAGTATGTTGTTGCTTCTGTGATAAATTTGTCTACTATTTTTAATATTGGTACTGAAGTTATTGCTATAAGTGCGGTTGCAATTGGTACTTCATTACCTGAGTTAATGGTGGGTTATCAAGCGGCTAAGAGGGGTAATGCTGGTTTGGCATTTGGTAATGTTTTGGGATCAAATATTTTTAATTCATTTGCAGTATTAGGAATTCCTGCACTTTTTGGAGCTATTGTTATACCCTCTGCAATTGTTCAATTTAGTATCCCTGTAATGATTGGAGTAAGTTTATTATACTTCTTTATGATACAAGATAAGCAGTTAACTATTTGGGAAGGTTTGATTTTGTTATTGGCATATATCCTTTATTTGGCTAAAATATTTGCTCTGTTCTAAAATTTTATAAAGGAGGTATTGTTATTCTCAATTATGATTGGATTTATTGTTGATGCTACCTATAGGATAATGGATGGAAGGGCTTATGTTTGTCTTTTTGGTAGATTGGAGAATGGGGAGAGTTTTTTGACTGTTAATTATATCAGGCCTTATTTCTTTATTTTGAAGAAAGATTTGAAGAAAGCCTTGAAAGTTGAGAACTTTGAGTATGAAGAAGTGGAGTTTAAGACTTTTGATGAGCAAGAAGTTGTTAAGATTTTGTTAGATATACCTAAAGATGTTCCTGAGTTGAGGAAAGGGTTTGATGAAGAAGGAATAAAAACTTTTGAAGCGGACATTAGGTTTGTTAGAAGATTTTTGATGGATAGAGATATTCAAGGTTATGTTGATATTGATGGGGATCATGATTACAGTGAAGGAGTAGATAGGTTTTATAGAGAACCTGAATTGAAAAAGGGAAAGGGGAAAATAGATTTGAAATTGTTTTCTATGGATATTGAGACTAATCCTAAAGCGACTAAGATTTATTCTGTTTCTATTGTTTGTGGGGATTATAAGAAAGTTTTAGTTGTTAGTGATAAGAAATTAAAAAATGCGATTAATTGTAGGAATGAAGAAGAGTTATTAGAAAAGTTTTTTACTTTACTTTATGATTTGGATCCAGATGTAATTACTGGATGGAATTTACTTGATTTTGATTTGAAGGTTATTAGAGATAGATGTAAGAAACATGAGATTGCTTTTGCTTTTGGCAAGGATAATTCTCCTTCTAGGTTGGTTATTAAGAAAGGATTTTTTGAAAGCTCTACAATGAAAGCTACTGGAAGACAGGTTATCGATGCTATGGATTTTTTGAAGAGGAGTTTTGTTAAGTTATCTGATTATAAATTAGATACTGCTGCCCAACATTTTTTAGGAGAGAAGAAATCTGTTGAGTTTAAAGATAAAGGTAAAGAAATTACTGATATGTATGAGAATGATACTCAGACTTTTGTTGATTATAATCTTAAGGATTCTCAATTAGTTGTTGATATTTTAGATAAAAGTGGGATTTTATCTTTGACAGTTAAAAGAAGTGAGTTGACTGGGCTTTTGATGTCAGAGGTTAGTGGGAGTATTGCTTCTTTGGATTCTGTTTATTTGAAAAGGTTAAGAAAGAAAGGTTATGTTGTTTCTTCTCTTGTTTATGTTGAGAAGGAAGAAAGAATTAAAGGTGGATTTGTTATGGATCCTAAAGTTGGAATATATGATAATATTCTTGTGTTGGATTTTAAGTCTTTGTATCCTTCTTTGATGAGAACTTTTAATATTGATCCTCTTGCTTTTGGTAAGAAAGGGATTAAGGCTCCTAATGGTGCTACTTTTTCTTTGGAAAGAAGTATTATGCCAGAGATTATTGAGGAGTTGTTGAAGGTTCGGGAAGAGTATAGGAAGAAGAAGGATGAGATTGGTAGATATGCTGTTAAGATTTTGATGAATTCTTTTTTTGGAGTTTTTGCTTCTCCTAATTGTAGGTTTTTTAATTTGGATATGGCTAATGCAATTACTTCTTTTGCACAGTTTTTTATTAAGAAGACTGCTGATGAGTTGAAGAAGAGAGGTTATGAGGTAATCTATTCTGATACAGATTCTTGTTTTGTTGTTTCTGGTGAGGAGAAGGAAGAAGATGCTGCTAAGATAGGTAAGAAATTAGAGAAAGAGATGAATGAATTTTATGATGAATTTATTAAAAAAGAGTTTAAGGTTGATAGTTATTTAGAGTTAGAGTATGAGAAATGTTATACTAAGTTTTTGATGCCTAAGTTAAGAGGGAAGGAAGGAGGAGCTAAGAAAAGGTATGCTGGTTTGGTTGATGGTAAGTTGGAGATTACTGGGATGGAAGCTGTGAGGGGGGATTGGACTCCTTTGGCTAAAAGGTTTCAAGTGGAGTTGTTGAATAGAGTGTTTAAAGGAGAGAATGTTAAAAAGTTTGTTACTGATTTTGTTGCTAAGTTGAAAAAAGGTAAGTTTGATGATCAATTGGTTTATAGCAAGAGTATTAGGAAGCCTTTGGAGGAATATGTTAAAACTACTCCTCCCCACATTAAAGCGGCCAGGAAGTTGGATAAGTTTGAAGGTACAAGAATAAAGTATGTTATTACTTCTGAAGGTCCAGAACCTGTTGAAAGAGTTAAAGGGCATTTAGATTATACTCATTATTTGAATAAGCAAGTAAAACCTATTGCAGAATCTATTCTTGTGTTTTTTGAATTGAATTTTGATGAGTTATTGACTGGGCAGAGGGATTTATTTAGTTATTAGGAGAATAAGATGTTAATAGATATATTAGGATATGTTGCAGGAAGTTTAGTAGTTATTTCTTTGTTGCCACAGACAATAAAGAGTTGGAAAACTAGGTCTACTAAGGATTTATCTTTGTGGAGGTATATTATTTATGCTATTGGTTTGATTTTATGGATAACTTATGCTGTAATTATTGGGAATGGTCCAGTTGCAGTTATGAATAGTGTTGGATTATTATTGGCTTTGTCAATTTTGTTTTTGAAGATTAAGTATGGTTAATTAATTGTTTCTAAATGGTGATTTTCTGGTTTGAATATATAACAATTTGCTGAATCAAAATATCCACACCTGAACTTTTCTAAAGGTATACCTGTTCTTTTGGATAGCATATATGCATAGAAGTAGACTTGTGTAGATGCATATTTTTCTTTTGATGCGTTTGGTTTGTAATCCCAAATCCAGATTTTGTCATTTTCTATTCTAACTAAATCTATATGGCCAGTTAATGGATTTTCTGAGTTGAATAGGTTTTTGTAAGTGTCAAGTTCTTCTGGTTGTAACCATAATGGGACTTCTATTGCTATTGTATTTGTGTCATTTTCTAACATGAACATTTGAACTTTTGAATGGTTTGATTTGTATCTTTCTGAGTTTTTATCTAATCCTAGTTTTGTTAGATTACATACTTCATGATTGTTAACATCTGTTAGATTTAATTGATTTAATGGGAATTTTAGGTGTGAAGATCTGGGTTCTACTTGGAAATAATCATTAGGACAGTTATCAAAAGTGTCATATAAGTAGGAGATAAGTTCTGGAAATGTTTCACATAGTTGTTTTGTTTTAGGTTCATGGACTCTGTAGTAGTAGAACCAGCCATGTTTGAAAGAAATTTGTTTTATCATTCTCTTTTATTGTGTTTAGAACAGAAATATTATTAAATCTTTAGGTAATTGAATAGATAGGTGATAATATGGCAGAAGATGATCAATGGGTAAATGTAAAAATACAGCAAACAAGCGAGGGTGGGGGGATAGGGGGGCGTAAGTTAAGATGGAAGCTTTCTGCAGATAATTATGTGCCACAAACTTTTAGTCCTAATTTTAGTTCTTTAAAATTAGCTGTTAAAGAGTTTATTAATTATTTGAAGGCAAGACCCAATATTGTGAGAGCAAGATTGGGAGATAAGAATATAGCTGAGCCAATATTGGGCTCATTAAGTGGGTCTCAATTAGAAGAGATTAAAGAGATGCTAATTGCACATAATAATAATCCAAGGAGAGGTATGTAATAAAATGGGAGTAAGGTTATATCCACTAAAAAATCCTCAAATTTCTGCAGAGGAAATAAAGACATTATTTTTAGAACTTAATCCCGAATTTCTTTCTCCAAATCAAGTTGCTCCAAAGGGAGAGCGTATGTATTTTGGACCCTATAGGATAGGAATAAAAGATGTAAATCCTAGGAAATCTAGATTTGAGGTTGCTTCTGATTTGAAAGGTCTTCGTGCTGCTATTGATGTTTTGATGAACTTTGCTAGGAAGAAAAAATGGAGACTTGAATTAAGATCTGTAAATACTGCAGGACATAAGATATTATTTTTGGATTTTAGTAAGGAACTAGGTATAGGTAGGATGCTTGCACCTTCTCAATTTAATGAGTTAAGGGAATTTGTTAAAAACCATAGTCAAAATTGTGCAATTCCTGAATAATATACCAAAGCTTTTTATATTTTTAATTTGTTTTTTCTCTGATGGGAATTAAATTAGGGGATTTAGTTGAGAAAAAGGATGTAAAATGGGATTCTTTGCAAGGTAAGACTCTTGCTATTGATGCTTCTAATGTATTGTATCAGTTTGCTTCTTCTATAAGACAGCAAGATGGAACTCCTTTGATGAATAAAGAGGGAAAAGTTACTTCTCATTTAGTTGGTTTGTTTTCTAGAGTTCCGAATATGGTTCAAAAGGGAATAAAGCCAGTGTTTGTTTTTGATGGAGAGCCACCACAGTTAAAAGCCTTAACTCAACAGAAGAGAAGAGAGAATAAAGATAAGGCAAAAGAGAAATATATGGAAGCTGCTGCTAAAGAGGATGAGAATTTGATGGAGTTTTACTCTAAACAATTTACTGGAATGAATCAAGAGATGTTTGATGAGGCTAAGGAGTTGTTGGAGGCAATGGGATTACCTACTGTTCAGGCTCCTTCTGAAGCTGAAGCTCAATGTGCTTATATGTGTAAGAAGAAAAAGGTTTATGCTGTAGGGAGTCAAGATTATGATACTTTGTTATTTGGAGGACCCAAACTAATACAGAATTTGACTTTATCACAAAAAAGAAAGGTTTCTGGTGGAAGGTATGTGTTGATAGCTCCTTATTTGATTGAGTTGAAACAGGTATTAGATAGTTTAGAGTTGAATCAAGAGGAATTAATACTTTGGGCAATATTAGTTGGTACTGATTATAATCCTGGAGGAGTTAAGGGAATTGGTCCTAAGAAGGCTTTGAAGTTGATACAGTCTGGAAAGAAACCAGAATTAATATTTGATGAGCTTGAATGTAATTTTGATTGGAAAGTTATATTTGATACATTTAAACATATTCCAGTTAGTGATGTTAATTTGAAGTTTGGAGAATTGGATGTTGATAGAATTAAAGAGATTTTGATTGAGAGGCATGATTTTACAGAGACTAGAGTGGATAATGTTTTAGAGAAATTACAGAAGAAGGAAAAAGAGAGTTTGAAGAAGTGGTTCTAACACAAACTCTTTCAGAGTTTGATCAGAGGAGAGGGCTGAAGCCCAATAGTTTTATAAGGAAAGTTTGGTTTGTATTATTCTATGGTTCATGAAACTCATGTTTTACATCATCATCATAAGAATAGAAGAAAGAAATCTAAATCTAAATTAATTTATTATGTTGATAAGTTAGTTTATGCGGGTGGTATTTTTGGTTGGATTATGACTCTGCCCCAAGTTTTAAAAATATGGGTGAATCAAAATGCAAGTGGTGTTTCTTTTTTATCTTGGCTTTCGTATACTCTTCTAGGTGCTTTGTGGATATTTTACGGGATTTTACATAAAGACAGAAGGCTTATTGTGGTTTATTCTGGGTTTGTAGTATTGAATGCTTTGGTTGTTATTGGAACTTTAATTTATGGGTAAAAGGTATTTTATATATTTGGCCCAATAGTTTTATAAGGAAATGTTAGTTTTTTGTTCTTATGGAAGATAGGATTAGAAAGATCTGTGAAAATCTTGAAAAGGAAAAGAAAATTAAGATTCTTTTTGCTGTAGAGAATGGGAGTAGGGCCTGGGGGATGGATAGTTTAGATAGTGATTTTGATGTTAGGTTTGTTTTTTTTAGACCCCTTAAAGAATATATTCAAATTAATAATCCCACTGATGTCATTACTATTGCTTTTGATAAGGATGGAAATTCTTGTCAGGTAGAGGGTTCTTATATTGATATGTCTGGTTTTGATGTTTTTAAGTATGTTAGGATGTTATCTTCTTCAAATCCTACAACTATTGAATGGTTGATGAGTCCTATTGTTTATCATGGAGAGCAGAATAAGACTTTTAAGGAATTTGCTATAAATAATTTTAATCCTATTGCTTTGTATCATCATTATAAATCTATGTGTAGGAATAATTATGTTAAGTATCTTAAATCTGGGAGTTTTGTAACTTATAAAAAATATCTTTATGCATATAGGGGTTTAATTAATGCAAAATGGGTAGTTCATAAGAAGTCTCTTCCTCCAATAGTTTTTCTTGATACATTAAATGAAATGGAAGAAATAATTCCTGGGAAAATATTAAAAAAACTTAAGGAGATAATAAAATTAAAATCTTCTGGAGAGGAAAAGGATATAATTCAAAATATTGTGGAAATGGATGATTATATTGAAGGGTTTCTTAAAGATAATTCTGAAGCCCCAACTGAGAAATCCCATTCTACTGTGAATGACTTAAATGAAGAATTGAGAAGGATAATTTTATAAATTAATGTTAGTTTTTTCTTATTATGGTAGCATATGATGTTATTGGAGATATTTTGATTGTTGGAGAGGATGTTACTAATGAGAAATGTGAAGAATTATTAGAGAAGAAAAATATTAATGTGGTTCTTAGGAAGAAAGGGATTCACCATGGAGAGTTTAGAACTCAGGATATGGAAGTTGTTTGTGGTGAGAAGAGGAAGGAGACTTTGTATAAAGAGAATGGGGTTCAGTTGAAGTTGGATGTGGAGAAGTGCTATTTTTCTCCTAGGTTGGGTACTGAGAGAATGAGGATTGCTTCTTTGGTTAAGGAAGGAGAGAAGGTTTTGGTATTGTTTTCTGGAGTTGGTCCTTATTGTATTGTGTTGGCAAAGAATACAGAAGCTGTTAAGATTGTAGGTGTTGAGAAGAATAAGGTTGCTCATGATTATGCTGTTTGGAATTGTAGAAAATATCCTTATGTTAAGTTGTTTAATGAAGATGCTAAGGATTTTAGTTTTGATGAAAAGTTTGATAGGGTGTTGATGCCTTTGCCAAAGAGTGCAGAGGATTTCTTAGATGTTGCTTTAAAATGTGTTAAGAAGAAAGGAATTGTACATTTTTATGATTTTTTACATGAGAATGATATTCCTGATGTTGCTTTGGAGAAAATTAAGAGTAAGTGTAAATGTAAGGTGTTAGATGTTGTTAAGTGTGGGCAGTATTCTCCTGGAAAGTTTAGGATTTGTGTTGATTTTCAGGTTTTATAATATAAAATTTTATAAAGTAAATTTTATTTTTATTTTTTATGGCAGATAAGGGAGATATATTTGTTTCTTATGATGCAATGGATGCATTATGGAGAAATAGTATGATTAGGATGTTTGGAGAAAATGTACCTGTAGATTTTACTGGTGCAAGGTATGAAGGAATTTATCCTGGTTATGGAGAGGAAATTGCTGCTTATGTTGAAGCCCAATCTAATAAGAGGGTCTATGCTTTAAAACAGATAGGCTTTTCTTCAGAAGATAGAGTTATTGATTTTGGATGTGGTTGGGGTAATATGTTAAATGAAGTTGAAAATTGGGGTGGTAGAGCTATTGGGTTGTCTCTTTCACCTGCTCAAGTTGCTTATTGTCAAGAGATGGGTTTGGATGCGAGGTTGATGGATTGGAATGATTATCGTCCAGATAGACAATTTGATGGGGCTGTTTCTATTGGTGCTTTTGAACATTTTTGTTCTATTGATGCATTTAGGGCTGGAAGACAAATGGAAGTTTATCATAAATTTTTTGAATTGGTACATGATTGTTTAAAACCCCAAAGGGGTTTTTATTTACAAACTATGATTTTTGGAGGAAAGGGAGTTCCGGATTTAGATGTAGATATTGATCCAAGAGCTCCAATGAATTCACCTAGAAGAATAATTGCACAGTGGAAAGCTTATTTTCCTGGTTCTTATTTACCTCATAATGAAGAACAGATTGTTGAAGCTGCTTCTGATTTTTTTGATTTGACTAGGAGTGAAGATGGTAGGGAAGATTATGTTGAAACTGCAAGAGTCTGGTTAGAAGCTATTAATGCTCCTGGTGGATTGGAAAAATGGTTAGAATGGGCTACATTTGCATTTAAGGGTTTAGGTAGAGATGAACTTTTAACTAGATTACAATCAGTAAGAGAAGATGCTTTTTCAAGAGGGTTTGCTTATGATATTATAGGCCATAGAAGGTTAACTTTTGTTAGGAAGGATTAAAACTGATTGCAATTATATATATTTCTTTAGAAGATTCTCTTGTTGCTTTTGGGACATAGGTTTTTACAAGCTTGAAAAAAGGTTTTATTTCTTTTACTAGGATTTGTGTTTCTTGGCTTTGGAATGTTTTTACAAGAAAGTTTCCATTTTTTTTCAAATTGGTTTTTGCTGCATCCCAAGATTGTTTTGTTAGGTCATAAGATTTTTGTTGATCTATATTTCTTATTCCTGTTGTTTTTGGGGCTATGTCGGATAGAACAACATTGAATTTCTTTTCTGTTTTGAAATCATTAATATCTTGTTGTATGAATTCTACACCTTTAATTGATTTTACAGAGACTATGTCTATTCCTAGTATAAATCCGGATGTTAACTTTTTTACAACTTGTAACCAAGAACCAGGAGCACAACCAATATCTAGTACTGTGTCTTTTGGTTTGATTAGTTTATATTTTTCTTGTATTTCTAATAATTTGAAAGAGGATCTAGCTCTGTAGCCTTGTTGTTTTGCTTTATTAAAGTAAGAATCTTTTCTTTTGTACATTTTAATCTAATCCTAGATGTTGAGATCTTTTGTATTTTAGTGCTGTTGGTGCTTCTCCTCCGTGCCAGGTGAACCTAGGACGGACTCTCATTGGAAATAATCTTTCAGAATTATCATCTAGGACTATTGCAGCTCCTTTTTCTCCTGGGAGCATGTTTAGATAACCAGTAAGTGTTTCCCCTAAATAGGATTGCATCATGGAGTTTAGTGCATCCACATCTCTTCTTGCTGTAAGTCTATGTGCAAGAACTATATCTGATTGAGTCATAACATCTGAGTGGATCTTTCCTGGTTGTTGTGTGATTAATAATAATGATAAACCTGGTTGTCTTCCTTCTCTTAGGATTGTAACTAGTGCATCTGTTGCTGCTGTTTTTCCTTCTGCAGGAAGCATTTCGTGTGCTTCATCAATAATAAACCAGATTAATGGTTTTTGTTCTTCTCTTGTTTCTTCTTCTAGTTGGAAATAACTGTAACCAGTTTTGATTGCTTCTATTTCTTCTAATTTTCTTGAAATCATTCTTTCTATGAATATTTTGTTTGCAATTAATCCAATTACTAAGGATTTTACACCCCATCCACCTTCTTCTGTTGCATATGCAGATACATCAAGAACTGAAACTTTTCCACCTTCAATTAGAACATCTATTTTTGTTCCTTCTTCAGCGAATAATCCCCATCTTTTTGCTACTTTTAATCTGTTGATCGCTTCATTTTTTGTGTTGTTTTCAAATGAATCATCTTTTTGCATTGCTTCTATCATGTGATCTATATCATATTGATATATTTTATTTTCTGCGAGATCTCCAAGAGTTTTTTCAATTAGGATTGAAACTGGGTTTGAAGGTTCTAATCCAAATGCAAGTCTCCAATCTTCCCCTGAAAGCTCAGATGCTTTGATTGCAAACTTTTCATCTACGGGTATTCCATCTTCTTTTGCTTTGTCATAATAACCAATTGGTGCGAATATCTTTATTTTTTCAAGACCTTTGGGTTTTAATCCCCACATTTCTAGTAAATCTGAATCTTTTTCATTACCATATTTCATTGTCCAATAGATTCCCATTGTGTCAAGCATGATTATTGATAGGTTTTTTGATACTTCATCGGGTAGATCTATCATTCCTTCTGCAATAACTCCTGCTGAGTATGACTTTCCTCCACCTCTTTTACCTACGACAAAAACAACATGAGAACGAATTACATCCATATATATTGGATTGGACATAGAGGTTGTTTGACCCATTTTAACATAGGTTTTACCTAATAGAATTGTTCCTTTTGAACCAAATTTTTTCTTATCTGATTCATTTCTTCCTATAACAACATCAAAAGGCATAGTATTTCAATAATTAGAATTAATATAAAGTTTTCTAGAGTTTATAACCTTCTTGTTCATTTAAGCTAGTTAATGCTTCTTCTGATCTTGGGATTTCTTCATCTGTGAATATTAATTGATTTTCTTGTTCTATGAATATTTCTGAAATTTCAGTTAGTGTTACATATTCAACTTTTCCAGATTCTACATAAGTATCTAATTCAGTGAAAAAATTGTCCCACCACTCAAGTCTAGTTTCATAGTACTCATAACTAGATTCTTTAGCTGTCCATTTGTCATCTATTGTTGATGCTTTTGATGCTTTGAAGTGTCTTGGGTTTGTGAATACAGCATAAGTATTAATTTGATTTTCTTTTCTGTTGTTTATTGCATTTTCTATGTAGTTTATACTGTTAGCATATTCTCCATGGCCTATGTAGATATAATCTCCATTTTTATCATGTTGAGTCCAATCTTCTCTTGAAGGTCTCCAAACATTACCTGCTATTACCTCTCCTAGTTCATGGCCAGCTAGAGATACCCCCCATAATGTTGTGAAGTCTGGATAGTAAGTATCAAAGTATTCCATTTTTTCATAGATTTCATCTTCTGTTAATCCTGAAGCTATTTGTGTTGGTGTTCCACCTGCTGAAATTATATCTTCTCTTACTTCTGAATATAATATATGTGATTCGTGTGCATGAGCATCTATTTCATGTCCCATTGATTCTAGATCTGTGAAAAAAGTAGGATCATAAAGTTCTACTCCATTTGCAAAAGTCCAATCAGTACCAAAGTTTATTTTTACTCCATGATTTTGTGCTATTTCAGCTAATTCTCTCATTGTCATTGTTGCATGTAAAAGGAGTTCTTCATCTCCATCATAGTCCATGTTATTTTCTTTTTCTACTCCATATTTGTTAATGTCTTCTTCAGTATGTATTACAAAGGTAAAGTATAGTGGAGAGGTGAATGGTTCTGGTTCTTCAGGTAATAAGATTAGGGTTGTGAGTAATAATATTGGAATTAGGAGTAAAGGAATGAGTAATGTTTTCTTTTTCTTCATTTTGTTTACAAAGGTTTTTAAATTTTTAAAGGTTTGTTATTTTTATGAAAAAAGGTTTTATTTATGGTGGTGCAGGAGTATTAGCTATTGTTGCTGTTGTTATTGCTTTGGCTGGAGGGGAGTTAGAGTGTGATGATAATGGTGATGGGATTGTTGATGCTGAGGAATTAGAAATTTGTAGTCCCGGTTATATTGTAACTCAAATTAATACAGAAGAGAATGGGAAGATTGCTGTGAGGATAGATATACCTGATGAACTTAGATATGGGGATGAAGCTCCAATAGTTGTTGTTGCTTCTACTTGGTTTGTTGAAAAGTATAATGATGAACAGAGTGAGTTTCACTTGATTTATAATCCTGTAGATGTTGGTGCTGTATCTGTTACTAATTTATGGCCTGGTAAGTATGATAAAAATACTGGAGTTGTTAGTGAAGGAGAGTATGATTTTGGTGGTGAGGATAGTTTGGCTGCTTTGAGAGATACAATTAGATTTTCTTTAGGTGAAATTCCAGATGTTAATGGAAAGTATTTACATGAATTGATTGAAGTTGATGTTCTTTATGATAATGTAGGAATGTTTGCTTCTTCCCATGCGGGGGTGGTTGCTACAAATGTTATGGCTTATTATGGAGAGGATTTACAATCTTTGAAGTATTTTGTTGGAAGAGAGAATCCTACCATGGCAGAGATGTATCCTTTGGAGATTGGACATTTTGATGAAGTTAAAAATAAAGTTTATAATCCTTATTATGATTATAAGGGCTATACCTCCACTTCTATTGATGTTGATTATTCTGAAGTAACTTGGGTTGAGCAAGAGGAAGGGGGAAGGCCAGCCTTTGGAGATTATGTTTTAGATTATAAGGGGCCACAGATAGATGGGAAATCTTATTTTTCACAAGCACTTACTCATGCTTTGTATGATAATGAAGCCTTTGATGAATGGCCAGATAATATTGCAACTGTTGAAGAGGTGGATGAGTTTTGGCCTTATAGAATTACTGTGAATAACTACGATAAGATTGGAGAGAAGTTACCTGAATTGAAAGTGTTACTTCCTTTTGCTGCTGCTGATCATGTCCAAGCTGCTGATGATAAACCCCATATAAGGCAAGCTTATGATGGGTTTCATAAAACTGCTGGTTTGTGGACTAGGTTGAATTGTGATATTTCTTATGTTCAATCTGAGATTCATTCTAGTGCTGATGAAAATTTTCCTGATAATGATGCAAACAATGAACCAGATAGTTGGTATTTGGAAATTGAGGATTGGGGATTTCCAGATAAGTTGAATAATGAATTGACAGCTAGAACTGTTCCTTTGGCTGGTGTTGCAGAGATGGCTGATAGAGTTTATTATGATAATTGGGATGATAATCTGGATGAAGTTTTGCAGTAATTTTTATATAGTCTGATTCTTTGTAAGTTTTTATGAAAAGGTTGGAAAAGTTAAGACTGACTGTGAAAAGTAAAGATTCTAATATTGCTTTTGCAGATTTTACAGAGGTGTATGATGTTGAAGTTACAATTGGTAAAAGTAATTGTAGTATAAATATTAATTCTCCAAAAGTTGCTGCTATCCAAGGAGTGTTTGGTATGAAAGAGAAGGGTATTTTGTTTTTTTATGTTAGGAAGGGGGGTGTTGTTTATTTTAATCGTGGGAGAAGATGGATAAGGGCAAATGAAGGATCTAAGGTGGAATTGAATAAAGGAAATAGGCTTGGTTTTTTAGGTCCTGGAATTGAACCGGTTGGAGAGATTGATGATGTAACTGTTGAAGTTTCTATTGTTGAGATAATAACTGAAAATGTTCCTCAATTAGTTTTGAGGTGGGGAACTTTTGGTGCGAGGGTAGGTGAAATGCAAAGACAAGGTTTTGATAGGGATTTAGAGATTAAGGTTGGTGCTGTTGGAGGTAATGATATTATTTTAGATGATGGACATGTTTCTGGAAAGCATGGAATGTTTAAAGTGGAGGGAAGTGTTTGGTATTATTATGATTTAAGCAGCACAATGGGTTCTTGGATTTATCAAGGGGGGCATTGGCATCAAGTAGCTGGGAAGATTCAAGTTTTTAAAGATACAAGGATTGTTTTTCTTGGAGAGGGGAGAAGACCAGTTTTTAAAATTGAGGTAGAAACTTTTAATGGGTGATTAATATGGAACCTGGACCTTCAATTTTTTTAGAGATTACAGATGAACGTGAAACTTATACTAGAGAATACTATTTGAGTAGGGATTTGGAGATTGGTGGTCATGCTTATGGTATTCATATTGATAGCCCTCATGTTTCTAATGTTCATGGGAA
This sequence comes from archaeon, assembly GCA_018656555.1. Taxonomy (GTDB): domain Archaea; phylum Nanobdellota; class Nanobdellia; order SCGC-AAA011-G17; family GW2011-AR17; genus JABHZQ01. The sequence goes on from JABHZQ010000025.1 coordinate 61,723, forward strand.
GATTTTTTTGAGAGGAGGTCATGTTATTTACCAGGGGAATCCAAGATGTGAAACTTACTTGGGAAGATTGGGAGGGTTTACTACAATAGGTACTAATCCTGTTCAATTGGGAGTAAGGGATGTTTTACAAGTTAGATTTTCTGGGAAGGTTGTGCTTTCTATTACTGTTAAGGGCTTTAAACAAATGAGGAAAGCTGTTTAGGAAGTTTTTTAAATTAGAATTTGTTTTTTATAGTTATGATTGAGAACCATATTAAGACTGTAATTTTATTGGGGGTATTAACTGGTGTTTTTTTGGGAGTGGGATATTTATTGGGATCAAATACTGGGTTAGCTTTTGGTTTAGCTTTTGCTGTTTTGATTAATTTTGGTGCTTATTTCTTTTCAGATAAGATTGTTTTAGCTATGTATAGAGCTAAAGAGGTTAAAGAGAAGGATAATCCTGAATTATATAGAATTGTTAAGGAAGTTGTGCATTTGGCTCAAATTCCAATGCCTAAGTTGTATATTGTAAATAGTGCAAATCCTAATGCTTTTGCTACTGGAAGAAATCCAAAGAATAGTGCTGTTGCTGTGACCACTGGGATTTTGGATCTATTAGATAATAGTGAGTTGAAGGGAGTTATAGCTCATGAGCTTTCTCATATTAAGAATAGAGATATTCTTGTTTCAACTATTGCAGCTACAATTGCAGGTGTTATTTCTTATGTAGGTATGTTTGCAAGATGGGGTGCTATTTTTGGTGGGGGCGATAATAATAACAATAATATAGTTAGTTTGTTGGTATTAGGGATAATTACTCCAATAATGGCAGTTATTATTCAGTTGGCTATTTCAAGAACTAGAGAGTATATGGCTGATGAGAGTGCTGCTAAGATTTTGCATAGTCCTAATGGTTTGATTGGAGCTTTGGAGAAATTACATAATGGTGCTAAAAGACATCCTTTGAAGTTTGGTTCTAAAGCTGGTGCTTCTTTGTTTATTGTTAACCCTTTTTCTGCTAAGGGGTTTTTTTCTTGGTTGAGTACTCATCCACCTATGAATAAAAGAATTGAAAGATTGAAAGATCTTAATTTCTAAATTGTTTATTTTAAAAATCGATATCTTTATATATTCTAATATAAGTTAAATAGCTTATATAAGTTATAAAGTTTATAATGGGTTTGACTGAGAAAGAGGTAGAGGTATTAAGATTAAAGAGGAAAGGGTTTACTCAGATTCAAATAGCTAAAAGATTAAAGATTTCTCAACCAGCTGTTTCTTTTTTTTATAGAAATGCAATGAATAAGATTAGAGATAGTTATGAAACTGTTAAGTTGGCTAAAAAATTGAAGGTGAAAGATGAGTAAGAGAGATTCACTTAGGACTATTGTAGTTATGATTTTAGCTATAGTTAGTTTGTGTTTTTTATCTTATACTGGTATGTATTTTGTTGAGCCTGATCTGGTATATTTTGATTTGAATGAGAGTTGGGATTTAAATGGTAGTTTTGTTAGAGTTAGTCTGAATGATGAAGTTTATGATTATGATATTTATGTATTGATAGATCAAGTGTTTGTAGATTTAAGTGATGTTGAATTTAATTCTACTGGTGAGGGTTATGTTGATCTAATTGTTAATGAAGAAGTTGTTGATTCTATGAGTTTTTATGTTTTAGATAATCTGGTTAATGAGACAAAAGATATTATTGCAGAACCAACTAATGAGACTATTTTAGATAATCCAGTAGAAGAGATTCTTGGTGGTCAGGAAGAAGTTATTGAAACAATGGATGAGACTAATCCTCCATCACATACTGCACCTATTTTGAATAGTACTGGAAGTAATTTGACAACTAATAATTTAACTGTTTTTAATCAGAGTACTGATGATTTAGATGGAGATCCAGTTAAGAATATTTATAATTGGTATAGAAATGGAGTTAGTTTGGCTGTCTTGAATATGCCTATGGAAGGAGAGGTTTCTAATATGACAAATGTTAGAGATTATTCGGGGAATGGTAATAATGGGACTAATATTAGTGCAATTTGGAATAGGTTTGGTGGTTATGATGGTTATGGTGCTTTTGAGTTTGATGGGATTGATGATTGGATTAATGTGGGCTATGATGATACATTAAATATTACTGAAGATTTATCTATTTCTTATTGGATAAAAAATTCAACAAACAATAATGCAGCCACTACTGATTGGGTAATTACTCGAGGAGATAGTTGGAATAATTTTAATTGGGGAATAGTCAAATCAACTGGAGTTCTTGGAAAATTCCAATTTAGAATAACCCCTTATTGTAATGGGACGGGGGCAAGTGCTGGAAATTTCTATATTCAGGATGATAATTGGCATCATGTTGCTGTTGCATATGAGAGTAGTGATGGAACTTACAATGTATGGGTTGATGGGGTTGTAAATTTAACTGCAGATACTTCTCTTGAAACATTGTGTTCTACTACTAATGATTTGTATATTGGGGGAGGAATTACAAGTCGTTATTTTAATGGTTCTTTAGATGATGTAATGATTTTTAATAGAACTTTAACACCTCAACAGGTTGCTGCTCTTTATTTGAATCAATCTAATAGAATTGTTTCAAAAGAAACTACTGTTGGTGAGACCTGGAATGCTACTGTTACTCCTAATGATGGTTTTATTGATGGGGAAACTCTTTGGACTGGTATTTTAGAAATTGTTTCTAATAATGCGCCGACACATACTACTCCTATTTTGAATTCTTCTTTAGGTACTAATTTGACAACTGAAAATTTAACTGTATATAATCAAAGTACTGCTGATGCTGATGGAGATAGAGTTAAGAATATTTATAATTGGTATGCGGAAAATGTAAGTCTTACTTTGTTGAATATGCCTTTTGAAGGTCATAGTTCTAATTTGACTCATGTTAAAGATTATTCTCCTTATGGAAATAATGGTACTAATTATAGTGCAGAATGGAGTTCAACAAGTGGGTATGATGGTTATGGGTCTTTTGAATTTGAAGAATCAGATTATATTAATATGGGAGATAATGTAGATATTGGCACAAGTACTGATATGTCTATTTCAACATGGATAAAAACTTCAACTAGAAATCAAGAGATTTTAGCTAAATCTGCAGGATCTACACCTTTGTATAGATTACAAGTAACAACTGGTGGAGCAATATTAGGAAGAGTTAATGATGGTTCTAATAATGTAGCTTCAACTGGAACAACAAATGTTAGTGATGGTGCTTGGCATCATATTGTTTGGACTTTGGATAGAGAGGATGAACAAGTAATTTATGTTGATGGGGTTGAAGAAGATAGAGATGATATTTCTGCAGTGGGAGATTTAGACAATTCTGGTATTTTAGCTATTGGAAGATTTGGTTCTTCTGCTACAAGTTATTTTAATGGTTCAATTGATGAGGTTATTATTTTTAATGCATCTCTAAGTGGGGATCAAGTTTTAGCTTTGTATCAAAATAGAACTGATCTGATACATTCTAGTATGACTGAAAAAGATATTGAGTGGAACGTTACAATTACACCTAATGATGGTTTTGTTGATGGAGAGACTTTAAGTGTGGGATATTTAAGGATTCTTAATTCTCCAGTTATTCATGATGATCCTTTGTTAAATTCAACTTTAGGTACAAACTTAACTTCAGAAAATTTAACAGTTTATATTGTGGATCCAACTGATCCTGATGATGATAGTTATAATAATATTGTTAATTGGTATAGAAATGGGGCACCATTTAATATTTTGAATATTCCTCTAGAGGGAGAAGAGAGTAATTTAACAAGTGCAAAAGATTATTCTGGGTATAATAATAATGGTTCTATTATTTTAGATGGGGCTGGTGTTGGTTTGACTTGGAATAGAACTGGGGGTTATGATGGTGGAGGATCTTATGAGTTTGATGGTATTGATGATTATATTGCTATTAATGATCAGGATATGTTTGATTTTGAGGATGAGAACTTTACAATTTCCCTTTGGATGAAATCTGATGCTGATGCAAGTATTAGTACTGCTATGAGGATTATTGGAAAGGGTAGAGTGGGTAGTGATATTGGGTATGATGTTTATTATCAACCAAGTAATGATAGAATTGGTTTTGGAGATGTGTCTGGAAGTGTTTATGTGTCTAGTCTTAGTGTTAATGATGGTAATTGGCACCATATTGCTGTTAGATATATGCAAGGTAATTATTATGAGATTTATTATGATGGAGTAAATCAGACTATTTCTGGTTCGGGAACTTTAAATGGATTTGATGCTACAAGTGCACCCTTGACTATTGGAACTAGAATTTATGGGACTCCTGTTCATTTGTATAATGGTTCTGTTGATGAAGTTAGGATTTTTAATTATACTTTGACACCAGAGGAGATTTTATTTTTAGCTAAGTATAGTACTAGTTTGATATCTTCATATGGAACAAGTAATGGTGAAGTATGGAATGCTACTTTGACTCCTAATGATGGTTATGCTGATGGAGATACTAAATGGAGTAATAGTCTAGAGATTTTGGGTGGTTGTGTTGATGCTGATGGAGATGGTTGGAATGCAAGTGGGGCTGGTTGTGGTGTAGCTGATTGTGATGATAGTGATCCAATTACTAGACCTCTTGTAGATGGAGAGGTTCCTGTTAATGGTACTTTGAATAATTTAACTACAAGTATTATTATGTGTAATAATACTTATAATTTTGATATTTATGGTGCACCAACAGTTGCAAGAGCTATTCAAACACAAGCCGCTAATTTGCTTATTGACTGTAATGGTTCTTATTTGTTAGGTAATGCAACGGCAAGAGGTATGGCTATAGCACCATCACATGATAATATTACAATAAGGAATTGTGTAATTGATAATTTTACTGCAGCTTTTAGAGGAACAGATTTTAATTTTGGAGATGATGTATTTATTGATAATATTGTTGTAGGAACTACAGTAAATCAAACTATTGCTGGAAATAATGCAGATCGTTGGACTGTTTTTAATTCCACTTTGGCAGGAAATAAGAAAGGTGATGTGGGGATTGATATGTATTCAACTACAGTGATTAATTTTACACATAATATTGTGAATATGAGAATGAGAATAACATCAACTAATTCAGTTGTAAGGAGTAATAATTTTAACTATCCAGTTGATATTTATGGGACTGGTACAGTTGCAGCATATAATAATTTTTCAGATGATGTAGGGATGTATGGGACAGGGAATAATACTTATGAGTTTAGTAATTTTTCTTCTGGGGATTTAGCTTTGTATCCTTCAGGGTCACTTTATTTTAGAAATAATACTGTGAGACCTAATGTTTCTTCTTTCCAGATGAATGGAGATGGTTTTGAAATTGAGGATAATGTTTTTGAGACTCCTAATGTGGCTAGAAATGCTTATTTTGGACTTCAACCCTGGGGTAATCCTGTAATGGCAAATTATTTAGTTAAAGATAATTGGATTAATTCAACTGGAACTTTAGAGACTTTTAGACATGTTTTTTCAGTTGCAACAGGAAATATAACTTTTGTTAATAATACAATTTATACTCCCCTAAATAATTCCATAAGACTTTCTAATATTACTGGTTTTGTCAATATTAGTTATAATAATTTTGTTAGGGGTGGAAGGGGTGTTGATTTGGGTAATGTTTATGATGGTGGTGAGATAAAGATTTATGCAAATAACTTTACAAATATTACAAATACTTCTATTACACTATATGATTTTACTGATTTTAATATAAGTAATAATTATTTTTACAAAAATGGGTTTGCAATTTATTTAGATAATGTAAGTAATGGAGATATTGCTTATAATAACTTTACAAATACTTGGTTTAATGGTGTGGAAGGTGTTGGAACAGCAATAACTGGTAGGAATGTTACTTATTCAAGGTTTACAAAGAATTATTTTTATACTAGTGAAGACGGAGATATTCAAATTGGTAATTCAAGTTATAATAATTTAACTTATAATACAATTCAAGATACTTCTGGAGGAGATAATATCTTGTTTTCAGGTAAGGGTATTTTTAATATTTTTTCCCATAATTATTTTGGAGGGGGAGGGAGTCCAGCCCTAACTTTATATGGTGATGATAATACTGTTTATAATAATACCATTTATGACCAAAGTTTAGGTATTTATATTATTGGTAATAGTGCGAATGTTTCTAGTAATAATATAAGTTTGATTACTTCTGGTGAAAGTACTGCAGCTATAACTTTTTTAGTTTCAAATATGGGATCTATTTCTCGGAATAATATAAGTCATACAGATAGGGGTATCTATTTTTCAACTGCTGATAATATGACTTTATTTGATAATTATATTTATAATATGACCTTTGAGGGAATTCATTTATTGAATGGTAATAATCATACTATTTTTAATAACAATATTACTCTGGCCAGTAATTTTGCAATTGTTATGAATTCAAGTGAAGGTAATGTGATTTATAATAATTATTTTAATGCTGTTGTTCCTACTTGGGATAATAATACCAATTATTGGAATACCACAGAGCAGACAGGGCCCAATATTTTTGGTGGGACAGATATGGGGGGTAATTATTTTAGTAACTATACTGGATATGATCATGATAATGATGGAATAGGAGATAATTTTGATTATGGAATTACTGCAGGAGCTATGTTGGATTATCTTCCTTTGATAAATACTTGGGGCAATACTGTTCCAACCCAAAGTGCACCTGTATTAAATAGTACTTTTGGAACTAATTATACTACAGAAAATTTGACTACTTATAGCCAAGGAGTTAGTGATCTTGATGGAGATTTAATTAAGAAGATTACTAATTGGTATTTGAATGGTACTTCTTTATTAGTTTTGAATATGCCTTTTGAAGGTGAGATAAGTAATCAAACCAATGTTAAAGATTATTCAAGTTATGGTAGTAATGGAACTAATTATAGTGCTATGTGGAATAGAACTGGTGGTTATGATGGTTATGGGGCTTTTGAGTTTGATGGAGATAATGATTATTTGATTATTCCTTCTTCTGAGAATTTAAATTTAACAGATGCTATTTCTGTAGAGGCGAGGTTTTTGATAAAAACTCCTTGTGAGAATTATGCTAGAATACTTTCTAAAGAAATTAATGATGTTAGTAATATTGATGATAGTTTCCTTTTGGGTTTTGATATTTCTTGTAATGATATTGCATTTCAAGTGTTTAATGAATCTCAAGAAGCAAGTACAGCTTTGACTAGTGGAGATATTTTATCTTCAGATACTTGGTATCATGTTGTTGGAACTTATGAAATGGATGTAGGTACAAAAGTATATGTTAATGGTAATTTGAGTACTTCTGCAGAAGGATTTGGATCTATGCAATTAAGTTCTGTTCCTTTAGCAATAGGTTCTCATTCAGATGCATCAGCTAATGATTTTAATGGAACAATTGATGAGGTAAGAATATGGAATGTTACCCTTTCATCAAATCAGATTAGGGAGTTGTATGAGAATAATTCTTTAATGGTTTCTCAGGAAACTAGCAAAGAAGAGGTTTGGAGATCTTGTATAATGGCTAATGATGGTTATGCAGATGGACTAGAGAGTTGTAGTGGTAATTTGACTATTAGAAATTCTATTCCGGGTGTAAGTGTTAATATAACTTCTTATAGTTCTAGTAATGTTTCAACTTCAGATATTTACTCTAATTGGAGTATGAGTGATTTGGATGGAGAGCAATCTCAAGAGAATGAAACTAAGTGGTATAAGGATGATGTTTTAGAGAGTGATTTGACAAATTATTCCCTTATTGATGCTGGAAATTTAAGTGCTACAGAAGTTTGGAAGGTTTCAATTAGAGTTTATGATGGGGAAGAGTGGAGTTCTTGGACTAATGGTTCTATTACTTTGACAGAGACTTCTGCTGGACCCGATCCTACACCTACTTCTGGTGGAGGAGGTGGTGGATCTGGTGGAGGTATAGGGGTTTTGGATTTTGATTATGGATTAGAGGTAGAACCTGAAAGTCTTTATTATGAGATGACAAAGAATGAAGCAATAACTGATAGTTTAACATTTACTAATTTAATGATTTTTGATCAGGATGTAGAATTACAAGTTAGTGGGGTTAGAGAGTTTGTAGATTTAGAGCAAGAAGAATTTACTTTAGAGCAAGAGGAAGAAAAAGATATTGAAGTGTTTGTTATTTCGGGAGAAGAATTAGGAACATTTACTGGGAACATTGGTGTTCAAGGGAATAATACTCAAATAGATATACCTGTTATTATTGGAGTAGAATCTTTGAATGTTTTGTTTGATGCTAGTATTGATTTGCCTTTAGGTCTTGATTTAATTTCTCCAGGAGATACATTACCTACACAAATTACTATATTTAGTGTTGGATCTCCAAGAAAAGTTGATGTTATTTTGAATTATTATTTGAAAGATATGAATAATAATATAATTTGGGAGAAATCAGAGACTATAGCTGTAGAAGATCAAGTTTCATTTGAAACTTTATTTGAAATACCTGATAATTTAAGGGCTGGATCTTATGTTTTGGCTTTAGATGTTGTCTATAGTACTTCAGTTGCAACCTCTTCAACTATGTTTACTGTGATGGATGAAGGGGGGGCTTTGATTTCATTTGAGAAGAATCAAGCAGTGTTATTGTTTATGATTGTTTTGATGGTTGTTTTGATAGCTGGTGTGTTGGTATTACATTATGCTTTTTTGACTAGGTGGAATAGATAAAAAGGTTTATATATTTAATTACATAATAAAAGAATGAAAAAGGGTGAAAGGTATTGAAAGGCAAATTTAGTAATAGAAGTTTACTTCCTTTTGTATTGATTATTGTAGTGCTAATAGTTTTATTATTTTTTTCATTATTCTTATCTCAAAGCTCTATTTTATCTAGAGAGGTAGGGTTTTCTCAGAGTGAATTGAATGTTAATGAAGTTTTAGTTAAGGTTATGTTAAAACAAGGAGATTTTTTTGAAAGATCAATTCAAATAACTAATGATGGAGGTTCTGCTGAATCTGTATCTGTTTCGATAAGTGGTTTAGAGGATTTACTTTATTTGGATGAAAATAGTTTTACAATAGAACAAGGACAGGTTAAAACTTTAGATTTGAATTTTGTTTCTGTTTTGGAAGGATCTTATTTTGATCCAGGAGTTTACATTGGGGGTTTAAATTTCCAATATGGGGAAGAAGAGGTGAGCTTACCTATTATTGTTGAAATTGAGTCTTCTGAAACTTTGTTTGATATGAATCTAGATTTTTCAGTAAATGATAGATATGTGGTTTTGGGTGGAACAGCTTTAGCAGATATAACTGTTTACAATTTTGCAGAACTAGATTTAGCTACTGTTGATATGGTTTATGTTGTATCGGATGCCAATGGTAATAGGCTGTTAACTGAAGAGGAGAATTTAGTTGTTGAAACTCAAGCTTCTGTTTCTAAGTCTATTTTTGTTCCTGATAATTTTGCAGAAGGAAAATATATCTTTTATTCTACTGTAAGTTATGGTGATTCTGTTGGGACTGCGAGTTATATTTTTGATGTTGCTTCTGGTGAACCAGATAGTAAGTTAAATTTAGGTTCAATTTGTGCTCCAGAAGATCCTTTATGTTGGATTTCTTTGGTTATTTTAATAATTTTGATATTTTTTATTGGGGCATATGCTTATTTTTATCTTGGTTCCTTTTTGTATAAAAAAGTAAGTTTGGATGAGAAAAAGATTACTGATAAAAAGGTTAGAAAACAAGGTCCAATTTTATATTTTTTTGTATTGCTTGTAATTATTATATTGGTGATTGTTATGTTTTATTTGTCTAATTTTATGAGTATTCAGTCTTTGGTTGGTTCATTTTCTAATATGCCTGTGGGTGTTTTGTGGGCAATTCTTATTTTGCTTGCACTAATGGTTGTTTTAGTAATTTTGAATACAGTTTTTGGTTTACTTAATAGTTTGAGTAATTATTTTTCTAAGTCGGGTGGGAAAGAGGAAGAAAGAAGAAAATCTGAGCTTGTTAAGGAAATTATTGAAAGAAGAAGAAAGGTGGAATTGAGAACTTCTGAAGAGAGTTTAAGAAAGCAAGAGGTGCCAGAGAAGAAAGAGGGATCATTTTTTACTCCAATTAAGCTTTATTTTGCAGATAGGAGAAAAGAGAAAGAGAAAAGAAGAAAAGCTGCTGAGAGGAAGAGAGCATTGATGAGAAGAGAGGAAGAGATGAGAAAGCAAGAGCAGGAAAGGATGAGGTTGGCTGCTGAGAGGAAGAGAGTTTTAGAGATTAAGAGAAGAGAAGCTGCTGAGAGGAGAAGAAAGGAAGAGGCTGCTAAAAAGAAAAAGGTGGGTGTATTTGCTTCTATTTCTGGTTATTTTGCAAGAAGGAAGAAGGAGAAGGAAAGGAAGAGGAATTTAGAATTAAAGAATAAAAAGGAAGAGCATAGTAAAAAGAGTAAAGAGGAATTAAGGAAGGATAGGGAGATTCAATTAAGTTTACAAAAGGAGTGGGATGTTAATGAGGGGAGAAGAAAGGTAGAAGAACGAAAGGTTAGAGCGGCTGAAATAGAGTTAGAAAAGGCAGAAAGAAATAAACAGATGCAGATTGAAAGAGAGATACAAGAAGTGAGACTTAAGAAAAAAGAGGATAAAAGAAGGAAGAAAGAAAAGAAAAAATTAGAAAGGGTTAGGAAGAAGAGAAGAAAAGGACCTTTATTTGGATTTGGTGGGAAAAAGAAGGCAAGAGAAGAGGTAAAAGAAGTTAAAAAGAAAGCTGAAAAGACAATTGATGTTAAATCTGTGGATCCAAGAGAGAAAATTGTACAGTTAATGAAAAATTGTTCCTTAAATATTAAGCGTAGAAATTACTTGATGGCAGAGAGCAATTATGAACAAATAAAACCTATGTATGCTAAATTGAATTCTGATGAGCAGAGGTATTATTATCCAAATTTAGTTAGATTACAAAACCAGATGGTTATGTTAAAGATGGAGTTAGTTAGAGAGAAATTACAGAAAAGAAGATTTAGGGTCTAAAGACTTCTAATTTACCTAATTTTCCAGAAGTTATTTGTAGAATTCCTTGAAATTCTGATGAATATCCATTGGTTATTTTTATTTTATCTCCAATTTTTACTCTGTCTACATCCTCATTCCAAAGAGTTACACATATTTTACCCGTATCATCAAAACCTAGAGCAGTTATAACTCTTCCAGAGGTTCCAAATTTGCTAAAACTTCTTTCATCTCCAAAATCTTTTATTGTTAACTCTACATCTATTTTTCTTTGTTTGGGTTTTATGTCTTTTACTTTCATTTGTTTAGCCAAGAAATTTCATCTTCACCCAAATTTAGTTCTGATATCATTTCTGGATTATTGAGTATGTTTTTAAGATATGGAAAGGTATCTTGAAGTGCTCTTTTCCTAGAACAGTGAGTTGCATCTGCAAGTTTTTCAGAGATTGTTAATTTTTTGCCATTTCTCATTTTTGCTTGCCAGAGTTTTAATATTCTTGTTGTTCTTGTATATTTTATAGATGAATTTTTATTTTGTTTTTTGGCGTTTGCTATTCCAGCTGAGAGATGTGAATGGATGTATACAAGAAATCTCCAATATTGCCATCTTCTTATTCTTCCCCTAAACACATCTGCTTTTGATAATAAGGGATAGGCTTTTTTTAATTCATCTGAATCATATTCTTTTGGTAGGTTTTCATCTACCCAGAGAAAAATTTCATCTGTATTTAGTGTTGTTTTGCTAAAGATGTTGTTTGTTACTTTGATATCTTTTTCTTGTAATACTTTTTGTAGACAGAAGGTTATTTCTTCTGTTTTATCTCTTTCACCATTATCTTCTAAGATTAATTTGTTGTTGATTATATTTGTTTGTAGATCATTAATTGCTGCTCTTATATCTCCTTTTGATTTTTCTGCTATTATTTGAATATCTGCTGGATCAAATTCTACTTTTTCTTGTGATGCAATGTATTGTAATTTTGCCATTATTTTATTTTTAGGCAGGTTAGCGAATTCAATTAATTGTGTTTTTTTCCTTAATGTGGAGAGTTTATCAATCCATGGATTTGTACAAGTGAATATTACAGGATAAGGACTTTTGGAAATTAAAGAGACTAGGGCAGGTAAGCATCCTCTGTCTTTTGTTCCAGATATTGCATCTATATCATCTATTAGAACTATTTTACCTTGGTGGAATAGGCTTTGTTGATTTATTGCATTCCCAATTATTTGGGTTATCGCATCTTTGTTTCTGGTTTGTGATGAATTTATTTCTATTACTTCATAATTGAGTTCTTTGGCTAAAGTGTAGATGATTGTTGTTTTTCCAGTTCCAGTTGAACCATAGAGAAGTAGGGGTCTTTTGAGATTTGTTTTTATTTGGTTGATAGCTATCTCTTGTCCTATAACCTCTTTACTTGATTGAGGTTTGTATTTTTCAGTCCAGGGTAACATTTTTTATTTTTATTGGATGACCTAATTTTTTTAGGTTTTTCTCAATTATAATTACAGCCTCTTTAATATTCTCTTTTTTAGTGTTATCAAGTTCTCCTGTTGTCTTAATTATTTTAAGTTCTATTTCTTTTAGTTCCTTTGTTACTTCTTCTAATTTTTCTTCAAATTTATTTTCTTTCATAGTTTTTTGGTTACTTGATAAATTTTCACTTAATTCCTTGGTTTTTTCCTTGTATACATCACTATATTCTATTAGGGCTGTTATTTGTTTATTTGTTTTTTCTGGATTTTTAAGAATTATTTCTTTACTATCTATATTTTCTTTTAGTTGTTTTAGAATTTGTTTTAATTTTTCTGGATTTTTAGCTATGAATTTTTGATCTTTTAAAGACTCAAGTGTTTTTTGATCATCTTTTAATAGTTTTCTTAGGCTGTGCTCTAAAGGAGTATATTTGCTTAGAAGTTCTGAGTTTAGATTAGTGATGTTTTCTAGTATTTCTTTATTCTTGTATTTTAATAATTCATATTTTTTAAACTCTGGGCTAGTTCTCAATGTTTCTATTTTTTGGTTTATTGATTTTTCTTTTTGATCTAATGTTTCTTTTTCTTTGTTTAATTTATGGTGCTTTTCATCTACTTCTTTATTTTTTATAACATTATCATTTATTTCTTTTATTTTTAGATGAATTTCTTCTATTTCCTTAAGATTATGTTTTTCTAGGGTTTCTGATATTTTTTTTACAGAACTGTCAAGGTGTTGTAGGGCTTTTCTTATTTCTTCTAATTCTTGCCCAACTAGGGTTTTTATGATATGATAATTTCTTATTGTTCTTTTGTTTAAGTTTTTTAGTTTATCATCAAATTCTTTAGTGTAATTAGTTAATGATTCATAATCTAGTTTTTTTGGTTCATCTATTTTATTTAAGAATGATTTTAGTGCAGTGATATATGTTTTTTTATTGGTTTTTACTGCGTTTTCTATTCTTTTGGCATTGTCTTTTGTTTTTGCTTTACTTAATTGGGACATTGCTTCTTCTAATGAGAATTTTGCGAGCTTGAATTCATTTAGTTCTTTATCGAGGGAGAATTCTATATTATTAACCAGCCAAGAACTTAATTCGTTAAATGATATATCTTTTATTTCCTCTTTTTTTTGAAATAGTTTTTTTAGGAAGTTCATTTTGCGAAATTTGCTAATAGTGCTTCTAGTTGTATAAATTCATCAGAGCCTTCAACCATTCTAAATTCTATTTCTCCACATTTGTCAATTAGGTCTAATTTTCTAGTGTCATCTAATTCTTCAATTTTTAGTATTTCTTGTTGTATTTGTTTTACTGTATCAAGGCCTGAAAGACCATGATTTAACATTGTTTGGAGTAATTTATTTCTGGCATCGATGAATTTCTTATTAATAGCTAAGGATAAGACTTCTTTTATTTCTTTCGGTTGGGCTGCTGAAACTAGTGAATAGATGATTTCATTGTTTATTTCTTTGGTAATTGAAGCAGAGCTTTGTAAGATATTGGTAATTCTTCTTACATCTCCTCCAGTAATTGTTACAAGTTCTTTGATTGCGTTTTCAGCTATCTCTAGGCCTTCTCCTTTTGCAATATTTTCAACATAATCTTTTACTTCTTCTTCATTTAATGGTTTGAATCTGAATACGGTACATCTACTTTGGATTGGATCTATTATTTTAGATGAAAAGTTACAAGAAAGGATGAATCGTGTGCCCAGAACAAAGTTTTCCATTGTTCTTCTTAATGCTTGTTGTGCTTCTTTTGTTAATGAATCACATTCATCTAGGAAAATTATTTTAAAAGGGACATCGCCCATTCCTTTTGTTTTTGCAAAATCTTTAATTGTGTTTCTTACAACATCAATACCTCTTTCATCAGATGCATTTAATTCTAAGAAGTTTTGTTTCCATGATTCTTTGAATAGTTGTCTAGCTACAATTAATGCTAATGTTGATTTTCCTACACCCGCTGGACCAGAGAATAATAGGTGGGGCATGTTTTTTTGATCAACAAAAGCTTTGACTCTTTCAACTATTTGTTTTTGACCTTTTATATCCTCAAAAGAGTGAGGACGATACTTTTCAGTCCATATTGATGACATAGAATTATAAATAAGAAAGAGGTTTATAAGTTTTTATGTAATTATGATTTACTCTTCGCTAGCTTCTTCTACAACCTCTCCGAAAGCCATTTTTTTGAGAACTCTGGTGATTTTTACTTTAACTGTCTCACCTTCTTTAACCCCTGGAACAATAATCACAAAATTATCCATTTTTGCAATTCCATCACCTTTAGCTCCGGTACTTTCTATTGTTAGGTCAACTATATCTCCTTCTTGAATTGATTGGTTATCCATTTTTTTAATTCCTCATATATAGATTAATTGAATATTTTTAAGAACTTTAAACTTTATAAAATTAATTAAAAAAATTAAAAAGAAGGTAAGTTGGTGTTTAGTGCCATTTCAAGATTTGCCCACCAAGGAATTGGAGTTTCTGTTATGTTGGACAACATTGTATGGATACTCGCACTATTGTTACTATCGTCACTTTCAAAGATTAGATCATTAGGATCCATATCCACTTCAAGTGAGACTAAACCAAACTTGGTAGCTTGTAGTAATGGATGATCATCTAAATCTACTTGATATGAGTAGTAATCAGTATCTCCAGCACTTAGTTCTTCTGTAAGTTTGATTCTTTTTGTAGTTTCATAGTTGTGAACAGATGTTCCAAATGTTACATCCATTTCTATTCCTTCAAGATTGAAGTTACCTTCATTATGGTAGTCTACCCAAAATGTTAGAATGTTATCATCTTTATAGACTCTAATTTCTTCGATACTTATATCTGCAAGGAAATAGTCTTCTTCTATGGTTTCAGTTACTGTGTATTCATTGTTATCTTCATTTGTTTCTGAATATACATTATCTGGATCTGCTGTAAAAATACAGGAGATTTCTACATCGTCAGCTGTTGAAAGTGCGATTTGAGTATCTTCATTAAATGTAAATTCTATTGGTTTAGTTTCACTAGCAGTAAGATCTGTGATTGTTGCTAATGATTCGGTATAATAGTTTCCATCAATGTATAATTCAGCTTTTAATGAAAGTGAACCAATTAGATCATCAATATCTTGATTTGTGATATCTGCTGTGAAAACTAGTTCTTTTCCATTATTATTAAATCCTGTGAAACTAGCGGATGGAATTGTTACATCATAATCTTCACTTTGGACTAATGGATCATCATCATCATCAGTATTGTCATCATCATCATCATCATTTGTGTTGTCATCATCATCACCATCAACTGGATCATCATCATCATCTGCATCTACATATACTGTAAAGGTAACTGTGTCTTCACATTCATCATCTGATGCTGTAATTGATACTTTGTATTCTCCTACATGATCTTCTAGAGGAGTCCATTCCATTTTGTTCTTATCTACTTCTGCATCGGGTAGATTTGAGAATGTATAGGTAATAGAGTCACCGTCATCATCATCTGCATAGGCTAGAACTGTTAATTTATCACCCACAGTCATATCTACATCACTAACTGATTCAAGAACTGGGCAACTATTTGTTGATATTTCGTCATCATCACCATCATCAATAATTATTGTTAATGGATTTTCAGTAGGTTCTTCTTCAGCTTGGAGATCCATAATTCCTGAGTATATGAATATACCTCCAATTGCAAGAAGAACTAATAGGATTAAAATTCCAATAATTTTTTCGGCTTTCATTTATTTCTCCTTATTTTTTACCAATGTAACTCCAACAAAGGTAAGGTATGTTGTTTTTAGCCTCTTTTTTAAGTGTTAATTTTCCACCTTTTTTTATGTCGAAACCTGCGAAAGGTCCGATCTGGGATCGTAAGAAGTAATTTCCTTGTTTCCAATTTTTAGTTGTTTTCTTTAGGAAATTTTGAAATTCTGTTTTGGTTTTAAGATTTTCTGGCCTAAGCTTTAATTTTGGATTAGCTTTGTATTGTATTGAAAATTCGGGCCTAACTTCCATAACCATCATGGGTTTATTGAGTATTTCTTCCATTTTTACAACTTAAAAGTAGTAAGTTCTCATTTATAAGTCTTTTGGTTTGTTACGCTTTTAAAGTGGTAAATATGGGCAAATGGGAACATATATAAATAGGTTTGAATAAAAATGACATTATGTATGATTTTAAGAAAACAGAGGAAGAAGTGCTCTCTTTTTGGGAAAAGAATAAGGTTTTTGATAAATTAAGGAAAAAAAACAAAGGGAAGAAAAAGTGGAGTTTTCTTGATGGCCCAATAACAGCTAATAATCCTATGGGTGTGCATCATGCGGAAGGTAGAACCTATAAGGATCTTTTTCAAAGATTTAAGGCAATGCAAGGTTTTGATCAAAGATACCAAAATGGATTCGATTGTCAGGGTCTGTGGGTTGAGAGAGAGGAGGAAAAGGCCCTTGGATTAAGAGATAAGGTAGATATAGAGAAATTTGGTATACTTAATTTTGCAAAAGCTTGTCGTAAAAGGGTTGAACATTATTCTAATGTACAAAGAGACCAATCAATTAGATTAGGACAATGGATGGATTGGGAAAATTCTTATTATACTATGACTGATAGTAATAATCTTCATAATTGGATGTTATTAAAGTTTTATTTTGATAAGGGTTGGCTATACAAGGGAAAGGATGTTGTTCCTTGGTGCTGGAGGTGTGGTACTGCAAGTTCTAAACATGATATTATTACTGAAGGGTATAAAGAAGTAACTCATAAGGCGCTATTTATGCAGTTTCCGATTAAAGGAAAGAAAAATGAATATTTTTTAATTTTTACTACTACTCCTTGGACTCTTCCCGGAGATGTGGCAATTGCAGTTAATGAAGAGGTTGTTTATGTTCAAGCTAAACAAGGAGATAAATATTTTTGGTTGGCTGAAGCAAGATTAAAGGAACTTAAGGGAGATTATATTGTTCTTGAGCAAAAAACAGGAAAAGAGTTAGAGGGTTGGGAATATGAGATGCCCTATAAAGCTTTTGAAGCTCAAAAAAAAGCACCTCATAAAGTGGTTTTATGGGATTTGGCCTCTGAGACAGAAGGTACAGGAATTGTTCATATTGCTCCTGGTTCAGGTGCTGAAGATCATGAGTTAGGGAAAAAGATAGATTTACCTTCTGTTGATCTTTTGGATGATTCTGGAGTTTATTTAGATAATTTTGGTAATTTTTCTGGAAAGTTATATTCTAAAGTGAATGCAGAAGTAATTGAAGATATGAAAAAAAGAGGATTTATCTATAAAGTTGAACCTTTTTTACATAGGTATCCACATTGTTGGAGATGTTCTGAGGAATTGGTTTTTAGATTGGTTGATGAATGGTACATTAAATGTGAAGAGATGAGACCTAAATTAATTAAAGAAAATAGAAAAATAAATTGGTTTCCTAAATATGGGAAAGAAAGACAGGAAGAATGGTTTAACAATATGAGTGATTGGTTGATTTCTAGAAAGAGATATTGGGGATTACCTTTACCCATATGGGAATGTGAATGTGGAGAGATTGAAGTTATTGGAAGTTTAGATGAATTAAGGAAAAAAGCAGTTGATAAGAAAAAAGTTGATAATCTTAAGGAGATACATAGACCTTGGGTTGATGAAATAAAAATAAAATGTAAAAAATGTGGAAAAAAAGTTTCAAGAGTTGAAGATGTTGGTGATGCTTGGCTTGATGCTGGAATTGTTCCTTTTTCAACAATGGGTCCTTATTTAGAAGATAAGAAAGAATGGAAGAATTGGTTCCCTTCTGATTTTATTTGTGAAAATATGCCTGGGCAATATAGGGGTTGGTTTAATGCTTTAATGTGGTCTTCTGTAGCCTTAACTGGAAAAGCACCATTTAAGTCAATACTTGGATATGAATCTGTAAAAGACGAAAAGGGAGAGGAGATGCATAAAAGTAAAGGAAATGCTATTTGGTTTGATGATGCTGTTGAAAAGATGGGTGCTGACTCAATGAGATTACTTTATTGTTTGCAGGATCCAACTAGAGAACTGAAATTTGGTTTTAATGCTGTAAAAGAACCTAGGCAGAATTTAAATATATTGTATAATTTGAGTAATCTTATACCTAAGAGTACTAAAAAAAATATTTCTAAAATTGAAGATAAATGGATAATGAGTAGAATAAATTCTTTGATAAAAGGGGTTACAGAAGAATTAGAAAATATTCATCCCCATTTGGCAATTAGGAAGATGACTGATTTTTGGTTGAATGATTTAAGTCGGGGTTATATACAATTAGTTAGAGAGAGAGTTGCACAAGGAGATAAAGAAGTTGCTTTTGTTTTGAGTCAAGTTTATTTAACCTTGCTTAAATTGAGTGCACCAATAATCCCATTCATAACTGAAAGTATTTATCAAAATTTAAAGGACAAATTAAAATTAAAAGAAGAGAGTATTCATCTTTGTGATTGGCCAAAATTTGATATAAAATTAATTGATGAAGAATTAGAAACTAAATTTAAAATTTCTGGGGAAATCATACAAGGTATTTTATTTGCAAGAGAGAAAGCTAAAAAAGGTGTTCGTTGGCCATTAAAGAGAGTTACTGTGGTTAGTAGAGATATGAATGTTAAAAAAACAGTAGTAGAGATGAGTGATTTGATTTTGAAACAAGTTAATATTAAAGAGATTGAAGTTTTGGATAAGATGGAAGGAGTCAAGTTAGATATTAGTGTTAATAGGAATGCAGTTGGTAGGGATTTTAAGAGGGATTCTAAAGGGGTAATGGAGAAGTTGGATGAAGCCAAGTTGAAGAAATTGGTTGATAAAGGAGAATTAAAAATTGGTAAGTTTAAGTTGAATGAAAGTCATGTTTATATTAAAGAGGAAATTCCTAAGGACTTAGTAGGTTCTAATTTTAATAAAGGAAGTGTATATTTAGATGTTAAGTTAGATGAAGAACTTGAGAGAGAGGGATATACAAGAGAGGTTATTAGATTTATTCAGAGTATGAGGCGGGATGAAGGTTTGGTAAAAAGTGATAATATTGAATTGTTCATTACTGGTGATTATGATATTTCTGATTTTGCTGAAGATATTAAAGTAAAAGTTGGAGCTTCTAAGATTGATTTTGATGTGAAGAAGACTAAGGTTGTTAATGAGTTTAAAATAAAGGGTAAGAAGTTTAAAGTTGGATTTAGTAAAATTAAATAGTTTCTATAACAAACATGGTTGTTCCTGATTCTGGAGGGAATACAGAGTTACCTTCTACAAGATCAGCTCCACCTAGAAGTTCTCTTACTCTATCAGTTATTTCACTTTGTCTTTTGCCTTCTCTTATGGATAATTTTAGAACTGGATTTCTACCTGATCCACCATAATCAACTACTAACTCTTCTCTACCCCATTGAGTTGTTGAACTTATTGGTGTGGGAAGAGATCCTACAGACATTACTGGTATTTCTTGGGCAGTTAAGTAGGTTCTTAGACCTAAGAGTCCTATACCTACTTGTTCTCTTGCTAGTTGATTAGGATATTCCATTTTTTTGAGGATTTATTGGGAATTTATAAAAGTTTGCTTAGTAATGAGATAATATTGTGGAGTTTAGTCCCCTTTTGGAGACAGTTCTATTTATAAATAGCTTTATAAAGGTTTTTATATTATTGGGTTTATAATGTTTATATTGGAGGCATATTAAAATGGTTGCAAAAAAGGAAGTTAAAATTCAAAATATTGTTGCTACAACAAATTTGGGAAGGCCTATACCTTTAGTTAAATTGGCAGAGACCCTTTCAAATACAGAATATAATCCAGAACAGTTTCCAGGATTGGTTATGAGAATAAAAGATCCTAAGACATCTGCATTGATTTTTAGTTCTGGTAGGGTTGTTTGTACTGGTGCTAAGTCTATGGCAAAGGTTAGAGAATCTGTTAAGCAAATTATTAAAAATATAGAAAAAATAAATGTTCAAATTACTGTTAAACCTAAATGTACTGTACAGAATATGGTTGCTTCAGGTAGTATTGGTATTGATTTAAATTTAAACTCTTTAGCTATTGAGTTACCACATACTGAATATGAACCAGAACAGTTTCCTGGGCTGGTGTATAAGTTACCTGATACAAGAGCTACTTTCTTATTGTTTAGTAATGGAAAGATTGTTTGTACTGGAACACGATCAGAGAAGAAGTTGCATGAAGCAGTTGACCTTTTGATTAAAGAACTGGCAAAGATTGGTTATAAATAAAAATGAAGAAATATTTATTTTTTATTTTAATTCTATTATTATTTGTTAGTGCATGTACATATGTGCCTGAATGTGGTAATGGAATTTTGGATGTTGGTGAAGATGAAGAGAGTTGTTGTTTAGATGCTGGGTGTGAGGGTTCTGATGCTTGTGAAAATAATGTTTGTATTCTGACCGAGTGTGGTGAATACCAAGAATTAGTTGGAAATGAATGTATTGATTTGGAATGTTATGTTAATAGTGATTGTGCAAATGATGAGTTTTGTGATAGCAATATATGTGAAGATTTAATTTGTGATAGTTGTGAGTATGTTTCTGATCATGAATGTGAGGAGTATTCTTGTTGCGAAGATGATGAGTGTGATGATAGAGATGATGATACTATTGATATTTGTGAACATACTGAAGAGGGCGATTCTTATTGTTTGAATACTGAGATAGAATATGAATGCACTAGAGATTCTCATTGTGATGATGATGAAGAATGCGACCACAACGAATGTGTTGAATTAGAATGTACTACTGATAGTGATTGTAATGATGATGAAGAATGTGTAAGTAATGAGTGTGAAGAAGTATCAGAGTGCAGTGTAGCTACTGATTGTGATCAAGGTTATGAATGTTCAAGTGAAGAATGTGTTGCTCAATCTCAAACTGATTGTGGAGATGACTGGGATTGTTTACTTACTCAATCTGAGAGCTGTTCTCTTGCTAGCTATGACTTTTTCGTGGTAACTGATATGTTTGGAGTGGAACAGACAACTAGTTCATATTATGAACTTCAAGGTTATGAAAATGGAATGTGTGAGTTTTATGTAAGTTATGTAGATTTGCAAGTAGAGTATAGTGATGAAGTGATGCAAAATTTGATTGATGGTGGAATGACAATGGAAGAGGCTCAACAACAAGAGGATGAGTTGAATGACTTGTATGATGGATTAGAGGGTAGAGAGGGAAGTTGTATGTTTGCAACTGATGATTTAGGAAATTTAATTGAGAATTGGAGTAATGGACAATTTTCTGGTGGTGTAAGCTGTAGTCTTGTAGATGGTGAATGGCAAGATTGTACTTATTCTGGAGATTGGGAAGTTGCTGAAGATTGTCAAGGAGAATATTTCAATCCAAATCTTTAATTTTTTATTTTTTTAATTCTTCAGACAATAGTGTTGCAAGCTTTTTTATTCTTTTTTGATATTTATTCGCCTGAGTTAATGTTTTAATGAACCACTCTTTTTCACTTGGTTCAGGTGTTTTACCTGCTGCTATTCTTTCCTTGATTCCATTTAAACTTCTAAGGAAAAGATCAGAAACATTCATTAGTTCTTGGAATTGATTTTTTTCTCCTTCTAAGTTAGCTACACCTATTCCTCCAGTGAATTGCATAAGTAGTTC
Source organism: archaeon (assembly GCA_018656555.1). Classification (GTDB taxonomy): domain Archaea; phylum Nanobdellota; class Nanobdellia; order SCGC-AAA011-G17; family GW2011-AR17; genus JABHZQ01. Next base: position 83,831 of record JABHZQ010000025.1, read on the forward strand.
ACTAGCTTCTGTGAATTTGTCTTCTTGAATTAATTTAATAGCTTGATTTAGGGTTTCTTCTACCATGAGTTATTAGAATGATTGTTGGTTTATAAGTATTTATTTTTTCCAATATTTATGGGCTTCTTTTTCCATTATTTCTAATCTGGTGTAATAATCTGGAAATTTATTAAGATGGGCTAGGGCTATTTTTCCGGTTGTTAAAGCATCATCATTAGTGACATTTGTTATTTTGTTGTCAAAGCCATGTTCTAGTTCTACATTCATTCCTTCTCTGAATTGGTCTAGATCAAATTTTTTCCATTTGATACCTAGCTTATTGCCTATTTCTTTTGCTACTTTTTTAGTGAAGTATTTTTTTGCCATTATTTATGAACTTTAAGATGAATTTGTAGGTCATTACCATAAAATCCTAGAACTATACTGTAAATTTCTTCAGGGGTTCCTTCATTTTCTACAGAGGTATTTAATACATTATGGCGTTTAGCAATACCACTTTCTATTATTTTTTTTCTAACATGGGGAAATAAAGCTGGAGCTTTTATATCATATTCTAGAACAAATACAATACCACCATCTGTTTCTTTAAGCAGGGTTATATCTTCTAATTCTTTCAAAGATTCAATTCTTTGAATTTCAGGAACATTTAATCTCAAATATTTTATTCCTTCTTTTTTATATCCTTCTAGATGTTTACTAAATAAATTCATAATTAGAAAGGAGTAAATTAGATTTTATATACTTTTTGATTTAGAAATAGTCTTCATAACAAAAACTTCTTCCTTTAAATGTACAAGTTCCTTTTTCATCAATAATATTACCTCCAAAGAATTGACGATATTCACTGATTAAATGATTACAGTCACTACACCTTTTAAAATCAGTTCCAATTTCTACTTCGAATTGTTTTTCATTAATTTTAGTTAACTTGTGAGGGACTGTTGCTTTTTCTTTAAAATAATTGTAGATGGTTTCTATGAATCTGTTATCTGAAAGAGCTTCTGAAAGGGTGATTTGAAGAACACATTTTTTTGGTGCTGAAAAGTTTACTACCTCTCTTTTTACACAAATACATCTTTGTTTTTTTAACTTTTCTTTGTTTTCTTCTTTTTTTCTATTCATATGTTCTGGAAGTTTCATGCTTCCATCTGGGTTGAATTCCATCATGGAGTTTTAAGTTCTTAAGGAGTTTATATTGTTTTGGGAATTACTTTTTTTAAAAATATATTTTCTAGTATATACTTGAAGATTTTACATAAAAATCATATAAATCTTTATAATTAAGATATTTCCTTTATAGATTATGAATATTGATGCATCTGAACAGATAGAGAAATTTCAGGATTTTATTGAGCAGAACTATGAAAAAGATCTACACGAGAGGTTAAACAAGGGTACTAATTTTATTGTGTTTGATTTTTTTAAGTTGGCTGAATATGATCCCAAGATAGCAGATCAATTGTTAGAAGAGCCTGAAGAGACTATTAAGGCTGCAGAGTTAGCTTTAGAACAGTTTGAAGTTAAGAAAGGATTTAGAGTTAGGTTTCAGAGTTTACCAAAAAGTCAAGAGATTTTTATTAGAAATATTAGGAGTAAACATCTTAAGAGGTTTATTGCTGTTGAAGGAATTATTAGGCAATCATCAGAGGTAAGGCCTCAAGTGGTTACTGCAAAGTTTGAGTGTCCTTCTTGTGGTAATACAATTACTATGCCTCAAGTGGATCAACAGTTTAGAGAGCCAACAAGGTGTACTTGTGGAAGAAAAGGAAGGTTTAGGTTATTAGATAAAGATTTAGTTGATGTTCAAAGATTGGTTGTTGAGGAGAGTCCAGAGAATTTATCTGGAGGGGCACAACCAAAGAGATTACAGATTTTTTTAAGAGAAGATTTAGTTGAACCTAGGATGGAGAAGAAAACAACACCAGGTACAAGAGTGTTGGTTAATGGTTTGGTTTTTGAGGTCCCTATTCAAACAAGAACTGGTGGAACTTCTACTAGATTTGATATTGCAATGCATGCTAATTTTATTGAACCACTTGAAGAAGATTTTTCAGATATTCAAGTTTCTGTTGAGGATGAACAAGAGATTAAGATATTAGCAAAAGATCCTAGAATTTATGAGAGGTTAATAGCGAGTGTTGCTCCAAGTATTTATGGACATAGTAAAATTAAGGAAGCAATATTATTGCAGTTGTTTTCTGGTGTTAGAAAATTGAAAAAAGATGGAACAAAGGTTAGAGGGGATTTGCATGTTTTACTTGTTGGAGATCCGGGTGCAGGAAAGAGTCAGATGTTGACTTTTGTTCATACTGCAGCACCTAAGGCAAGGTATGTTGCTGGAAGAAGTACAAGTGGGGCTGGTATTACTGCTTCTGTTGTTAAGGATGAATTTTTGAAAGGTTGGGCTTTGGAAGCAGGTGCAATGGTTTTAGCTGATAAAGGTACTTTAGTTTTAGATGAGATGGATAAGATGAGTGTAGAAGATACTTCTGCTTTGCACCAGGCAATGGAGCAACAGGAGATTACAATTTCTAAGGCTAATATTCAAGCTACTTTGAGAACACAAACATCTATACTTGCTGCTGCTAATCCTAAGTTTGGAAGGTTTGATCCATTTACACCCATACCTCAGCAGATTGATTTACCTCCTGCTTTGATTAATAGATTTGATTTGATTTTTGTTTTAAGAGATTTGCCTGATAAGGAATTAGATTCTAAAATTGCTAGTGCAGTTTTAGCTTATCATTCTTATTCTGATAAAGAACCAGAAATTCATAGAGATGTATTAAGGAAATATTTGGCTTATAGTAAGCAGAAAGTTTTTCCTAAATTAACTGCACAGTCTATTGAGGAGATTAAACAGTTTTATGTTCAATTGAGAAGTATGGGACAGACTGGTGATGATGGAGGAATAAAAGCTATTCCTATTTCTGCAAGACAGTTAGAGGCTATTGTTAGATTGGCTGAAGCTAGTGCTAGAATTAGATTGGCTGAAGAGGTGAGTGTTAAGGATACTAGGAGAGCAATTGGTTTGGTTAAACATTGTTTATCTGAGGTTGGTATGGATCCTGAAACTGGACAGATTGATATTGATCGATTGAATACTGGGATTACTGCTTCTACAAGGGGAAAGATTTTACAAGTTAGAGATATTATATTTGAACTTTGTGAGAAGAAACAAGGGGCGGTTTCTATTGATGAAGATTTGAAGCCAGTTGTTTTTTCAAAGGGGGTTACTGAACAAAAGTTGGATGAAGCTTTAGCTAAATTGAAAAGAACTGGAGATATATTTGAACCGAAAAGAGGGTTTGTTCAGAAGATCTAGCACAAACTCTTTCAGAGTTTGATCAGAGGAGAGCCAACATGAAGTTGACTAACTATAGAAATATTTTTAAGTGATTATTCTTTTTATTTTGATATTAAGAGGTGATGTTTATGAAAAAGATTATAATTGGAATTTTATTTATGCTTGTTTTATGTGTTGGATTTGTTATGGCTCAAACTTGTTATTCTGGTTCACAATGTCCTGATGATGTTGTGTGTAATATGGAGACTTATACTTGTTGGGAGTGTATAGATACAGATGGACAAGATCCTTATACTAAAGGTACTTTAGTTCAGGGAACAAGTGGTGTAACTCAAGGCTATTATCTTTATACTGATGATGAGGAATATTGTGTGAATGATTATGAAGTTAGGGAGTATTATTGTCCAGAAGGAACAAGTAGTAGTATTCGTATTGGCTATAATATAGATTGTAGTTTATTGGGTGATTATGTTTGTTATGATGGGGCTTGTGTTTATGATGGAATTGTAGGAAATGTTGATGCGGGTGTTGCTTTGGTTGGTGATGAAATTGAACAGAGTTTTTTGTCTATGATGGGTGCGTATGGTGTTGAAGCTTTAGATGTTTCAAATATGTATTCTTGTAAAGATACTGATGTTGATGAAAATGATGTTTATAGTACACCTGGAAAGGTTGCTTGTTTTGGTCCAATTTTGAATAGTGCGGTTGTTCTTGTTGATGGATGTAGGACTGAAGGAAGAAGAGTTTTTTTGAGGGAGTACTTTGCTGAAGATTGTGCTGATTGTGATGAGTATGAGATTCTGACTGGAGAGTATACTATTAATATATACTATGAAGATTATTTTTGTGGTTTAGTTGGTAGTAATCAGTGTTTAACTGATGATAATGGGGCTGCTTATTGTGAGAGTGCTCAAAATGGTGGGGGTCAGCAGGCTGTTGCTCAAGAACCTAATTGGGTTGATGCTTTAAGAGCTACAATTACTGGTGGTATTTTCTTTTAATTTCTTTTTTATATTAGAAATATATTTAAGTGAGTATATTCTTGTTCAATAAAATGTATGATCTAATTATAATCGGTGGAGGTCCCGCAGGATTAGGGGCTGGTATGTATGCTGGACGTTATAGAATGAAGACTTTGTTAATTTCTCCTGATCGGGCTGGAACTTTGGCTAAAGGTCATTTAATTGAGAATTATTTGGGATATAAGTCTATAGCTGGTATTGAATTGGGTGAAAAGTTTATTGAGCATGTTGAAAGTCATGAGACTGTTGAGTTTAAAGATGGGGTTGTGGATAAATTGGAGAAAAAAGGGGAGAGATTTGTTGTTCATGTTGATGGGGAAACTTTTGAGAGTAAGACTTTATTTTTAGGCCTAGGAATGCAACATAGGAATTTGGGAGTTAAAGGGGAAGATGATTTTGCTGGTAAAGGTGTAAGTTATTGTTATAATTGTGATGCTCCACTTTTTGGAGGTAAAACAGTTGTCGTGGTTGGTGGAGGAGATAGTGCTGTGAATGGTGTTGCTTTGTTGACAGAGTATGCTGATAAGGTTTACATGTTGGTTAGAAGTAAAGTTAGAGCTGAGCCAGTTAACTATGAAAGGATAAAAGACCATAAGAAAGTAGAAATTATGTTAAAGGAAGAGATTGCAGAAGTTAAAGGTGATAAGTTTGTTAATGAAGTGGTATTGAAAAGTGGCAAATCTTTGAAAGTTGATGGGGTTTTTGTTGAGATTGGATATGTTCCTGCAAATGAATTGATTAAAGAGGTAGGACTTGAAGCAAATGAATGGGGATTTTTAGAGGTGAATGATAATATGGAAACTTCGGTTAAAGGAGTATTTGCTGGTGGAGATTTAGTTGCACAGAATACTATTAAACAAGTGATTAGTGCTGTTGCAGATGGATGTACTGCGGCTATTGCTGCTTACAAATTGATTACAACTAAAAAAGAAGGTGGGAAGCTTAGATGAGAGTTGCTATTGTATCTTTTTTGAATGATAAACAGAAATTATTGGAGTTGAAGGAGTTTCTTAAAGATCATAAGATTGTTAGAAGGAATCCACAATTAGTTGTCTGTTATGGTGGAGATGGAACTTTATTATCAGCTGAGGAAAAATTTCCTGGTGTGAAGAAGTTATTTTTTTATAAGACTTGTAGAAAGTTTAAGTTTTATGAGAATTATAAGGATTATTTTAAGTTAGATGTTTTTTTGAATGGTAAGAAAATGTTTTGTTGTTTAAATGATGTTAATGTACATTATAATTTACCTCGGGCTTTGAGATTTTCTGTTGAGGTTAATCATTTTGATTGGGGAAAGGGTTTGATTGGAGATGGAGTTATTGTTTCTACTCCATTTGGTGCTAATGGTTATTATAGAACTATTGTGAATAGTGGATTTACTAAAGGGATTGGTATTGCTTTTAATAATGTGATTAGAAAAAAGTTTCATAAGGTTGTTGATGAGAATAGTAAAATCTTAATAACCATTGATAGAGAAACTGGAATTCTAGGTTGTGATTCTTGTGATAGAGTCTATAAATTAAAAAAAGGCGATAGAGTTTTAATTAGAAAAAGTAAAGAAAGAACATCTATTGCTAGGAGGGAATAAAATGAATGATGAAATTGGACCTGAAAAGATTGTAAAAGTTTATGATCCTAAATCTGGTATGACTGGAATAATATGTATTGATAGTACAAAACTTGGACCTGCTAAAGGCGGGTGTAGATTAAGACCTGATGTTACTGAAGATGAAGTTTTTAGATTGGCTAGAGCTATGAGTTTGAAATGTGCTATGGCCGGATTACCTTTTGGTGGGGGAAAGTCAGGTATTATTGCTAATGATAAGGAATTAGATAAAGATAAGAAAAAAGATATTGTTATGGCTTATGGTCATGCAATCAAACATTTAGCTCCATCAGAATATGTTACTGCTCCGGATATGAATATGGCTGAGGAAGAGATGAGATGGATTGTTGAAGGTAATGGTGATAAAACTTGTTGTACGGGAAAGCCTAAAGATATGGGTGGTTTACCTCATGAGTTGGGAAGTACTGGTTTTGGTGTTGTTCAAGCTACTTTAGTTGCTTTAGAACATTTAGGTAAAAAGCCAGAAGATGTTACTTTTGCAGTCGAGGGATTTGGAAATGTTGGAGAATTTGCTTCTAAATTTTTAACTGAGAAAGGAGCTAAGTTAGTTGCGGCTTCAGATTCAAGGGGAATGGTTGTTGAAATGAGTGGTTTGAATTTTGATAGATTAAAAGTTGTAAAGAAAGAGAAAGGTAGTGTTATTGCTTATGGCACTGGAGATGTTAAGGAGAGTACTAAAATCTTAGATATTGATTGTGATGTATTAATTACAGCAGCTATTAAGGATTTAATCAAACATGGAGATGAGGATAGATTAAAGTTTAAATTGATTGTACAAGGAAGTAATATTCCAATGCCTCATGAGATGGAGAAGAAATTACATCCCAGGGTTTTGATTATTCCTGACTTTGTGGCTAATGCTGGAGGAGTTATATCCTCTTATGTAGAGTTCACAGGTGGAACAGAAGAAGAGATGTGGAAGATGGTTGAAGAGAAGATTGTGACTAATACAAAGATTATGTTGGAAGGTATTAGTGATGATAAATGTCCGAGGGAAGTTGCAACTGAGATAGCTAGAAAGAGGATTTTAGGTTAATTTTTATTATCTTTTATTACCTATTTCTTTATAAATTTCTTTTTTACATTTAGTTGTATGGCTGAAGAACCCCAAGTACGGAGACAGACTGCTTATAAGGTTTGGATTAGATCTTTAAAGACTACTAAGGGAGAGGTAGATGCGGGTGGATTGGTTTATTTGCCAATAAAAGGGAAGAAGGTTGTTCGTGTTAATTTGATTGCTAGTGTTATTGACAGGTTTGATTCTGGGAATTATTCTATGTTAATGATTGATGATGGTAGTGATTCTATTCAATTGAAGGTTTGGGGAGAGGATGCTTGGTTGTTAGAAGGCAAGCAAGTAGGAGATATGGTTTTGGTTTCTGGTAGATTAGGCGAGTATCAAGAAGAGGTTTATGTTAGGCCAGAGATTGTAAAAAAACTTGATAGTTATGATTGGGCTTTGTTGAGAAGGTTGGAATTAATTAAGGAATATGGTGTTCCAGATAAGAGGGAGAAGGTTGAGGTTGTTGAAAAGGAGCATAAGGAAGAGAGTGAGGTTGAACCTTCTTTAGCTATTAGAGAGAAGGTGGTTTCTTTGATTGAAAAGTATGATGAGGCAGAGGAAGAGAGGTTGGTTTCTGAGATTGGATTACCCAAAGAACAGGTTGATAAGGCTATTCAAGAGTTATTAAAAGAGGGAGAGGTTTATATGCCTCGTCCAGGCTATCTTCGGATGGTTTAGTAACGTTTTTAAATGAAGTCTAATTATTCTATATTATGTCATATGAAGAGATGTTAAAGCGAGGAAAGAAGGATTTACCTGATGTAGTTAGTAAATCAGAAAGATTTGAAACTCCTAGAGTTAAGGGTCATGTTGAAGGAAATAAAACTATAATTGTTAATTTTTTCCAAATGGCTGATACTTTGAATAGGAAACCAGAACATTTGTTGAAATATTTACAAAGAGAGCTGGCAACTCCAGGTCATTTTGAGGATAAAAGGTTGGTTTTTGGAAGGAAGTTGGGTTCAACTATGATTAATGAGAAGATTGCAAAGTATACACATGATTTTGTTTTATGTGAGAAATGTGGGAAACCAGATACTCAGGTAATTAACGAGAATGGCAAGCTATTGAAAAAGTGTATGGCTTGTGGACAGAAAACGGATATTAAAACTAAAATATGATATATGTAAAAATCCATAAAGATGTTATTGCAATGTGTGATGAAGATTTGATTGGTAAAAAATTTGAGGATGATTATCGTCAGATAGAAGTTTCTGAGAGATTTTACAAGGGAGAATTAGTTGATGAAGAGAAAATTATTGAGTTATTAGAGAAGGGAACTAATTTGAATTTGTTGGGAAATAATGTTGTTGATATTGCAATTAAGAGGGGATTTGTTAAGGAAGAGGAAGTTATTGAGATCCAAGGAGTGAAACATGTCCAAGTCTATAATATTAACTAATGATCAGTATTTTGAGGCTAAAATTCAATTGAGGCCTTATGATAAAGAAGTTTTTGATTATATTATGCGAGAGATCGATAAGAGAAAGGGTGTATTTGTTTCTAAGATTGATGAATTGAAAACAGGTGTTGATATTTTTATGAGTGATCAAAGGTTTGCAAGAAGGTTGGGTAAGATGTTGAAAGATAAGTATAAAGGGGAGTTGAAGATTACTAGAACTTTATTTTCTCAAGATAAGTTAACTTCTAGATTAATATATAGGGGAACTGTCTTATTTAGATTGAAAAAAGAGGAATAACTGGGTTAAGATAGCTTTATAAATAGTTGAAAATTATTCTTGTTTAATGGTACAAAAGAATTTTCCTAAGAAAAAACCTAAACCTAAATTTAAAGGAAAGGGTCCACAACCAGCACCTACTTTAATGAGAGTTAGGTTGCCTAGAGGTAATGAGAGTCTTGGTGTGGTTGAAGCTAGGTTGGGCCAAGGAAGATTGAGAGTTTCTTGTTATGATGGAAAGGCAAGGGTGTGTAGGATTCCTGGAAGATTGAAGAGAAGATTGTGGGTTAGAGAAGGAGATTTTATTTTAGTTCAACCTTGGCAGTTTGGAGGAGATGAGAAGGGTGATGTAATCTACAAGTATAGGCCAGCCCAGGTTCAATGGTTGAAGAAAAGAGGCCATATTAAAGAAATTACTGTTGATTTAGAGGATTTCTAGTAAATCTTAAATATTAGTTTTTGTTCTTATATTTTATGAAAAATTGGCTTTGGATAGTTTTGGTTGTAATATTTTTGATTATAATGGTTGGGTTTTTTTCTCCTAAATTTTCAGGTACTAATACCTCTGGTGATGAGGTTTGTAGTTGTTTTGGTTTTGAATCCTCAAGAGTTAGTTCTGGAGGAACTGAGAGTTTTCATTGTTCAGGAATTATTTATGATTGTCCTGAGCATTGTGTAGGACCTTGTCCTGGAGCTGGATAGTTTCTAGAGATCATTATTTAAACTTGTTTTAATTTTTCTAAGCTATGAATAAGAAATATTTTGCAATTATTGGTATTGTTCTGACTGTTTTACATCTTACTTTTTACTTTTTTATGAAATATCACTGGTTGTATTTTATTCTTGGTTTTGGGGTTATCTATCTAGTCTTTGTTTTACCTGTGAAGAGGCAAGTTATATAAAGAAATATTCTATTATTTATTTTATGTCTAAGAATAAGTTTATTGCATATGAGAATGTATTTGATGAGAGTACCTTGAAGGGTTTGTTTAAATTGAGAGCTCAAGGATATTATGATGAGATAAAGAGTCCTATTAAAATTGGTAAGGAGAGTAATGTTTTTAGTGTTACTTATAAGAAAGAGATGAGGATTGTTAAGGTTTATAGAACTGCTGCTAATTTTAAGAAGATGTATAGATATATGCATCCAGATCCAAGATTTGCTAGGGTTAGGGGAACTAAGTTAACTGTGATTTATGCTTGGGCTAGAAAAGAGTATAGAAATTTGTTGAAAGCTAAAAAAGTAGGCTTAAATTGTCCTGTGCCTTATGCTGTTCATAAGAATCTAGTTTGTATGGAGTTTATTGGTGGGAGTGAGCCCGCTAAGTTGTTGTATCAACATAAACCAAAGAAGCCAAGAGTGTTTTATAATCAATTGATTAAAGAGGTTAAACTTTTATTGAAAGCTAAGTTAGTTCATGCAGATCTTTCTGAGTTTAATATTTTGAATTTTAAGGAGAAACCTGTTTTGATTGATTTTTCTCATGCTATTGATATAAGGTATCCGAACTATAAGAGTTTGTTGCTGAGAGATATGGAGAACTTGGTTCGGTATTTTAATAAGTTAGGTTTGAAATTGGATTTGGATGAGGAGATGGCTAGAGTTTTAGCTGTTAATTAATTGTTTTTACCATACATTTCATCATACCATCTTTTTTTTGTTTTCTTGTGATCATTAAAACCATCAAATTCTGGATTGGGTTTTAAAATTGAGATTTCAACACAACCGGCTCTTTCATCTAGAATATAGGCTAATGATTGATCAAGAATTTCCCTGGGTGTTAACAAATATTTTTTTGGAATAAAAGGTCTTTCATTTTTTAGTTGTGTACCTGCTGTGGTGCTTACATTTATGAATAAACTACTCACTCTTCCATATAATCTTGAATCACCATACATAGCTCTAAATTCTTGTCTTAATTTATTTTTTGATTCTGTAAATGAATGCCAGAGTTGGACATTGTAGAGATCACTTGTTGAACCCATACCCACTAATTTTAGTTTTGCTTGTGGATTTTTTATTA
>JABHZQ010000026.1 GCA_018656555.1 archaeon
GAAAGTTTCTAAATAATTTGTTTTGTCTGTGTGGATTATATATACATAAAAACAGAAAAATTAATAAGGTTGTATGCCTTACATGTTATTAAAGAATTGAGAGGCTTTAGTACTTCTACGATAGCAGCCCTCCTGAGGCTTATTTTTCTTTATCAATCTTATCTCTAATGGCTTCTTTTACAAATTCTGCTCTGCCAGAATAACCTTTTTTCGATTTTTTCCAAGTTTTATCCATTAAATTAACTAGTTCAGAAGGAATGGATACATTGACATAGTTTTTACGCATACAGTATACATACCAAAACCTTTATTAATCTCTTATTGTTACCTGTACTGTATGAGTACTAATAAATATCTTACCATAGTTACAATTATTTTAATGTTTTTAATTGTAGGATGTACTACAGAACCAACATCTTCTGATTTAACAAGTGTTACAGAACCAGAGGTAATTACTGAAACAATCACAGAAACTGTTGAAGTTATGAAATACCAATGTTCAGATGGAACTGTAGTAGATGATTTAGCAGATTGTCCACCAGCTGTAACAGAACCAGACCTACCAGAAGCAACAGGTAGTTATGATACTAACAAACATTTGATAAATGAGTTACAATATGGGGGAGAATTTTCCTTTACTGTTACTTATGCTGGTTTTGATGGTACTGATTATAGAGTTGATTTTGAAGTTAAAAATTTGGGTTCAGAATCAGAATATTTTCAACCTGGAGCTATTGCAATATTAGATGAAGGTATGAATCAATATGATGTAGTCAGTTCTTTTAGTTATCCTGTTAGTACTATGAGTAATACAATCCTTCCAGGAGTTACTAAAGAAGGATATTGGGAATTTGATGATGTTCCTGCAACAGGTGGAGAAGGAATTTTTACTTTTGAGTTAGGATGGAGTAATCCAGATATATTTAGATTTGATGTTCCTTTAAGTTAATTCCAAATGTCTTTTTCTAAACGCATAAAAAAGTTTAATTATTTTCTTCTTCTAATAACCTAACTATAATGGCAGGAGCATTATAGCCCACAGGTTCTTGATAATAAACAGTATTCTTTTTACCATGCAATAACTTATGTACCCTTATATAAGCATTAAAAAGAGCTAGTTTTTTCTTGAAATTCGTTGCTTCTTTTTTTATTTGAGACAATATTATCAATATCTCTAACGCCATACAGTCTGGGTCTTCTAACATCATAAATAACCATTCTTCATCTTCGGATTTAACTTTACCTTTATTTAATCTCTTTCTTATCTCACGAAGTTTTGCTGATTCAGATTTCTTTTTAGATCTAACAATCCCCCCTTTTCTACCCATTTCTCTAGCTTGTGCGGTGCTTGTGATTGGAATTAAATTATTGTTATTCATACACATAATATGTAATTTTAAGACTATAAACCTTACTATAGATTCTCATTTTCTCAATAGAATAATGTTGTATCTAATGTTAATTAGATAAGAAAATGATAATTACATAAAATTTATAAGAATCAAAAAATAAACATTAACTATGAATATCCAGAGTATTATCAAAACTATATTTAGTATTGTTATATTAATAATGATTAGCAACATAATACTCAAAGAAATTTCTCCTACTTTCCAATTTAGTTCGTTAATAATTTCTGGAATAATTATACTTGCAATTGTATGGTTAATGAAGGAGGTTTTTCCAAGATGAGTAACCCCCCAATTGCAGGAGAAATAATAACAAAAAAACAGCTTTTCAACTATTTATCAATATTTTTCTTTTCAACAGTAAGCTTAATTTTAAGTATTTACTTCTTTTATTTCAGGAATTACATAGGATTTGGTTCAATGGTGTCTTTTATTCTTGCAATTTTATTCTTCACAGGATACTTTTATCTATTCAACATATTCTTAATTTATTATACCACAAAAACAAACAAATGGGTTAAGGAAGCTTACAAAAATCACAGGGTTATATTTCATATTATATTCATTGCTATATTCATTGTTTTGATTGCTACTAGCATATATTTTATACTTGGAAAAGAAAGGCTCATAGAAATAATTTTAGGAGGTATATTACTTACAGCACTTGGATTCCTAGGAAATTTTCTAATAAAGGCATATAAAAAATATATTAAAAAAGAAAAGAATTAAATAAAAACTTCATCAATAACTTCCAATTTCTCCTCAAAGCTATACTGCCCATACTGGTCTGTAACACTTCTTCCAGTATGTCTCATAAGACTTTGAATCATACCATATGGAATACAAGCTTTATCCAATTTAACTTTATACCAATGTCTAAAACTATGCAAAGTTCTATTATGTAATTTTCTTTCACCAGTTTTAACTTGCATAGGATTATTTACATCATTAGCTATAGCATATGATTGGTCTAATCCACAAGCATCTCTATACTCATAATATTTCTTTCTAACAGTATGTGGTTCAATATGTTTCTCATTATGAACTCTCTGAGGAAAAAACCAACCTCCACGAAGTTTCATACGAGTTTCATATTTTTTAATATAAAGTCTCAAAGAAGGGATTATAATTTCAGGTATTGGTTGGGTATCATATATTACTCTTCTCTGTTTTTCAGTTTGTATCTTAACATATCTCCTATCTAAATCCACATCAGAAAGTTTTATCTTAACAGCTTCACCAACTCTAAGCCCAATATATGCTAAAAACAAGAACACCATTTTATACTTGAGATTATCCACAGTTTCAAAGAAACTCTTTATTTCCTTATCTTTGAAGGTTCTATCAATACCTCTATACTCAATAGCATTCTTTTTAAATCTCTCATTTCTGACCCTATTAACAAATTGAGATATTTTCTTTAAGTCTTCTTGTGTAACATAATTATCTAGAATCCAATTTCTAAAAGCTAGTAAACTAGGGTCCGAATACTTTTGTAAACGAACCTTAGTAATAGGTATAGCCCCGCCAGGATTTGAACCTGGGTCCTCACCTCCAAAGGGTGAGATGATTGGCCACTACACTACGGGGCTGTAAGGTGAAAGAAACTCCTAGTATTTTTAAATCTAACGCTTGCAAATATAATAAATCTCATCACCAAATTTCTTCTTAGCGACTACAACTACCAACTCTTCAAACCATTTCAGCCTTCTAGCAGATATAGGCTTCTTCCCACCTAAAGACCGAGTAGCAAAACTAGCAACAACATAATGGCTCCTAATCTTAGATAACAATCTAGCAGTTGAACCCCTATCAACTCCTTCCAATCCTTCCAAAACCTTAAACATAAAACAAACATCACTAGAAACAAAATTATCAAAAGTCAATAAGTTTCCCCACCTAACTCCCCACTCCAACTCATACCTCCCCATATACTTATTACAAAACTCCACATCATCTTTGTTTATATCAATACCATAATAACCAACCTTTCCCATCCAAGGCATTGAAAACACATTAAATCCACAACCCAGATCTAACACTGAATTAAAATCAACATACTCTCTAATCCATTTATACAACTCATCATGATAACCAATCCTTTCTCTAGAACTAAGATGTACCTTCAAAATCTTTTCCACCCCTTCCTTGTCCTCCCACCCTTCCAACTCTTCCAAAAACTTCCACCTACGATCATAATTCCTAGCTCTAAAAGCACCATAAACTTCTCTCAACTTAGCCCTAACTTCTTTTAAAAATTTAGTCTTCTGAGACTTCTTAGAAAAATCATACTTCCCATAAAACTTTGACATAACGCTAGAAACAAAATCCTCATTTAAACCTTGATACTCCTTTTTGGCCATCACCTCCCTTAGTAAACTCATCCCTCAAATTCCCTCCGAATCAACTCTCTTTTCTTATTATCTAACCATTTGTATACATTACCATGTGGACTACCTTCTAACAACATTTCAATAGCCTGCTTAGCCATTGCAACCTTTTCCAATTCACCTACAAGTCCAATTGTTTTTCCATAAACAACCATCTTGACATCACAGTAACTCTCAATATACTTTCTAGCCTTACCCTCTTGACCAATAACTCTTCCCTTCAACCTCATCTGGTCTTTTTTAGATTTTCCAACATAATCTTGAATTTCAATAATCTCAAAAGCATTCTTCTCATTAAACAACTGCTCAGCAATAGTTGGATTAAATCCTCTAGCAATCGCCTTAACAACACCCAACGCAATATAAACATCAAGACTCTCTCCTTCAATAGTCACATCTCCCTCTTGAGAATCAATATCTATAGAGATCTTTCCTTTCTTCTCTAACCGTTTCTTAACCTCTCCATCCCTACCAATCAATACAGCCACTCTTTCCTTAGGTATTTTTAGTTCTTTTCTATCCATATTCTCAAATAATCCTATTTTCTTTATATATGTTTTGTAGGGGACTTACAGATTTGACTCTTTTATTTGGCCAATTATGGACCTATTAATCTGTTTTGCCATATTCTCATTCTTAATAACAGTTAAATCAATTTTAATCTTCCTATTGACAATATTAGATAAATCTCTCAAATTCAAAGATTTCACTCCTTTTTTGAAAAGATCATCTAATTCTTTAACCAATTTTTGAGGGTATTGAGCTTGTACAATAGTTTTTCCATAAGTTGCAACATAATAAGATTTATCAAATGATGATGATGAAGCTTTCACTCCCACATTTAATCCAATACTTTTGTAAAATTTCCAAATAAACCTATCTAAAGAAGTATTAGTCATACCCAATGCATAAGTTTTAATCTTCTTTTTCTTTAATTTACCCATTAATTGCTTTTCTCTATCTGCATACAACAAACCTTCCCAACCATGTGCACCTTGAAAACAATTTACATTTAGATCTCCTTTCTTAAAATTTTCAAACCAGTCTTCAATAATATCTTCCCAAAATTTCATCATCTCATTTAAAGAATTAAATGTAAATACCGAGACTTCACCTTTTATAGATTGTAATCCGCAGGGTTTAACCTTCCGCCTATTCAAAGTCAAATATAATTTATCAATTTCCTTCTTTGATTGCACAACCCATTCTTTATTAATTGAAAATTCATTTTCTTCTCTTTTCAAAACACCCTCTTCAACCAGCTGCAACACCCCTTTTCTAACAGCTTGAAAAGTCACATCTTTCCCATATCTCTTTCTAATAAAATTTACTAACTCAATAATTTTCAGAGGATATTCTTTAGTTAAAATACTAAAAACTAAGTTCTTTACATTATCTTTTTTACCCAAAGGTAAAGTAATCCTTAATGCCATTAAACTAAAAAGATTAATTTTATATTTAAACCTTTTGGTTCAATAAAGATTAAACCAAGGATATTTATCATTTCTAGTATAATTATTTATTAGGAAATAAACAATGAAAACAATCTTAATCGCAGGAATAAATGGAGATATTGGCAAAGAATTTGCAAAAAGACTCTTAGGTCAAGGTAAACTATATGGTCTATCTAGAAAAGAAACTCCTCTAATTGGTCTCCAATATCACCATATCCAAGCAGATCTTTTAAAACCAAATGAAATTAAAACAGCATTTGAAAAAATAGAACCTTCAGAAGAATTAGTATATATTCATCTTCCTGGAAAATTCCAATTTGAGGATAAACAACATCCAATTACTGATGGAGATGGAGATGGAATTGATGATAATATCTTTAAAACAAATTTTAGAACCTTCTTAGGGGCAAAGCCAGTTTTAAGAGAATACTTAATAAAAAATCCACAAGCAAAACTAAAATTAGTGGGTATGGGTTCAACAAGTGATCTCTACAATGTCCAACTCTGGCATTCATTTACAGAATCAAAAAATAAATTAAGACAAGAATTTAGAGCTATGTATGGTGATTCAA
>JABHZQ010000004.1 GCA_018656555.1 archaeon
GCAGCATTTGCTGTAAGATTTCTATAGCTTCCATAGTAAGTAGAACTATTTCTTGCACTAGCAAATAAAACAAAGTTTACAGTTTCAGCTGGTGCATAAGGTACTGTAATGTTATAGTTCCAATATTCTCCCAGAGTAGGAACAGCTGTTAAGTTGTACCTATCTTCCTGAGTCCACCAACTACTCACATTATAAGGAAGAGTACCATAATCTGCAAAAATCATATTTCCAGGATTTAAAAGATAAGGCACAATAGTAATTGCATCCCATCCAAATATTCCCAATTCACTTGAATTAAGATATCCTACAACTCTTGCATTATATTCAGTCACATTAAATGTTTTATGTAAAACATAAGATGTTGCATTATAACTAGATAACTGGGCATTATTGTTATCTGGAATATCATAAGATGTAGTTGTAGAAAAGTTATCCCAATCAAAACTTACTGGTACAAAATTTGTTTCTGGACTACTTCCAGAATAAACTTGAATAGAATAATTCCTATTTCTTGGTACGTAACATAAATAATCATCATCTCCGGGAATCACATTAGACCAACAAGTCTGAACTGGATTTCCAGTAGTTTTATCAAAAACATTTGCAGAAAAGGGGGTGTAAGCTGCAGAACCATTCATAACTGAAATATTTATAGTTGCAGCCTCCTCAAGATAATAATTAATACCTGAACCTATGGCGTTAATCTCAGCATAAGGTAAGGCAAACATAGATTGACCAACATAGTCTACAATACCTGTTGTTTCATTAGGATGATAAGGTGTGATTATAAACGAGTAACTAGTCTCAACATTTGCAATGGTCATATTAAACCAACCTGAAGAATTTGTAGTCGTACTATTTATGGCTATTTGAGTTGGTCCATTTTTTATAGTAACATTAACAATAGTAGAATTTAATGCTGTACCATCATTTTTTGCAATAGTACCATTTAATTCTAATGTTGCTGCAGTTGTTATACTTGCGATTAAAATTGTAAAAAGTATTATACTTAAGAATATTTTTTTCATGATTCACACCCCTTTTTATGAATTAGTAATCTATACTAGAGATCTAGGATTTATAAAAGTTTCTAACCTCTTATAATTATCATCATTAAGTATACAATATATAACATAACAAGAACAGCCCCTTGCCATCTTAATAATTTTCTTTTCTTTCCCCATATTGCAAATGCAAATAATATTGCTGTTGCAACAATGATAGCAATAAAATCAAAATTAATATAGTTAGGGATTGCAATCGGAGTAATAATAGAAGACACACCTAAAACTAAGAATATATTAAAAATATTAGAACCCACTATATCTCCAACAGCCAAATCTACCTTTTTTTCTAAAGCTGCAACAATAGAAGTAACTAATTCAGGTAGAGATGTACCTACAGCAAGAATTGTAGCAGAAATAATAAACTGAGATAAACCTAAATTGGTTGCAATTGTAATTGCATTATCAACAACAAGCTTACCTCCTATAAATAGACTTATTGATCCACCTAATAACATAAGTGCAACCACATAATTAGGAAATACAATAAAATCAGCCTTAATATTGGCCTCTCTTTTTGTTGCAAGCTCATAAGTGTAATAAATAAACAAGAAGAAAAATAACAATAAGATAACTCCATCTACTCTAGATAAAAATGAAACTTGACTATCTAAAATAAAATCATTAGCAAGTACAAGTAAAACAACACCTGCAAGTAAAGAAAAAGGAATTTCTTTCCAAACTGTTGACTTTTTTACTCTAATAGAATAAATTAAAGAAGTCATACCTAAAATTAACAAGGTATTTATCAAATTACTCCCCACAACATTACCCAAGCCAATTTGAGAAGCACCTTGACTAGCAGCCCAAATATTAATAAATAATTCAGGCATAGAAGTACCAAATGCAACTACTGTTAAACCGATAACCAAACTAGGAACTCTAAGTAACTTAGCAAGAGAGGTAGCTCCTTTAATAAGAAAGTGTGCTCCCGCAACTAAAATAATAATACCTATAATTAAAAATAAATACTCTAACATAAATATTATTCATACTGAGAAAATTTATAAACTTTTTTAAAAAGAAAAAAAATTAAATAACATCACCTAGGTCTTCATCGAGTTCTTCAAACTCCATATCACCTTCTAACTCTTCAAGTTCCTCTTCTTCTTCTTCACTCTCTTCACCATCTTCCACATCTACATTATCTGCAGTTGCACATCCAGTTACAAGTAAGGACAGAGTCAACAACAACATAACAACAACTAAAACTTTATTCATCTTATATTCCTCCTGAACTATCACCAGCTACTGCATTAGTTCCTTCTTCTGGAGTTTCAGCTTCCTCTTCTTCAGCTTCTTCCTCTTCTTCAGGGATTGCAGCCTCTACTGGATCTTCAACACCATCTTCTGGAATCTCAGCTTCAACAGTCTCTTCACCTAAGCTACCAGGATCCATATCTTCTGGTGGTTTTTCTTTATCTCTACCAAAACCAAAAAATCCCCTTCCCTTAGCTTCAACATCGACACCTTCTGGTTTATCATCAGCCACCATCTCTTTATTCTCTTCTATCTGTTCACCGAGAGCCTCTTGATTAGCTTCCCTCTCTACTTTTTGTGCTT
Organism: archaeon; assembly: GCA_018656555.1. Lineage (GTDB taxonomy): Archaea > Nanobdellota > Nanobdellia > SCGC-AAA011-G17 > GW2011-AR17 > JABHZQ01. The sequence continues at coordinate 2,628 of JABHZQ010000004.1, forward strand.
CAACAAAATCATGCTTAGCTGTTTTCATTTTTTCTCTCATTTCATCAAACAAACTTTTAATTTCATTTCTTAGTTCCTTAAAGAACAAAGCCTCTTCACTATCACAAGCATCTATACCTCTATCACAAGATAATTGTGCAGCAACAATAGCGGCATCATATTCATCTCTTTTATCTGAAATTGCAGCCAAACCATCACTCAAAGCAGAAACATCAACACCATCAGCTTCTAATTTGTTAAATGCATTAGTAAAAATACAAACTCTTGTGTCAAAGAAATGTAATCTATGATCTAAAGCCATAGTTTCAATTTCTGCGATCATAAGTTGTAAATTAGCATCATTTTCTTTTGCATCTTTCAACAGCTGCTTCAAATCTTCTAAAGTTTCATCAACAATTCCATTATCATTATTAATAACCTGTGCTGCTTCTCTAAACTTAGTAATTGCATCCCTAGCAGATTCTTTATCTGTAGCAGCTAAGAATTCATCTTTGTAAGCAACCAAATCAGTGGTATCAATACCTAAATCATTATAGTAATCAATACCTGTTTGCATTGAAACTTCTTTTCTTGCCTTTGTATATTCAAAGAACTCAGCTTTAATATCTAAAATCTCAGCTTTAAGATCTTCTTCAGGTGTACAAGTATTTAATAAAACTTCAGGATCTTCTTCAGGTTCATCTACTTCACCAGGTATACATCTTCCAAAAGGCGTACTTACTTGGCCAAAAGAATAATCTATAGTTTCACAACCCCTAACACATTCAACAATCTCTCCTCTTGGCTCAGTTCCATCACAAGAATATTCATTCAAGTAATCTCCACCAATACAATGATCATAATTATCATTAACACCATAAACTCCATCTATTGTAACAATCTCTGTAAAACCAAAACTAAATTCATCATAAGTGTCAGCCATTTCTAAACTAGAAGGGCCATCAGTTGAACTCACAGTGTCTGTTTCCCATTTCTGACAAACAGCACCCATAACACTTATAGAACTCAATACAATTAAAACCATAAATAAAATTATAAATTTCTTCATATTATCCTCTCCCTAGATTAATAATACTAAAAGGCCGGTCATCTTATTTAAATCTTATGATTAAATCTCAAGAACTTCACCATCCGGACCAGGGTTTATAACAAAGGTTTTATCAATTATTTGTTGAACTTTAAAAGTTTCATGAAGGTGTCCACAAATATATAAAACTGGTTTCAAAATTTTAATTGCTTTATTATAACTTCTATTTCCAACATGATCACCTAAATCATCTAACTTTGTTTTGTAAGGTGGACCATGAGTAACAAGAATAACTTCATCATCTTTCCTTAATGTTTTCTTAAACTCCTTCATGCCCTTCTCAAACATAACATCCCTTCTTGAGAAACCCCCTCCACCCCAACAAAAGAAAACTTTCTTACCCAATCTAAAACTCTTTCTATGAACATATCTTATATTTTTATATTTCTTACATAATTTTGCTAAACCTTCACCTTCTTCATGATTACCTGGTATCATTAGAATTATCTTATCAGTTTTTGATAATTTTTTTAATAATTTATCTAAATCCTTTCCAAACCAAGTAATATCTCCTGCACAAACCAGAATATCAGCTTCTTTAGATCTCTTGATAACATTATTTAAATCCTTTCCAAATCCATGAGTATCCACAAATGCAAGTACATCCATAGCATAAAACTAAATCTTTCTCCTTAAAAAATTTACCCAAAATTATTTATATTACTTTAATCAAACAATGTCTATGAACCATTCATGGAAAATAGGTTTTAATTTTGGTTTGACCTCTGGAGTAATAACTACTCTGGGCTTAATGATTGGTTTAAATGCGTCAACCCATTCTAAGTTAGTTGTTCTTGGAGGTATACTCACCATAGCAATAGCTGATTCTCTTTCAGATGCAATGGGAATCCATATGTCTGAAGAGTCTGAAAATAAACATACCAATAAAGAAATCTGGCAATCAACATTTGCAGCATTCCTTTCTAAACTAATAATGGCTCTAACCTTTGTTATCCCTGTATTGACTCTTCCTTTAGAAACAGCAATTATTGCAAGTATAATTTGGGGTTTATTATTAATAAGTGTTTTAAGTTTTAAAATTGCAAAACAGCAAAAAGAAAAACCTTGGAAGATAGTCCTAGAACATATAGGTTTAACAATAGTTGTTATTATATTAACTCATTTTATAGGTATGCTAATTGCTAATTTATTCGGAGGAATTTAAAATGTCTAAAACAGAAGAAAATCTAAAAGCAGCCTTTGCTGGGGAAAGTCAAGCAAGAAACAAATATACTTATTTTGCAAAAGTAGCTAGAAAAGAAGGCTATCTATATATCGCTAAAATATTTGAAGAAACAGCAATGAATGAAATGCAACATGCAAAAGATGAATTCAAACTTCTAAAAGGTATTGGAGATACAAAAACCAATCTAAAAGCAGCAATTGAAGGAGAGCATTACGAAACAACAGAGATGTATCCTACATTTGCCAAAGAAGCAGAAGAAGAAGGAAATGAAGAAGCTAAGAACTTATTCTTACAAATATCCAAAGTAGAAGAAGAACATGAAGATAGATATAAGAAACTATTAGAATTAGTTGAAAAAGGTACTGTTTTCAAAAGAGACAAACCAGTAAAATGGAAATGTAGCAAATGTGGTTATATTCATGAAGGTATAGAGCCACCAGAAAAGTGTCCATCTTGTAAGCATCCAAAAGAATACTATGAGCCTTGTTGCTTATGTTTCAAGGATACTTGTGAATGTTGTAAATGAGGTAATAAAATGGTTGAAAAAAATGGAATTTACAAATGTAATGTTTGTGGAAATGTAGTTGAAGTAATTGACGCTCAGAAAGGAGATCTTTTCTGTTGTGGTGAAATAATGAAACTACAAAAAATAAGTATAATGGATGCAGCTCAAGAAAAACATGTTCCGGTAGTAGAAAAAGAAGAAAATAAAGTCAAGGTTAAGGTTGGTTCTATAGAACATCCCATGGATAAAGATCATTATATTGAACTTATTGAAGTTTTAGCAAATGATAGAGTGATTGCAAGTGTCCATCTAAAACCTGAAGAGAAACCCGAAGCAGAGTTCTGTCTTTCAAACACAGAGGGAATAACTGTAAGAGCATATTGTAATCTACATGGGTTATGGGAAGCTTAATTAAGCAAATAAATTCATTGAAAAAATCAGAAGTCAAGTTCAAAGTAGATCAAAGATTAAATGAGTTTGAAAAGAACGAGCCCTTCAGTGAATTATGTTTTTGTATTCTAACTGCTAATTCAACAGCAGAGAGATGCATTGCAGTTCAGTCTAAAGTGGGGAAGGGGTTTCATACCCTCTCTCCTTCTAAACTACAAAAGAAACTAAAAGAAAATGGGTGTAGATTTCACAATAAAAGATCTTCTTATATTATTGAAGCTAGAAAGAAAAAACAAGAATTAACTAATTCTCTTAAAGAATTAAATGAAAAAGATCTTAGGGAATGGTTAGCAAAGAACATAAAAGGTTTAGGATACAAAGAATCTTCACATTTCTTAAGAAACATAGGTTACAAAGATTCTGCAATTATTGATTTCCACATCTTGGATATTCTAGAGAAAAATAATTTAATTAAAAAACCAAAAACATTAAACAAAAATAATTATTTAGCTATAGAACTAAAATTAAAAGTTTTAGCAAAGAAATTAAAACTAAATTTAGCAGAACTAGATCTTTATTTATGGTATTTAGAAACTGGTAAAATTCTTAAATAATTATAATGGTATAGGTACAACACCCTTTGCAACTTTTACTAATTTAATGCTTAACATCTGGCCAGTAGAAGTTAATTCTTTATCTTTTTTATTAGCACCCATCAACCAACCCCATCCAGATCGCATAGATTTTTGTTGCATATCATCAGGTATATCTCTTATTAAAGCCAAAGAACCCAAAAGATAGTTTAATCTAACTACCTGTCTTTCAACAGCAGTTCTATCTTGCATATCCACTTCATAATCCTTTTCCATTATTCTCTTAATTGCTTTAAATTTAGCTTTTGCTTTTATTATTTGTGTCTCCAAAGCCTGTTTTGTTTCATTAATTTCAGTAGTTGTTACTTGGGCAACCTTAGCCAATTCCCAAAAAGTTTTCCTTTCCTCTTCAAAAGTAAGGTTTATTTTCTGATTTTCAGTAAAACCCCTTAAGAAATTAGTTTCTCCCACACCTTTAAGTAACCAGATTTGTTGTTGTAGCAATACTTTTAGTTTTAATAATAATGTTTGCACTTTTTCAAATCTTTCTAAATGTTTACCATAAGTAAATTGCCATAAACCATCTAATTCTTTTTGCGTAATGTTTACATCTCCAGGAGGTATTCCACTATCTCTTAGAAATTTACCCATATTGTATGAGGAATTTAAATTTACTAACCAGAATTCTACCCCTTTTATTGTTTTATTATAAAGGTCCATTGCTTTTTGTGCTTCAGCATAGTCGTCTCTTAAACTCTCATGCATAAACTCTTCACTTATTTTACCAAAAGAAATAGCTCTTATTATTTCTAATCTTTTATGAACATCTTCAAGAATCACACTATTTTTTCTAATAAAATAAGATAATCTTTTGTAAACTCCTAGAATAGATCTTTGCATTTTACCCTTAAAATAGGCGTCCAATGCTTTCTCATCAAGAGGAATCATAATAAATTATACTCGAAAGTAATATAAAAAGTTATGGGCCTGCCGGGAATCGAACCCGGGTTGAGAAAATCTCTTGATCCCACTACACTACAGACCTATAAACAAGAAAATTATACTCTAATATATAAATTTAACTCTCTAGTTTGCTTATTCTTGCTTCTAATTCTAGAATTCTTTTTTCACTTGTCTTATTCTTCTTCCACCATCGGTAAACCCAAATTCCAGGTAAAACCCAACTTCCAATTAGATAATAACTAACAGCAAAAATACCACTCGTTATTGGATTTTCTTTAATCTGATCAGCAACATACATGATTCCTTCCCTAACTCCTTCAATAGGTTCTACTTCAACAGTTCCTTCCAGACCATCAACATCATAATCATTTCTTTCTAAAAATTCCCTTCCAACTTCAATCTCTTGCTCACTCATATCTGCAAGAGGATCTCCTTCAAACTCTTCAACACACAACCAAGCCAAGCCATAATCCAATGTATCATCTCTTTCTGCAATTGGTGGACAATAATCTAATTCACAATCATTTCTTAGAAATAACTCTAAATCCCCATCAGTATTATAGTTACCAACCACATAACTTATAGTACTATCTTGAAATTGACACTTAACCATACCCAGCAAGAAATCTAACCCTTTAAAAAGTTTAAGAAAAAAGAAAAATTAACTAGCCATATAGCCTTGCATGAAACCTTCTTCAAAGTCATCAATCAAGTCCATTTCTAACATAAACTCTCGATCATCATCATCATATATATTGTATGCTTCATCTATCATTTTATTCACTCCTCCTTTCTGTTGGCAGCGCCATCATCTGTCTACTAAAGACATTTGCAATAAAGTTTGTATCTAATGACAATCCGTTTAATCGTCTTAATTCTGTATAGCTCTCGCTAGTTTTCATCTTATTTACCTCCGGGAAGCCCTCACAACTTCTTAATACTAGATAGATCAAGTTTTTATATAAAGGCCACGCGCACAGGTGCCACCTGTCCATATACTAGAAAATATATATTACAATCTTTGATTAACAGAAAGTAACCGTGTTGCTAAATTACAAGCCATACTATCTCCCTGGGGAACATATCCATCTTCAAAGAATAAAGTTAAACCATCAGTTTCTCTAAAATAAACACTATCTCTTACTGCATCATAGCCAATAAAACCCTCAACACCTGGAAAACTAGATTCCATTTCAACCCCCTGGACATTAACACTTAATCCATATAAACCATCATAAGCCCATAGAGATTCCCTTAACTGATTATAAATAAAACCAACATTACAATCATCATTAACTAATTGTTCTACTCTTTCTTCCACAGGAACATCTATTTGAGGAGGAGTATTCACATCTCTACCTAATACAACTAAACCTACTGCTGCAGCAACACCTGCCGCTATACTCAAATAAAATCTATGATCCATTTTAGAATTAGTTTTTATCAAATGTTTATAAATTTTACTTAACAAACAACCTTACAACCCAACTACCCTTCTCATCCTTTTTCTCTTCGGAATAAACAAGATTAGCCTCTTTAAGCTTATACACCTTTCTTCTAAAAGTCCTATCAGATTTACCAAACTGTTCATTATAGATTTTAAATATTTCAGAGAACTTATCACCAGAACTCTCTTTAATAATCTCCAAAATCTCCTTCTCTTCAGCATCCAAAACAACTTTAGAACTACTAAAACCATCTAATTTAGCTACAGCCTCTTTAACATCACTAACTTCAATTTTTCTTTTACTATTATTCTCGGCAACATCCCCACTCATCTTTAATAAATAAATCCCACTCCTTAAATCTTTCAACTCAAAACATTTCTCAGCAATTAAATCAAAACCATCACTAAATACATTTTCAAAAAAACCAAGATCTCTCCTCTCTGCTAATATTTCTTTAGTCTCATCCAAACTATAAGCATTAAACTCTAAAACTTCTGCTAACAATCTAGATTTAATTCTATTATCTAGTTTAGCTAAGAAATCTTTTTCATTTGTAATCAAAAACAAACACTTCTTATAAACATCTTCTAACAATTGATAAATAATTTGCTCCTCTTTTAACTTATCTACTTCATCAAGAACAATAACAACTCCTTTCTTATTCAAGATATTTGCAACCTCCTTCATCAACTCATCAGTTTTCTTATTCTGAACCCATTTATACCCTAATTGATCACAAATATCAACAACAACCTTGTAAGCAGTATCAGCTTTCCAACAATTAACATAAACTCCAATAACCTTTTCAGAGAAATCTTCCATCTCTCTTAATACAAACCTACAAGCAGCAGTCTTTCCAATACCTGGGCTCCCAACCACAATTAGATTACTCCCCATTCGACCTTGTAACAAAGGCTTAATACAAGTAGCAAAGTGTTGCTGTTGGTTCTCTCTAAACTTTAGAATTCTAGGTAAGTATTCATAATCAAATACTAACTCATCCTTAAACAAAGTCTCATCCTGCTTTAACATATCCTTAAACATAAAGAACTCTCTAAATCAAGAACTTTTTAATCTTTTCCGTAGTCAATACTACAATTCTTTCACATCAGAATCTGCCGCTGCAACAATTCTTATTCCTACACCCAAATGCATCAAAGCTGCAAACAGGGCCATGTGTTCCTTACCACTACCCGATACAAAGTTTACTGCGATATCTCCAGAAATTTTCTCTTTTAATGCTCCCATAATGGATTGCTTCATAGATTCCATTCCTTTATTCACATCAACAAGAACAAACTTCACTTCCTTATCTGCAGAGAACTTCTCCTTACCAAAGTCATTTGTCACCAAATACACATTATCCCATTTCTCATTATTAATCAGCTTTGCGACTTCAACCCAACTTCCTTTTCCAGTTGATAGACATGCTACTAAATCTGCCATATATTTATTTAATAGTATAATAGTATATAAATATTTTCAATTTATAATATAATAAACCTAAACTTAGAAAACTTAAAATACTACTTAAGATAATTATATAATTATGGAAGACACAACAGTTTTCACGTGCGATAATTGTAGGTATAGATTTAAAAGAAAGAAAGGGTGGAATGAAACAAAGTGTCCTTACTGTGGTCAAAACAATGCTATTCATGTTGAAGATACAGTAAACAGAATGTTAAGAGAAGTTTAGATTATTTTTCCCCTTTGCCAATCTTTTAAGATCATCTTACTTGTAGAAATAATATCTGGTAATCCACCTTTTATTAATTTATTAAACTTTTTAGCAATATTCTCAATAACCTCTTCCTCCTCTCCACTAACCCCATAATGTTTTCTTATTCTATCTCCCTGAACCTCTAATAATCTCAAAACAACTAGATCTGGATCTTTTACTTTACTGAAATCTATAGCACCAATAAAAGCTATTTTATCTCCTTTCTCTTTATATGGAAAAACTCCTGGTGTATCTAATAAAAATATGCCTTTATCCATTCTGAGTAACTGTTTACCTTTAGTATGTCCTGAATTAGCAGAAGTATTAGCTTTTTTCTTACCACAAATAGCATTAATCACAGAACTTTTCCCTGTATTGGGATAACCAAGAACTCCTACAGTAACATTTTTTCCTTCAGCCAATTCTTTAATCTTTCTTTTTAACAATGAAGTACCAAATCTTTTAGTTGCTGAGACAAAAACCACATTTTTTAATTTTCTCTTCCAACCTTCCATCTCACTTTTAGTGACTAAATCACACTTATTTAATACAAATATAAACTTCTTATCCTCGCACTTATCCTCTATCTCTCTATTTCTAGATAATTCAACAAACCTAGCATCTAAAACCTCTAAAATAATATCTGATTTCTCAATAACTGAATTTACAACATGCCAAAATTTGTTCTTATATTTCATATATAGAGGATCCTAAGAATTCTTTAAAAACCTTTGCAATACCATAATTATTATAAATAAAAAACAAAAAACTACTAATATGAAATACTTGGCCTTACTTATTATTGTATTACTATCCTTTACAATGGTAGTAGCAGAGGATTGTGCTATAACCTGTCTATCCGAAGGTTATGAAACCGGAACCTGTAGGGCTGCTGAAGAGGGTGAAGATTCTTTCTGTGAGTCAGATGAAACCCTAACTGGTGCTTTTGATGAGTGTACTACTGGATCTTATGAAAGATGCTGTTGTTCTGGTGAAGTTGAAATCATAGAAAATACAGAAGAAATAGAAGAAGAAGAGACTGAAGAAGAGGAAACAACCGAAGAAATAGAGGAAGAAGAGGAAGAAATCACAACATATACTGAATGTAAACCTCTAAATATAGTAATAGAACCAGAAGATTTACCCATTATCCTATTCTTTGAACTGCTTTTAGTTATCATAATTGTAGCTATTTTTGTAATCTTCAAAAACCCTAAATCTGACGAATTTTAGGGAATTAAGCTAATTCTAAGACTTTGTACCACTTTAAAATGGTACCAAATCAAAAGGTTTATAAGGGAGTTGTTATTTCGAAATGGTAACTTAAACTCGCGAGGTTATAGAAAAAAATGAAAAATTATGTTAGAAAACTAAGTTCTATTGCTACAGGTACTGGATTAGCATTAAGTCCAGCGACTGGATTAGCACAAGACGCAGATCCACACCTAGTTACAGGTGCAGCAAATGATGTTTGTCAAGAGGGATCATTATTTTATGGTTTAAACCAAGGTTCAAGTCTATGGCAAATGACAGAAGCTGTTGTTAGAAATCATCCCGATTATCAAGATGATATTGAAGCAAAAGGTTTCCATACAGTTGTTGCAGGAGCTCTAGAAGCTGCTACACAATATACTATTAATAGATTTTTGGAAAAAAGAACTACTAGCGGTTTAAATCCAAAAGAAGAGAGCAATTTAGCAAATCTTATGGTAGATTCAGCTGCTTTTGGTTACATGGCTGATGGTAGATGGGTAGACAGAGATGCATTACATTGGTTTGATGGAGAAAATCCAACTGGTGATGATGGCTTTGTAAGAGGAAAGGATGGAGTAAGAGGAGACAGAATGTTTCCAACTCAAGGTTTCTGTTTAGGTGATAGTGACTTAATGGCAGTTGCAAATGGATACATTGATTCAGAATATGTTCAACCTTTTATCCGAACTATAGTTGACAGAAGAAATGGAGAAATCCAAGAAATCGAAGATGGACTTACAGTAGACCAAGCTATTGAAGCTTATGTTGCTCTAGGACTTATGAGAGAAGGTGAAAACTATCTAGATTTCTCTGGTGGAGCATTCTTAGCAAGTGAACTACCTGAAGGTCTTGGTGGAGCTTATATCAATCTTGAAGGACAAGTAAGTCTACAAGGTGAAGAAGCTGGAGCAAGAAGAGGTCCTATAGCAGTACTTACAATGGATCAAAGATTTGTTGGTGGTCCTTTATGGGGTAATGTTGAAGGTGGTTTAGCTGCTTACAAAGGAGTATTTGGTGCTGCTTTTGGTGGAGAAACAAATGGTTTCAGATTAGCTGGAGGTCCAATTGGATTTGTAGGTATTGATGGAATTAATTATGATGGACACCAATTCCACAGAGGAACTGGAGCAGTTGGTGGTCAACTAAGATTAGGAATTGGTCAAACCACAGGTCCAGTTTATGTAGACTCAACTGTTTTCGCAGCATTAGGTCTAGTAGATCAAAATGGTGACGTTGATATGAACGCAGTTCAAGGTTTATTTGGTTTTGATGTAAGAGCAGATGTAAACTTAAATCAAGATATCAGCTTGGTTGCAGGATTAGAATTAACTCATGAAGCAAGAGTAGATCATGCAGCTGACCTAAGAACATCAACCCCTCTAACAGATTTAAGAGGAGAATTAGGATTAGACTTCCAAACAGATAATGGAAGTGTAGGTCCTCAATTTGGTGTAGGTCACACAAGTCAAGGTTCAAGCTACTTTACAGTTGGAGTAACTGGTAGAGTAAGGAAATAGGTGCAAAAAAATGAAGAAGACACTAATATTAACATTCCTTGTACTAGTATTAAGCCTTGCTTTTGCTAGTGCTGGTGATGTAGCAATCTCACCAAGTAATCCAGATTCTGGAGACAACTTGGTTGCAGATGTTTCAGGTTCTGGAACATATGATTACTACTGGTACGAAGATGGTGATTTTATCACTAGTGATATGAATACACAAGAATCACAACTTTCTGCTTCATACACTGATGCAGGAGAACTTTGGACAGTAAAAGTATATGTACCAGCAACAGCCTTCACATCATCTTATTACTTAGGCAGTGACTCAGTTACTGTACAAGGTGGAGATGACCCTACTGAAGAACCTGATGCAACAGTATACATCACACCAAGTAATCCATACGACGCAGATGATTTAAACTGTGAAGTTTCAGACTCTGAAGCAACATACGATTTTTACTGGTATGTAGAATCAAGTCAAATTGAAGCAGATAAAAATGTAAAATCTTCAGTATTAGATGCTGATGAAACAGAAGAAGGTAAAACTTACACTTGTAAGGTTTATGTACCCGCAACAAGTATGACCTCATCTTTCTATCTAGGCAGTGACTCAGTTACTGTTCAAGAAGATGAAGATGATACCAATCCTTGGGATGACTGGGACTTAGAGCCTTGGTTTATGAACTTTCCACCTGTTTTAGATCCAATTGATGATATCACAGTATATGCTGGAGAAACAGTTGATGTTACCGCATATGCAAGAGATTTCCAAGAAGATGATATGACTTTTGAATGGGATATACCAGCTGGTATGGAAGATGCTACAATCTCAAATCCAAATTCAATCTGGAGCTTAGAAGTAACTCCAGTAGTTATTGATTACTTTGGAACTGAAAATTTAAAAAACTTCGAAGCTATTATGAGAGCAGATGTTGTTGATCTATTAGATAGCAATGATGTTGAAATGGTACTGAACCCAGATATTGATCTAGGTAATGACTATGTTCATGTTGTTGTTAACCCAGATGTATTAGATATTTACAATACAGCTGGTTACTTTGATGACTACTCAGAAGCAGAAAGTAGATTATTTTGGGCAACAGAAGAAGATGATCTTGGCTCATATGATGTTACAGTAACAGTATATGATGAACATGGTGCATCTGACTCAGAAACCTTTACAATCTATGTAATCGAAGAAATAACACCTAACCAAGCTCCTGTACTAGATCATATTGATGATATAGAAATTGATGAAGGAGAGATAACTTATGTACACGCAACTGCAACTGATGCAGATGATGATGAACTAACTTACTCCTGGGAAATCGATGGAGCAGATGGAGCACTAACTTGGTTTAATTGGTTCTACTGGCACACTGATATGGGTGATGCTGGTCTATACACAATCACAGTTATCGTAACTGATGGTCAACTATCAGACTCTGAAACTTTCGAGATCAAAGTAAATGATCTTTGTGAAGATGAAAATGATGATGGTGAATGTGATGAACCAGTTGCAAGTAACTATGAAGGAGATAAGTTAGAAGCTGAAGAAATTACTGTATTAAATGCAGCAAGTCTTGGTTCAGCTTATGAATTCACAGATGCTACAGGTGTAATCGTTACTGGTGATTACCAATTAGAAGGTAATGTACTAACATCAAAGAACACTGATAATGAAGTACATGTTTCAATAACAATGCTAAATAAGAACTCATTCGATGCTAGAGATTTACAAGTTACATTTATCTTAGCAGGAGAGAGATCTTATTCAACATTCCAAGATTTAGATAGATCTGAAGAATCTTCAGCAATCTATAAGGTAGAAATACCAAACAATCTAGAAACAGGTAAATACGCATTACAAGTTATTATCGAGAACGATGATATCTACAATGAAGAATTTATCAACTTAGAGATTGAGAGTCTTGGTGATGTAGTAGTTGTTGAAAATCCAGAAGATAACGAAACAAGTTTTTGGCAATCCCTTTGGGATTTTTTTTAATTTTTTTTATATAATTTCTATAATTTATTTGGATTAGGTTTATTCTATTTCTAGATATTACTCTCTTTATGAGAAAAACAATCGTTCCAATAATTGCCTCCGCCATAATGGGCTGTTCAAGCCTAACAAATGTGAATATAAGTCCAATAGATCCTTCAACTACTGACGCTCTTGAATGCAAAGTAGAAGGAGAAGGGTTCTATGACTATTACTGGTATAGAGATGGAAAGTATTATGGGGAAGAGATAGATGTTAATGCTAGTTACATTGATTCTAGCTCTACTTCAGTAGGTGATGCATGGTATTGTGAAGCATTTCTGTCCGTCTCTCCAAGCGCCCCTTACTATGTCGGGAATGATGGAGTGACAATAGAACCATAAATATTATTAAGAGAAGCGAAAAATATTTGATTTATGCTAAGACCAGTATACTACTTGGGGGCTTTTGCAATAATGGCTGCCTGGGCTGCAGGAGGTATAGTTAGTAAACCTCCTCAATTAGTACCTGCTGCCAAATGTACTGCGACAACAACTTGTATTCCTGATCTTGGGGCATTTATGGGTCGATATGATGGTTTAATATCTGTGAATCCCTCTGTCTATGGAGAAAGAGATGGGGTTGTAACACCTCAGGAAAGAGTTGATGTATACCTGGATGGAAAACACTCTTTTTACTCAGTTTGTATGTCTCCAGATTCTGAATTCTTTCCAACACCTGAATGTGAAGATATAAGGCAAGAAAGAGCAAATAGAGTTTTAACAGATTTTATTCCCTATGATGTAACAGGAGATAGAGAAATTTCTTTTAGTGATGACTTATTCCCAGATGGTATTATTTCTATAGAAGATGCATTAGAAGCTAGACTATAATCACTTATAAGTAACAACAAACCGAAAAGTTTATAAACTAGTTATTACTCCACAATAGTAGTGAAAATGGCAGGATTATTTGATATTGAAGGAAATGGAATCGATCCATTAGACCCTAGGTGGCAAACCTATATAGACGGAAGAGAAGAACCTCATGTAGCAGTTTTTTATCAACCACAATTAGGTGGAATATATTTGATTGCTCAAATAGAAGATTTTACAATTGTAGATGGTACTTTTTCCATAACAGAAAATGCCCAGGTATATTTGATGGGAGCAATAGATCCAAATGCTGGTCCTCTATCGGATAGAGCATTATATCATTTTGATAATGCTGGAAAGATTTTAGGATGGGATAAGGGTACAGTACAAGGTGCAGGAGATTATGTACAAAGACCTGCAATCGATGAAAGATTAGCTGTTGGATTTGAATTAATTGCCAGAGGAACGACTAATCTTGCTCAGAGTGTTAGAAGAAATCTAGCAACATTAAAACAGCCAGGTTCAGAACATAGACCTACAAAAGGTTCAAGTTTAAATCACAGATTATAAAATGGCATGCCCTAGAGGATGTAAAAAAGAATTGATTTACGATCATACCACAAAGACACACTATTGTCCAAAGTGTCTTTGGGAGGAAAAACAATGAAAAAAATACTAATCTTAGCATTATTGGCATTTCTAGTAGCTTTTGCTGGATATGTTTCAGCAGATTCAAATGATTATACTATTGATTCTGTCTATGTTAATGATATTGAAGCTGAAGGTTCAACAGTTCAAATTGAACTAGACACAGAATTAACAGTTGATGTTTACTTAACTGGTACTGGCTCTACAACTGATGTTAGAGTTAAAACTTGGTTTGGTGGATACGAATATGATCTTTTAGAGGATTATACAGAAACATTTGATGTAGAAAATGGAGTTTCTTACAAAAAAACACTTACAATAGAGATCCCAGAAGACATTAATGTAGATGATAATTATTACACTCTTTATGTTGAGATCTATGATTCACAAGATTATGTAAAAGAATCCTATGATATTTACTTTGAAGAACCAAGGCATAAAGTTGTTGTTAAGGATATCATGTTCTCAAACACATCTCCTGAAGAATACTTGGGAGTTAAAGTAAGACTAACAAACCTTGGAGAGAACCAAGAAGAAGATATCAGAGTTACAGTTTCAATTCCAGATTTAGAAATTTCAACAAGAGCTTATGTTGATGAACTAGCTGCAAGAAACCAAGAAACTGATACCACAGATGATGAAGTTACTCTACAAACACTCTACTTAAGACTTCCTTCAGATGCAACTGGAGATTATGAAGTTCAAGTTCAAGTAGATTACAACAATGATCATTCAAGTACATGTGCTTCAGCATATGTAAGAGTTGATGGATACGAATCATACGATGATTCAGCTATTCTTTCAATCTCAACAATGAAAGATCTAAAAGTTGGTAAAGAATCAAGTTTCAAAATCCAAATAACAAACATGGAAGAAAATCCACAAGATTTTTACATTGAGTTAGAAGGGAACTTTGAATTTGAATACACAGAAATTGTTACTGTTGATCAAACTCAAGAGTACACAATATATGCAACACCTCTTGAAGCAGGTGTACAAGCATTAACTGTTGTTGTTTCAACAGAAGATGGAATAGTTACAGAGAACATCTATAGCTACGATGTCAAGGACGGAAACCTATTATGGCCAATCATATTAGGTGTCGTGTTGGCATTTGTAGTTGTATTTGTTGTTTTGTTTATTATTTCCAGATTAAGAGAATAGAATGTCAGAAAAAGTCCACAAAAGAATGAGAAGGGAAGCTAGAGCTCTTGAAGAACAAGCTCAAGCAGATAGACCTTCTCTTCTTGAAAGACTTCCTTCTGTTCCTTCATTAGGAGTTATAGATGCAATAGGTCCAAAAGTATTTGCTGAGCATTGGACAAAAGTAAGAAATAGATATTTTATTCCTGGAACAATAGCAGCTACAGTATTGATTCTTGCATCACCAGCACTTTTACCAACCACATCATATAGAGAAATAGGAAGAGAGCTAGCAAGTTCATTTCAATCAGATGAACCAGATTATAATGCTCTTTTTGATCAAGCTGAACAAAACCTTTATGGAAGACCTGCAAAAACACAAGAAGAGATTGTAGAAACTTATAATGCAGTTTCAAGTGGAAAGTTTTCAAATCAAGAACCAATGTATGAAATTAGAGAAGCAACAATTACCAACCAGAAACCAAATCTTAGAGACAAAATAAGAGAACAAGTTCATTACATAACAGATCGTTAAATTTCTTTTAACATTTCTACCCACTGATTAAACTCTTTTAATTTTACAGTAAATCCTCCAGCCTTCTCATGACCTCCACCAATATAACTTTCAATTTTACCATTAAATTTATCTAGAAATTTACCAGCATCAAAATCCATTTCATCAGGAACTCTCATACTGCCAATCATCTCACCATCCATTTGATTCAAAACAATTATTGGTTTGTTTTTCATATTTCTAGCAGCAATAACTCCTTGGATATTATTCTCACATTGTAGTATAACAATATCAAACCCATTCACTTCATTTATTTCATATTGTTTGTTATAGTGTTCTCTCAATTGTAATTTATAACTTTGTAACTGTTTAGCCAAAGGATGTAAATTATGAATAAAAGGTTCAAAACTATCAATACATTTCAATAACTCTAAAGGAATATCACCCTTCCAATGCATTCGCTTACCAGTATTCAAAGCAGAAACATATTTCTCAATATCTAAATAATGTCCATCTCCATAATAACTATTTCTTTTTATCATTAATTCTGGAATAAAGTTCATAGCATTAACATACAATTCTTTGGGAATATGATCTCTCTTACCTTGATCTCCAAAATAACCCAATAATGCTAAAAATATAAAATAAGGATTTGTCTTATCTTCTAATAAATCTTGATAGATTAACAAACTACAAGACTGTCTATGTTCATCATGTAATACATAATCACATTTTGCTAAAAAATCAGCAGGGTGATGATCAATATATACAACTTTCTTATCAAAAATATCACCTGGCTGGATATCAACACAAATAACAACATCTACATCACCTAAATCTTCAGGTTCAATAATAAATCTCTTTCCTTTTGAGATAGTAGTTAACTCTTTTACTTCATCTCTAATTAGATGATAAATCATTGCACCAGAAGTCACACCATCTGCATCCCAATGGCAACATAATTGTACTCTCTTTCCCCTAACAATCTCTTTTAATTTGTCCATTTATATTTTGAGAAAATAATACTATATAAATTCTATTGAAATTAACTTGTTAATTGGTCTAAATCCATCACAACTCTTTCTGGAAGAGCCTCTAATTTTGTAGAAGCTTCACCCAAAGCACCCTCTCTTGATTGGACCATTTCCATAAGATATCTTGGAATATTGGGTAATTCTTGGAGTGTAGACACTAACAAATCTACATTAAAATTAGCATCATTCCTTATTTCTCCAACTATTGTATCTGCTAAGTTTTTTGACAATCTTAAAGACCAACTATTTTCCGATCTGGGTTCTCCACTCCAGAAATTAAGAAACATATAAAAACTCCTTACTTCTTTTGCAGGTTCAACAACTACTTTTTTAAAGGGCTTCCAAGGATGTGATTCTTTAACAGCAGGAATTGTTTTATTTTCTGTACGAATATGTAAAATATATCTTGAAAGAGATTCTCCCTCTCCCATTGCCCCATAAATATTCAAATCATAATTACTAACTATTCTAAAAGTAATTCCCTCATAATTTTTAGAATAAGCCCCAAGTCTGTCTTCATCTAAAACTACCATAGTATCAAACAACCTTTCTAAACCATCCACTAAACTTGTAGCATAACTCTCAAGATTAACATCTAATGCGGAAGTAGGAAAAGCTCTTTCAACCTCTCTAAAATCTTGCCTCTGTTGAATCCTTGTAAGATTACCTTGATAATCACTAGAAACTTCTTGTAATCTTCCATAGGCACCAATAACAGCATCAACTAGAGGATTATCTCCCTCTAAACTAACTCCCAAACTTTCTTGTAAAAATGCAGTTCTATCCGGACTCATCTCTAATTGAAGTGTTTGCAAGCCATCTAATAAATAAATTAAATCAAGAACTTCTTCTTCAGTTCTAAGAGTATCTAAATAATCAGTCAATTGATCTCTCACAGGAGCTTTTCCAACCAGCCTATTCACTTCTTCAGCTCTTAAGACTGCTGGACGTCTATAAACAGTTCTTTCCATAAAATAACTTTTTAAGACTCTATTTATAAATTTATTGAACCTCTTTAAAAGCTCTCAAAGCAACCTCAAGCTGTTTTTCGTCTGGTTCCCTAGTTGTCATTTTCTGCAATAGAAGTCCTGGGCTAATCAAAGCCAAAAGCACCTTATTTTTCCTATACTTCCCCGATAACTTAATCAACTCATAAGCAATACCTGCAATAAAAGGTAACAAGGCCAATCTAACTAAGAATTTCAACCAAAATCCATAATCTAATGGAACAAAGATATAAACAATAATACTCAAGAACAAAACAAACACAATAAAACTACTTCCACATCTAGGATGAATAGTACTAAAAGATTTAGCATTCTCTAAGGTAACATTCTTTCCATGCTCAAAAGCATTCACAACCTTATGCTCTGCACCATGATACTGGAAAACCCTTTTAACATCAGGCATAAGGGATATAACATAAATATACCCTACAAGTATTCCTAACTTAACAACACCTTCAACCATATTAAACAAATATTTATTACCAATATCTACAAGCACATCAGCAACAAATAATGGAATAAACTTAAACAAGAATAAAGCTAATAATATTGCAAAAACAAAAGTAAACAACAAACTCCAAAACCCTAATTCCTCTTCTCCCTCCTCACTCACACTAACATTAGCAGAATGGTTTAAAGCTTTCATACCAAGAATTAAAGTTTCAAATAAAATTATAATCCCTCTAATCAAAGGCCAACCTAAAATTGGATTTTTTGTTAAAGATTTAAATTTTTGATTTTTAACTTTGATCTCACCTTTTGGATTCCTAACTGCTATACTCACTCTATTCTCTGCCTTGAACATAACTCCTTCAATTACAGCCTGTCCGCCGATGTTTTTATTTTCCACCATATTAAAAATCCTATTGTTCCTAATAAAATTGCACCTAAGATAAGATAAATCTGCCAATAACCCCTTTTATCTTCAACAACATCTCTTAACTCTGAATCTTGAATCTGAACAATCTCTTCTTCTTCAGAAGGATACTCAGACTCTTCATCTTCTACCAATTCTTCACCTTCTTCCTCACTTTCTGCAACTATTGCAAAATATGAAAATCCAGGTGTATTTGAATCATAATAGTAGGTACTATTTATCTTTTCCGTATACTCAACTTCCAATTCCTCCCAATCCAACACATATCTGAATAGTTTAATATCTTCTTTACCAAAATCATTATCTACAATCCAATCTCTATCCACCTTAAATGTAATATCTCCACTATCAATGTCCTCATCTCCAAAGTTAGTTAAATCAACAGTAAAATATCCATAAACTTCTCCTTCAGGATCATCTAATTCAATCTCTTCCAAATACTCGATCTTAACTTTCAAATTAGTCAATTCTTTATTAACCTCTATATTCAAACTTGAAACAGGAATAACATCATTATACAAATTTAATTCAATTGGTTCCTCCTCCGATGCAAAATCAATTAAGTAAGTAACTGAAGCACTAGTTCCACCACTACCACCACCGCCTCCACCGCCTCCACCACCGCCTCCACCCTCACCACCAGCTGGTGCAGCAACAGGTTCAGTAATAGTAATATTTCTAACTTCAGTACCATTAAAATTATTTGCAACATCAGTACAATTTACAGTCCAATTATATCCTCCAGGACCAAGAGTTTTTGTAAAGAAGTGATTAACAGTAAGATTACTTATACTTGAATTAGTCTCATTAACTATCTGATTCAACATTAAACTACAATTAGAAATCCCATTTGAATCATTTACATTATACTCAAAACCATAAACCGCAGTTGCTGCAGTGCTTGTATTACTCATATTAGGAAAAACTAAAGTAACACTTGGTTTGGTCTCATCAAATACTAATGAATTATTAGCTGTTGCCCAAGCACTAACTGTTTGGTTATTAAAACTAAAACAATTCCAAGAATAACTATCCTCATAACTAAAATTATAATTAAATGTACTTGTGTTCTCCACTCCAGTAATATTCATACTTGAATTATAAACTAAAGCACTACTATTCCATAAATTAAGAGTTACATTGGTTAATTCAAAAGCTATATCACTCTGGGAAGTACAATTAAATGTACTCCTATTAGAACTGGTATAACTTCCATTCGAAGGAGCATTCAATGTAGTAAACATACTAATTATCTGAACAGTAGAATTACTTGAAGCATAACCTTCATTTCCATTCACATCACCAACTAAACAATTCCAGGAAAAAGTATCATAACCTAATGAAGAAACATTAAACAAAGATGAATTAAATATTCCAGTTAAATTTTCAGTTTTATTAAATTCTATAACTCCTGAAGAGTTCCATAGTCTAAAAGTTATATTACTTAATCCAAAATCAGTTGCATTACAAGTAAAAATCTGACTTGTATTCCCACTAACAACTCCATTAACTGGACTAACTAAACCAACCTCTGGAGCACTCACATCAAAGTAATTTAGAGCATTCAAAAGACTAACTCTTCCCCAAGTTGTATCATTAACAGCATCATAAACAGGAAAACCTGTATTGTTCAAAACACTTTGAATATCAGAAACATTAGGATTTTGAGAAGACATTTCAAAGTATTGATTCAAAATGGCAACAACACCTGCAACATGAGGGGTAGCCATAGAAGTTCCAGATTTTATACTAATCCCCCCAGCATGACTTAAAGAAACAACACTCACTCCAGGAGCCATCAAATCAGTAATATCATTTCTTTGATAGGTAGTATAAACAACATCACTCTTATCCACTGCACCAACAGCTGTTGCATTTTGTAAACAAGCAGGAGTTCCAATCTTATGAGGATAACTACTCCAATAATTTCCAGTAGCAATAGTAACAGTAATATTTTGACCAACAGCACCATTTATAGCGGCTGCAGCAGCACCATAAGAACCATCACAATAACCATAGAAACCACCCCCACCAAGAGAGATAGTAATAACTGAAATATTATATGTATCTGCATTAGTAACACACCAATCAATCCCTTCAGTAATATCAC
Source organism: archaeon (assembly GCA_018656555.1). Lineage (GTDB taxonomy): Archaea > Nanobdellota > Nanobdellia > SCGC-AAA011-G17 > GW2011-AR17 > JABHZQ01. Next base: position 23,471 of record JABHZQ010000004.1, read on the forward strand.
TCAAAAAAGCACTACCTGAAGCATTAGTAACCTTAACCGCAATAAGGTTAACATTTGGGGCCACCCCTAACATACTTGTTCCATTAGCTCCAACAATTCCAGCAACATGTGTTCCATGGCTATGATCATCTTTCCCCACAGTATTTTCATTTGTATTATCAGAACAACAACCACCAGAACCATAATCAGTAACATCACAAAAACAGTGTTCTGCAATTACTCTTCCATTCAAATCTTCATGAGTTCCATTAACTCCTGTATCAACAACACAAACTCCTTGTCCAGTACCAGTTAGATTCACTCCATTAATAGTAAAAGGGTGAACTAAAGTTCCATTAATTTGGGGAACTGTATCTGCCAGCATAACACTAAGAACTTGATCAGCTCTTATTTCTTCAGCTTCTTCAATCAATTCATCTAAATCTCCTTCATTAACTTCTGCAACATAGAAATCATCGATTATATGATTCAAATCAATATTAACATCTTCGGGATCTTCAATCTCTACAACAACAGAGATTTTTTCAACAGCATCAATATTTTCTAGAACTTGAATATCCACAAAGGTTTCCTCTCCTATAACAGGAGTAGCAATTAATAACAATATAAGAACTAATAATATAAACCTCTTCCCCATATATTTTAATCAACTAAATTAATATTTAATTGTTTCTATTATTTAGCTAAAACTACATATTTAGCAGCCCAGATTATTTTTTCATCAGATTTGTATAACCAACTATTGTAAGGCTTTCCATGAGAAGAATATAATTCTAAAAAATTCTTATGTTTTTTGATAAGTTTATCATATTGGTTTATGTAAATATCTGCCTGTTTTTTATCATATTTCTTTACAACATCTAAAAAACACAAACCAATATTCATCCAAATAGTATTCCCTTGATAATTATTTATAATCAAGTTAAGGATTCCATTAAAACGATGTCTTTTTGTAACAGTATACTTCAATGGAAATGGCTTATCTAGTTTATGCTTCTTAATACTTTTTAATGTTTTTTTGAACATCCCTTTATCCTTAATAACTCCACACCAAAAAGGAAAGACATTTGCATCACCAGCAACATAGTCTGTTTCTAAATCATCATTAAAATATTTTCCATTCCAAAAATTATCTATTAACAATTTATTATAGTTATATGATTTAAATGGATTTTTTAATTTTAATCTATTCAAATCATTTGAAAGCATCCCGACCATAGAATTATCATAGCATGAAGATTTTCTTTGAGAATTGTCTTTCATAGAGGAGAAAAACCTTTTTTTTACAAGTCCAGTATCTTTTTCTACTACCTCTTCAGAATATTGTTTAATTTGAGTTTCTAAAAATTTCTTATATTTTTTTATAAGGTCCCTTGAATTAGTAATAACCAAACTCCTAATTAAAAATGGCAAGGAATCTGGTGAAATAGTAAATACATTAAATGGAACATTATGGTGAGAAATTGTAGTAGTAATCTTGTTATGTGTAGAATATACATCCAACGCGTATTTCAGTGTTTTTCTAGCTTCTTTTCTGTAACCCATTTTTACTAGTGCTTCAACACAAATACCAAAATCTCTTATCCAAAATGAACTAAAATGCCCTGCAGAAGTTTGCAAGAACTTCCCATTATAACAATCTTTCACAATTTGTTGACAAATTTCCTTAGAATTTCCTTTATATTCCTGATAAGCTTTTCTTCTAAAATTTTTCTTTGCAACAAGTAATCCCTCTTTTAAATAAGTAAACATAGATTTAGAATGATTTGGTTATTATTAATATTTTCTATTTGATTATACTATAATTATCAAAATGACAAGTACCATCTTCGGGATCAAAAATATCAATAACTTTGTATTTTCCTTTAGTCCACACCTTGCCACTCTCATCAAAATAATGAGTTGCTTCTAAAATTCTAACTGCAGCCAAAGGTCTTGACAAGTTTCCTCCACCTTTTGTTTCAACTAATGGTGATTCAGCAACCATACAATAATGTCTTTGGTCTGCTTTCAAGAAAGCATATACTCTATCTTTCTCTAAGTTCTCAGGAACACACTCTTCTTCTTTCTTTCTTCCTTCTTTGAATTCATTAATATTCCTCAAAGCCATATCTGGTGTAAATTCTACTGCAATTCCCATGATGCTTTTGTAGAGGTTATAATTTATAAGAATTTCTCATGTATAAGATCTATTACTCTTCTTAAAAGAACATCACTAACATAAACATGACAAACACCATAATCAGATGTTTTATTTTTATCCTCAAAACATTTAAATAATTTTTTAGGCAAATTTAGATTTCTAGACCAATAATTAATAACTTCAGAATCAGATTTGTTATGGTGTAATAAATGAATCGCCTCTCTTTTCAAATTAGATATCTTAAGAAGATTATTTTTATCTAGTTCTTTTAAGACAAATAACATTATTTTTGGATCGGCATTAGTAAGGGTAAATCTTCTATAGTTAGATTTTCCTAATGCATTTGCTCCCTCACCTTTAATAAAACCTAAAGCATAAGCCAATTTTGGAGTTAAATTGAGTTTTTTAGGGAATATTCTACTTATTTTTCTGTTACTCTTTGTTTTATAATAAATTTCAATATTTTCCTCTTTTTCTTTCGATTCAAGAAAATATGTAGATCCTGTACTCCAAGAAGGATAAGTTTTCTTATTTTTCACAATCTTTTTAAGAATTATATTAACCATATGTTTTAATTGTTTTATTATTATTTAAACTCTGCGCGCACATATGCCCTGTCAATGAGAAAAATAAAATAGCGGGGGGTAGATTTGAACTACCGACCTCCGGGTTATGAGCCCGACGGGCACTCCTGATTGGACAATGAGGACAAAATCTTATACTCATTCTGCCCCACCCCGCTATATTATCCTACTAAAAAACTCCCCATTTAAAAACCTTTCCAATAACTTTTTATAAAGAAATGTCTCTCTAAAACCCATGAAAACACTCTTCATACCTGCAAAAGCAAAAGCAGCAATAAATCTAAACAAGATTACTCTAAAAGGTAAGACTGGAGTTTTAACTACTGCTCAACATTTAGACAAAGTTAAAACAATTAAAAAGAAAGATTTCACATTTCTAGGGCAAGTTCTAGGCTGTAATGCAAAAAATGCAAAAGGAAACTATGATCAATACCTTTACATTGGATCAGGAAGGTTCCATCCTATACAAATAGCCTTAGAAACAGACAAACCAGTTTACACTTACAATCCATTCACAAAAGAATTCAAAAAATTAGATTCTATCCAAAAAATAAAAAATAAAATTAAAGGATCTTACTTAAAATATCTAAATGCAAAGAAGGTTGGAGTGATACTTTCAACAAAACCTGGACAAAACTTTAGAAAAAACTACTCTTTTCCTAAAAAGAAGGTCTACTACTTTGTTTGTAACAACATAACTAACCAAATAGAGAACTTCCCAGACATTGATATATGGGTAAACACAGCTTGTCCAAGGCTTGCTTATGAAGGAGAATTCAATGCTTCTATAATCAATCTAACTGATTTGTTATCCTTTTTAAGTAGTACTAAATAGAAAGTTATATAAACCATTTATTTTTAATTTTTTATAATGAGTACAGCATTACAAATAAGAACCTTTTCTGAGGTCGAAGTAACTAAAATTATTAATGAAGCAAGAGCTTTAGAGAGATATGATTTGACTAGATTAGCTAGTAGAGAAATTTCTGATCATCTTATTGCAGAGGGGGGAGTAGGGGAAGAAGGTAACCCCCTATCTGTTGTTTACAGAGCTGCTACAAATGTTGGAGTTGCAAGAGAGTATGTTGATTTAGCATTACAAAACCAAAGATCTATAGAAGATCTTAGAAGATTAGAAAGAAATTTGAAAAGTAAATTTACACCTGAACAGCTTAGAACTGCACTAGATCCTTTGTTAATACAAGTAGTTAGGGGAGAATTACCTGGACAATTGATTAGAGTAAAACGTACTAAAGAAACTTTGTGGTTCTTTAATGAAGATGATTTTGTAGCATCTAAGATGGTATTTTATAGAAGAGATCCAATTTTAAGTGAAGATAGAACTCTTGCTCATTGGCTAACTAGAACAAGATATAGAGATATGAAAATTTTTGAATTTGAAAATAAGTATGCGCCAAGGTTTGGTTCTCCTGAATTTGATTGTACTATATTTGATCCAGATTATTTAGAAGTCCTTGGTAGTGTAAGGGAAAAGTTTGGAAGTATCATACGAAAAAGACTTTCTATATATGAAACAAAACTTAAAGTTGAATGTGATTATCCAATAGCATTAAATGTTTAATTATAGGAACCATCAAAAACTTTATAATTAAATAATCATTTATAGATCCAATGAAAAGATTACTGCTAATACCTTTACTCCTACTAATAACTGGATGTTCCCTATTCATAACTACAGTTCCAGTTATCATACAATTTGATTCTAGTTGTAATTATGAAGAATTAATAACAAATGAAATAAGACTTGAAATAGAAAATGATGATTTTACAATTATAGGCACAGACCTTACCCAAGAACAATTAAAAGAAATACAAACTAATGAATGTGTAATAAGAACAGCACACCCTTCTCAAATTCAAACCATTATAAGTGAGATACAAGAAGAACTAGATGAATCAAGAGATGAGAAGATTAGAGAATTAAAACTTCAAAGAAGCTTAGAAAGACAAGATGTATTAGATAAAGATCAATTACAAGATGAACTAGAAAGACTCCATCCAGAAGGTGATTGGCCAGGAGGGATTATAGCTCCCTACCAATTCTATGTAACACCTGATACAGATGCAATACAAGATCTAGCACAATCACTAGATGGAATTGAGGAAATATATCAAGAATCTTTAGACTGGATTTGGATTTCAGAAGAAGTCTTAAATGGAGTAGAAGAACTTTGGCTATATCCTGAAGAATTTTTAACAGAAACTCCAAACTATCCAACAAATCCAACTGGAATGGTTGCAAGTGACTGTGAAGATCAAGCAAATGCTCTAGCTTCAACATTAATTGCAGAAGGTTATGATCCAACAGAAGTCAGAGTTGTTCTAGGCTTAGTAAACTTTGAGGGTCAAATTGGTGGTCATGCCTGGGTTGAGATCTATGAAGATGGAAAATGGTTTGCAATAGATCCTACAATGGGAGATTATTATGATGAAGATATAAATAAATTAATCAACGCACCTTCAGTTCCATACTACTACTTCAAGTACCATAATTATCCCTCACTAGAAATTTGGTATTATTATAATAATGAATATTTCTTAGATATTGCTACAATGGGTGGAAATGCTCCACCCTCATGGAGATTCTCAGCAAGATCTTGGTTAGAAGATGACTTAAGTAATTTCAAGAATAGAATTGTTAGACAACAAAACATTTAAACACTTTTTTTATTCTTTCAAAAATGCCTGTAGTGACATATATAGCAGTAACACCTACTGAGTATTTTCCTTATTTTGGAGTAGAAGGAATAAATTATTCTTCTATCTTTGATAATCAAATAGCTAGGATAGCATTAGAAGAAAAACTCCCCCTAGTTGTTCTTTGCATAGGTGCATCAGATGAAGATAAGACCGGATTAGAAAGATCTATATCTTTTCTAGAAGAGATTAGATCTGGAAATAATAAAGAAACACCTTTAATTCTATTGGGAGATCATCCTTCCAACTATCCGTTCAGAGACTCAACCATAGAAACAGTCTGTGATAGATTAAATACAATTTACATAAACAGAGAAGAAACCTCTCCAGATCAATTCAAGGGATTTGTTCTATCTCAACTTAGAAAGCTTTAAAAAATCCCAATCCTTTCTCATTTTCATGATATCAATAGAAGAAATGTCTACATTCTGTAAGAAAAAAGGATTCGTTTACAGAAGTTCTGATATTTATGGCGGTTATGCTGGATTTTTTGACTATGGTCCACTAGGTGTAGAACTCTTCAATGCAATAAAATCTAGCTGGTGGAAATTCTTTGTACATAATCATAGTAATATGGTTGGTATAGATGCTAGTATTATCTCACATCCCAAAACTTGGGAAGCTTCAGGACACTTAGATTCCTTTGGTGATTTATTATTAGTATGTTCAAAATGTAAAAGCAAGTATAGAGCAGATCATTTTATTGAGGAAAAATTAGATGTTGTTGCAGATGGAATGGAAGCAGATGCGGTTAATAAAATTATACTTGAAAAGAAACTATCCTGTCCATTATGTAAAGGAAAGTTCAATGAATTAAAAGATTTTAATCTATTATTTGAAACAAGTGTGGGTGCAAGTAAGGACTCAAGTAGTAAAGCATTTCTTAGGGGAGAAACTGCACAAGGAATATTCATGGATTTTAAACAAATAGCAGAAACAGCAAGAGTAAAATTACCTTTTGGTATTGCTCAGGTTGGTAGATGCTTTAGAAATGAAATCTCACCAAGAGACTTTTTATTCAGATCCCGAGAGTTTCATATTGGAGAGTTTGAATTCTTTATTCATCCAGATGAAACAAAATGTCCAGAACTAACAAAGAAACATCTTTCTTTAAAATTAAATATCCTTGATGCTAAAACTCAGGATAATGGAAAAAAAGATCTAAAAGAAATGACTATCAAAGAAATGTTAAAGAAAAAGATGTTAGATGAATGGCATGCATACTGGTTAGCAGAACAATACAATTGGTTACTAAGTATTGGTATAAGTTCTAAAAGTTTGAAAGTAAGAGAACATGTTAGTAATGAACTATCTCATTATTCTTCAGCAACATTAGATATTGATTATGCTTTTCCTTTTGGTAGTAAAGAATTATTAGGGATTGCAAATCGAGGACAGTATGATTTAAATCAACATATTAAACACAGTAAACAAAAATTAGAGTTATTCGACGAGGAATCAAAGAAAAAAGTAGTTCCAAGAGTAATTGAACCTACATTTGGTATGGAAAGAGTATTCTTGGCTGTATTATATGAAGCTTACAAAGATGATAAGAAAAGAGGAAACATTGTCCTAAAATTAGATCATTCATTAACACCAATAAAATTAGGAATTTTACCTTTAGTAAATAAAAATAGGGGAAAAGCAGAAGCTATTTTTGATAAAGTTAAAACCGAATTTGTTTCATTTTATGATAAGGCGGGTTCAGTTGGAAGAAGATATGCTAGAGCAGATGAACAAGGAGTTCCTTATTGTGTTACAGTTGACTTTGATGAGGGTGTAACAATAAGAGATAGAGATAGTACAAAACAAATTAGAATTTCTGAAGATAAGTTAATTCCTACTTTGCATAAACTGCTTAATCAAGAGGTTCAGTTTGAGAAAGCAGGTAAGTTGGTTAAATAGCCTGTGACAAGGGCATATGTGCGCGCAGAGTTTAAATAGATTTTAACCATAAGTTTATTAATGATTTTTCTAAAAACTAGATATGGAAATATTCCTAAAAATCAGCTAATTGTAGAAGAAATTCCTGATAAACCTCAAATTTCTCTACCTAGTGAAGTTATATTACTGTATGATCCAAATATTGATGAAAAAAGTGCACCTATTATTCTAAAAATAAAAAATGGCAAATTAAGAAGACTAAGTAGTAAGATTACAACATCAATAGACCAAATTGAATGGATAAGAGCTGGAAGTTCTATTCATAAAATAAAAATTCCTACTTCTTTAGATCCAAGATTGGCCTATTTGGTCGGATACCTTTATGGAGATGGAGGATTTAAAGATATTAAAAATTCATATAAAAAACATAAAAGATTTGAACATAAAATTATAGTTGGTGATGAATTTAAAATACAGATTGAAAGAATAAAAAAGTTGTTTTTTAGTTTATTTAATCTTCAAACAAAAATAAGAGATGAAAGAATAAAAAAAGGGGAATTAATGTATTACCTTAATCCTACTTGTAAGATAGTTTATAGATTTTTGGTCAAAAACTTTGAATTTAAAGAGGGTCCAAAAGGAAACATAACAATGCCTAAAATTATTAAAAACTCTTCTTCAGAAATAAAACAATGGTTCTTAAGAGGTTTTGTAGATGCTGATGGAGATACAAGAGCAACTGAATACTATTCTTCAAGAAAGTTACCTTCTCCAAGAATTAAAGTTAGATTAGCAGATAAAAACTTCATAAATGAGTTGAAGATAAATCTTAATCAAGAATTCAACTTAAATCTTACTGGTCCATATTCAGATAATGAAAGAAATTGGTATATTCAATGTGGAAAAGGGGGAATGATTAATGCTCATAAAAAAATGTTATTCACTCACCCCATAAAAAAGTGGAGACTTAAAGAATTCTTATTTAAGAAAGGAAATATTTAAAAACTCTTTATATTTCTTAATCAGCATCAGGCTGCATTAAATAAGATTTGATTATTAAGGGGAGTGTAGCTCAGCCTGAAAGTTTGGCTTTAGGGTTAACTTGGCTATGGAGAGCACTAGACTGAAGATCTAGTTGTCCGGGGTTCAAATCCCCGCACTCCCACTTTTTTTAAAATTCTAAACCATACCTGCCGCACTACCCAATCTAACCAGCTCATAACTTCCCAAAGGTCTTCTTTCTTGTTGAGAAGAAGGAGTATACCTATCTTTTCTAAAACAATTAACAATATCCTCTGGAGTACCTTCAGTATCTATCAACCCTGGAAAACTATGATGGAATACTGGGATTTTTCTTGAAGCAAATATATTACTAATACTAAAATGTCCTTCTCTTGTTATTAAGGCCCTAATCCTTACTCCTTCTACTTCAGTTCTAGCCAACTCTGCAATAGCCTCATCTCTACCTGGAACTACAACAATTTCAAGACCTCTTGTTCTTCTAGCATGAGCTTGGATAGTCTCACCATACTGTTCATTAGGCTCAACCAACAAAACTCCATTATAACGATTTAATCTATCAATCAAATGAGGTAATTCTCTTTTATTACCATAAGCATTAACAATTCCATCAGAAACAGCTTCTTCCATAACTGGAACCATACCTTCAAAATCCCCAGAAGCTACAACTATTCTTGGTTTTGTGGGATCATTATAACTAACAATCTGTCTTGCTAGATCTAAACCAGTTGCATCTGGCATATTCATATCAGTCACAACTCCAAAGGGTTTATGCTCCCTATATAGTTCATCTGCTTCAGTTGCACAACTAGCTAGGATTACATTAAATCCTCTTTCTACAAGCTGTTCTTGCATTACGCCTCTAAATACTTTTTCATCATCCGCTGCTATTATATCTCTGCTCATTTTATTTACCTTTTAAAAATCAATTCAAGTGACAGAACTTATATATAAGGCTTTTCAATCACTCTCAAATTAGAAAATTATTTAAATTAACTTAATACATTACAATCTATAAATTAATGAGGTGATTATATGAATAAGAGAGGTGCCATTGAGCTTTCTATGACAACAATTATCATAATTGTTATTGGTATTACAATTCTTGTTCTTGGTTTAGCATGGGTTAGAAGCATGCTTGGCGGTGCAAGTGATTTAACACAGAAAGCCCTTGAAGGAGGTCAACAACAGATCTCAGAGATCATGGGTTCTTCAACTGATCCTTTAACTCTATATACAACAAAAACAGAGCTTGAAAGGAGTGATTGGACACAAATAGCAGTGATAGTATTTAATGATCAAGGAGTACAACAAGATTTGACGCTTACGACGGCCGTAAGTACATCAAAAGAGAACTCCTTAGACTGTTACATTGCTGATTCTGGAGGATTAACTGACTCTTTTACACTAGATTCAGGTGATACTGAGGATGAAGTTATTGTTATTGAAGATGGTGGAAGCCCACTAGGTCTATATGTTTGTAATGTAGAACTAACTGATGCTACAGGCGATAAACTCGCAGATGCTTCAATAACTGTAGAAATAGTTTAATTTTTTTCTTTTTTTCTTTAAATACCTTTATAAACACCCATTTTTTCTTTAATCTTATGAACATCTTTTCAGAGAGATATAAGCAGCTAGGGGAACCAGCTAAAACAGTAGAAACCAAGCAAGCAATCAGAGTGAACACTCTAAAGACTACAAAAGAAGAGCTAATCAAGAGATTAGAAGCAAGACACATAGAGGTTGAAGAAATACCTTTCACAAAAAATGGATTGTTTGTATTAAAGTCTCCTTTTGCAATTGTATCCACTCCTGAATACTTAGTAGGTTTATTCTATATTCAAGAAGCAGCATCCCAACTTCCAGTAGGAGTACTAAATCCAAAGAAGTTATGTCTAGATGCATGTGCAGCTCCTGGATCAAAAACAACTCAAATAGCAGAGCAATGTCCTGTAATCGCAGTAGACACTAGAGAAGATCGTTTGGTGGCTCTACAAAATAATGTAGAAAGATTAGGTATCACAAACTGTAGTGCTTATAATTTAGATTTTAGGGGTGTTAAAGAGAAGTTTGATTATATCTTACTTGATGCACCTTGTTCAGGAAACTTTGTCCTAGAAGGAAAGATGTGGTTCAGAAAACAAAGTATGAAAAGGGTTTTAGAAAGAGCAGAACTACAACAGTCTTTAATCTCACATGCTATTGGATTACTAAACGAAAATGGAACTCTTGTTTATTCTACCTGTTCATTAGAACCAGAAGAAAATGAGATGATAATTCAATATGCCCTCGATAATCATAAAATAAAACTAGAAAAAGTAGATACTATAGGTGATGAAGGATTAACAGATGTATTTGGAAAGAAACTAAACAAAGAAATAAAAAAATGTAGGAGACTATGGCCTTGGAAAACAAACACTCAAGGATTTTTCATAGCTAAAATAAGAAAATGTTAGAGTTTATTAAAAAATTCACAGATAAGGAAATAGAATATGTTAAAGTAAAGAATAAATATTATCTAAAGAATGATTTAACACTTTCAACCAGTAAGGTATTCATGCCTGGATTAATCTTAGGTGAAATAAAAGATGACAAATTCAAACCTTCTCTAGGATTATTAGGTCTGCTTTCAAAATTAACAACTGAAAAAATATTTGTAAAGGATATTGGTGAAATTGACTTTCTATTCAAGAAAAATCTAAGACCTAGACATGTAGAAAGAGTAACTGGAGAGAATAAGATAGGTTACTTCAAATTAGTTCAGAATGAATATGATGAAAATTTAGGTTATGGTAAGATGAAGAAAGAGAATAGGTTAAAAGGTCTTAAAGATCGTGGGGACTTTATCAGAAGGGAGAAAACCTTATAAAACTCTAATCTATTACATATTCTATGCAATTATATAACACATTATCTAGGAAAAAAGAAACATTTTCACCCATAAAATCTAAAGTTGGATTTTATTCTTGTGGTCCCACAGTTTACCATTTTGCACATATTGGAAACTTGAGATCTTATATATTTGCAGATATCTTAAAGAGAGTTCTAGAATTCAATCAATACAAAGTAAAACATGTTATGAATATTACTGATGTGGGTCATCTAACTTCTGATGCTGATGAAGGCGAAGATAAGATGCTTAAAGGAGCAAAAAGAGAGAAAAAAACCGTTTGGGAAATAGCAGAATTCTACACAAAAGCTTTCAAAGAAGATATGAATAAATTAAACATTATAGAACCAAATATTTGGTGTAAAGCTACTGATCATATCAAAGAACAAATAGATATGATAAAAAAACTAGAAAAGAATGGATTTACCTATACAGCTGATGGAAATGTATACTTTGATACTTCAAAACTTGATGATTATGGAAAACTAGCAAAACTAAATCTAAATGCAGAAACAAAATCAAGAGTAAAAAAAGATAAAAATAAAAAAAATAAACATGACTTTGTTCTATGGTTTACCAAATCTAAGTTTGATAAACAAGAGATGAAATGGGATTCTCCCTGGGGAGAAGGATATCCTGGTTGGCATCTAGAATGTTCCGCAATGTCCTCAAAATATCTAGGTAAACAATTTGATATTCACACTGGAGGTATAGATCATATACCGGTACATCATACTAATGAAATAGCTCAGTCTGAAGCAAGTTTTGGGAAAAAGCCTTGGGTAAAATACTGGTTGCATGGTGAATTCTTGGTATTAAAAGAAGAAAAAATGGCAAAATCAATAGGGGAGTTTCTAACTTTACAATCATTAATAGATAAAAAGTATGATCCACTAGATTATAGATATTTTTGCCTAGGAACTAGTTATAGAAAACCTCTAACTTTTTCCTTTGAAGCATTAGATTCTGCAAAAAATGCTCTTAACAAACTTAGGAACAAAATTTTGGAAATGTTAGAATATCCAGATGTTGGAAAAAAAGATACTGAAAAGTATATAGAAGATTTCCAAGTGAATATCAATGATGATCTAAATACTCCTAAAGCCTTAGCAGCGGTGTGGGGTATGTTAAAAGATGAAAAAGTTAACAATAAAGATAAATACAAAACTTTAATTGAGTTTGATAGAGTTTTAGGTTTAGGTTTAGAAGAAATAAAACTAAATGAATTACCTGAAGAAATACAAAATCTAATCACAGAAAGAGAGCATGCAAGATTAAAAAAAGATTTCAAAAAAGCAGATGATTTAAGAGACAAATTAAAAAATAAAGGTTATTTAATAGAAGATACAGATAAAGGGGTAAGATGGAAGAAAGCATAAAAAACCTAATTGAAAATAATCCAGTTTCATTGGCAACAATTGGAGAAGATGGAAACCCCCACTGTATTGTTGTTGCTTATGTAAAAGTTCTTGGGGGTAAGTTATTAATCACTGATAATTATATGAATAAAACAAGATCTAACATACAAAACAATCCTAATGTTTATTTAACTGTTTTTGACAAAGACTGGCAAGGTTGTGGGATTAAAGGAGTTGCAGAATATCATCCTGAAGGGGAATGGCATGAAAAAGTTAAAGAATTAACTGAAAATAAGCAAGAACCATGTAAGGGTGCAATTTTAGTTGAAATAACCAACATTAAAAAATTAATATAATGGAAAAAACAAAATACTTTTCTTATAAAAATAAAGACATCCCAAGAGGATGTAAACTATGTGTAAAAGGAAGAAAACTAGTAGTTTTCATAACTGGAGTTTGTTCTAATAATTGTTTTTATTGTCCTATCTCTGATGAGAAATACCAAAAAGATGTAATCTATGCAAATGAAATGCCAATTAAAGATTTAAAAGATATAATCACTGAAGCAAAACTCTGTTCAGCGACTGGTGCAGGGATAACTGGTGGAGACCCTTTAACTAAATTTGAAAGAACTATAGAAGTAATAAAACTCCTTAAGAAAGAATTTGGCAAAAAATTCCATATTCATTTGTACACTCCTTTAAATCATATTAATAAAGAAAAAATAAAAGAATTAGAAAAAGCTGGGTTGGACGAAATAAGGTTCCATCCTAATGTGGATGATGACTCTTTATGGAAAAAAGTGGAACTAAAAACTAAAATTCCTAAATGTGTTGAAATTCCAGTAATTCCTACAAAAAAAGAACAAACAATTAAACTAGTAAAATACATAAAAAATCATATTGATTTTCTTAATTTGAATGAATTAGAATACTCAGATACAAAACACACTAACTTAGCAGAGTTGGGATTTCATCCAAAAAGTGAATCTTCTTATGGGATCGAAGGTTCTGAAGAATTAGCTCTAGAAATATTGGAATTATTCACTGGGATGAACATACATTACTGCACAACTAAACTAAAAGATTCAGTACAATTAATGAATAGAATAGAGTTAAGAGCTAAAAATATTAGAAAACCCTATGAGATTTTAAGAGGACCAGCAATTGTAAGGGGTGCAATCTATTTGAAAGAATTGACGCCTGATTTTGGATTCCAAAAGAGATTAAAAAATGCCAATAAAAAAGATATTTTAAAGAAATTAGAAAAGGCAAAAACAGAACTATCTAAACATTTAAGAAATTTAGATATCGATGATAATAAGTTGAGAATAGTGACCTCTAAACAAGAAGCAAAACAAAAAGCAAAGGCAATAAAGAAGTTAGGTTATGTTCCTTATATTACTCAAGAACTTGCAACTTATGATCAGTTTGAATTAGAGTCAGAAGAACTTTAAGTATATTCTTTAATATTATGTTGCCAGTATTCATATACCAACCACCCAACTAAAAGAATAGCATCTATACCTGCAAAGATAGTCCCTCCAAAGATAGTCCCAGGTAATAGATTCAAGCCCCAACCCACACTCATCAAGGGATAGATTGGATAAACAGTACCAGATAATAATCCATCTAAAAAAACATGCAAAAACCAGCCAAAACCAACAACCATGAATATCTTACCAATTTTATCCTTATATCTCATAACGACCAAACCAATAAAAAATATCACTAAAGGTATAACAAAATTATGAGTAAATAACCTATGAACTTCAACTAAAGAAAACACTCCAGAAGTAAACCAATATATCAATATATCAATATCAGGTAACAAGCCAGCCAATCCACCAATAAGAACTAAATACAATGGAAATTCCCTTTTTTTAACAATATGATGTCTAAAGAAACTTAGAATAATAAGGGCTAACAATACATGTGTTACTGCATTTGGCATAGTAACAATAGAGTAGTATAGTTTAAAAGTTTTTTTAAAAAATAGAACACCAAAATATTTATTAATCCTACAAAACTCATTTCTATTATGGATATATACAAGGCAGATAAGCTAATTGCAAAAGAGGTAAAAATTTGTAAAACTATCCTTTCAAGAATGAGAGGATTAATGTTCAGAACAAAGATAAAACCCTTATTACTAGCACAAAAGTATGAGTCAGTTATAGCAATCCATATGTTCTTTGTATTTCGTAGAATAGATGCAATCTGGTTAAATAAAAATAAGGAAATAGTTGAAATAAAAAGATCTTTACTTCCTTTTTCTCCATTAGCTCTATCAACAACCCATGCAAAATATGTTCTAGAACTACCAAGATATGCAGCAAAACCTCTGGAGATAGGAGATAGACTAGAATTCTTATAGAAAACTATAAAAGAAACTAACTCTTAGTAATTTTTATGATTATTGAACCACTAAAGTTAACTGCGAAAGATCTAGCAGAGGAACTATCTAAACAAGAAAACAAAGCAGATCTACTTTTATTCTTAAGAAAATCAGAATTTTATTCTGGCATACCTGCAAAAAAGAGAAAAGCAGTATTAAGGGCATTACAAATACCCAGAACATTCAATAATGAGGATCTAAGAGAAGCAGATTTAAAATTTGCAAATCTAACTAACACAAGACTCATTGAATGCCAATTAGATGGGGCTGATTTAAGTTCTGCAACACTTGATAAAACAAATTTAAGAAATTCTACTTGTGTAACTACAAAATTTAAAAAAGCAAAATTAACAAGAGTAGACCTAAGGTGGGTAACTCTTCTAAATGCTGATTTTAAAGGTGCAAAATTCAAAGAAGTAACAATATCTCATGCAGATTTCCATAATGTGAGGAACTTCACCCAAGGACAACTAAATAATTGTCTTGGGGCACAATTTGCAAAAAATCTTCCAGAAACTTTAACCCCTCCATTGATTGGAAGAATAGAAGTACCTAAAAGAAGACAATGGTGGCAGTTTTGGAAATTAATCCCGTTCTTTAGATAGAAAACTATATATACCTTTTATCTTAATAAACACTTATGATAGAAATATGTGCAGTAGGTGGCTATTCTGAAGTTGGAAAAAATATGACTGCCATCAAAGTTGATGATGAAGTTATTATTTGTGATATGGGATTCTATTTACCTGAAATTATAAAGATACAAGATGAAGAGATAATTAAAGGAAAACTTACAAAAAAAACATTACAATTCCATGGTGGAATTCCAAATGATACCATAATAAAAAAATGGAAAAATAAAGTAAAAGCAATAGCAGTAACTCATGCTCACTTAGACCACATTGGTGCAATTCCTTACATGGCAGAAGATTACAACGCACCAGTCTATGGAACACCTTATTCTATTGAAGTTTTAAGTCAAATATTAAAAGATGAAAAAATCAAAATAAAAAATAAATTAAAAGTTCTCAACTCCAATGCTTCTGTAAAAATATCCGATAAAATAACAATAGAATTTGTTAATATGACTCACTCTACTCCACAAACTGTTATGATAGCAATACATACTCCTTATGGTTCTATAATCTATGCAAACGATTTCAAATTCGACAATCATCCAGTATTAGGAAAAAAACCAAACTACAAAAGATTAGAAGAAATAGGAAAGGATGGAGTTATAGCATTAATAGCTGATTCATTATATTCAAATGCTAATATGAAAACACCTTCTGAAAAAGTTGCTAGGGAACTTCTAAAAGATGTGCTTTTAGGAACAAATAACAAAGACCATCTAGTTATAGTTACAACATTTGCATCACAAATTGCAAGATTAAAATCAGTAATAGAGTTTGGTAAAAAAATGAACCGGAAGATTGTGTTCTTAGGAAGAAGTCTTCACAAGTATGTTACAGCTGCTGAAAACATAAAGCTTGTAAATTTCTCAAAAGATGTTGAATTAGTTGGATTCGCTTCCCAAGTAAGAAGAAAATTAAAAGAGATTCAAAAAAATCCACAAAAATACCTTGTAGTCTGTACTGGAAACCAAGGAGAACCAAGGGCTGTCCTTACAAGACTTGCACTATCAGAATTACCATTTACTTTCAAATCAGGAGATCATGTTGTTTTCTCATGTAGAGTTATTCCTTCTCCTATTAATATAGCAAACAGATCTATCCTAGAAGAAAAGTTAAAAGACAAAGGTGTGCGGATATTTAGAGACATCCACTCCTCAGGACATGCAGCAAGAGAAGACCTAAGAGATTTAATCAACCTAGTAAAACCAAAGCACCTTTTCCCTGCACATGGAGATATAACTAAACTAACACCTATGGCAGAACTAGCAGGAGAGATGGGTTATACATTAGGGAAAGATGTACATATATTAAGAGATGGCCAATTTCTCAAATTAGAATAATAATTCTTTTAAACTATATTATAATTCTCTTGTTTTATGACAAATATCTCAGTTTCTATTGAAAAAGCAGACTTTCCAGACCAATGGAGTTTAGCACCATTATTTAGAAACCCTTCTAATCCAGATTTACAAAAGATGATTTTATATTTACAAACTGCCTATGCCCATGCAACAGCAAAATCTAATTTGATGAATGATTTATTGGAATCCGCAGTAAGTGAATTTCCAGATGGAAAAAGATTAGATCATTCAGAATTACCAGTTTATCAATTAGATTTTGGAGGGTTACCTCAAATTATGTTACTAACTGAAATTGATACTCCTCCAAATAGAGATGGGGTTTATCACCTAAGTCCTTTATGGATACCCGGACATGCACTGGGAGTCGATAGATGGGATCTTGTAGTAGATGAAGGTCCAATAAGAAGTGAAGGAAAAAGAACAACAAGACTAGAAAACTGGATGGAAAAAAGAGAACCTGGACAAGAAGAATATTTAAGATTCTGGCTAGAACCAGGAGCAAGATATAATAGGGAAACAATGTTACCCAAAGTTTTCATGTTAAGGATGGCTTACAGAACTCACTCTGAAGATAGAACGTTTGGTGAAGAAGTAAGAATAGAAGCTGAGGTAAATCAAGTTGGTGGAGAAGTTTATTATAATGGAAATGGTCTTGCAGCTAGATTCACAAGATGGCTTACAATACAACCTGAAGATAGAACAACTTTTGTTATGGGACAGAGAGCAAACATCTATACAGATAATAAAATTAATAATTTAGGTTTGGTAGAAGATCCAGCTTTACAATTTTTTTCTCCCGATACATTAGAAAAAATGAGAACAGCATCTCCAGTATTTAGGCAAATAGATTATTCTACACTAGTTGCTGCAGATATGTTCCCCGACCTGGGGCCCAATAAACAAGTCTTTGGAGTTATGCCAACTATTAACAATTTAGTCCAAGCTTTTGCAACTAGAAAACCAAAAAGCTTAGCTGGATTCAAACAAGTCTATTTCTCAAGAAATTGAAAAAAACAAAAAGTTTATAAACCCTGATTTTTTTTTGAAACTCCATGATTAAAGCTTTCTATAATTCCAAAAGCAGAAACAAAAGGACTTTTACAGTTTTTTCAGTTATAACTAATAAAAATTTGGAACTACAGAAAGATTGATGCCCTGATAGTGTAGTCCGGTCTATCATGTTGCCCTGTCGAGGCAACGACCCGGGTTCGAAAAAGGGTTACCGGAAGAGGTGCCCCACGAAAGTCCCGGTTAGGGCGTTTGGGCCGGTAGCTCAGTCTGGTAGAGCACTTGACTTTTAATCAAGTGGTCGCGGGTTCAAATCCCGTCCGGCCCTTCCCATAAGAAAATGAGCGCAAAAGAAGAAAAATCCAAGTTTGATGTAACCACCCACAAGTTTGTGCCGAAGCATATTAAACTTAGTGAGGAAGATAAACTAAAACTTCTAGAAAAATATAATATTACTGATAATCAATTACCCAAGATCATAAAATCAGATCCTGCTATTCAACATCTAGCTGCAAATGTAGGAGATGTTATAAAAATAATTAGAAAAAGTCCAACAATAGGAGAGACTGAATACTTCAGATTAGTCGCAAATGTCTAGAAAAAAAATAATTAAAAAATACTTTGAAGAACATTCGTTCATCCAATCTAGTATTGAATCTTTTAATAAGTTCATTGATATAGAATTACAAAAGACAATTGATGATATCGGAGATATTATTCCTACAATTCTTCCACCTGATGTTCAAGAATTTAAAATAAAACTAAGTAAAATTTGGATAGAAAAACCTCAAATTACAGAGGCTGATGGTTCTAAAAGAAATATCTATCCAATTGAAGCTAGAATAAGAAAGTTAACTTATGCAGCTCCAATATTCCTTGAAGTTTCTGCTTTTATCGACGGAATCCAAAGAGAAAACTTTATCTCTAATATTGGTAGAATTCCAATCATGGTTGGATCTAAATATTGCCACTTAGATAAACTTACAGAAGATGAACTTATTGAACATGGTGAAGATCCTAATGATACAGGGGGATATTTCATAGTTAATGGAAATGAAAGAGTTATTATTACAGTAGAAGACTTATTACCTAACAAAGTATTCTTCCAAAGAAATAAAGTTGGTCCAAGTAAATTTACAGCTAAGATCTTCTCACAAAGAGGAGCTTACTCAATTCCTCATGTTATAGAACAGATGAAAGAAGGAATAATTTTCTTATCATTTACTAAATTTAAGAGAATACCAATTATCACAGTAATTAAAGCATTAGGGATGACAAAAGATGAAGATATCATGAAAGCTATTTGTGATACAAAAGAATATGATGATATTTATATTAATCTCTACAACTCCATTGATGTCAAAGATTCAGACGATGCAATGGAAATTATTGCTAAAAAAATTGGTCTAACTCAACCAAGAGAGATTAAAATTGAAAAAACAACAGAACAGTTAGATCATTACTTAATGCCTCATGTTGGTATCTCACCAAAAGATAGACAAGCTAAAGCACATCATATTTGTAAATTAATCAAGAAATTCTTACAAATTTCAAAAGATAATAAAACTATAACTGATAAAGACCATTACAAAAATAAGAAACTAAAATTACCTGGAGATCTATTAGCAGATTTATTCAAGGTAAACATGAGAGTTCTTGTTAATGATATTTTATACAACTTCCAAAGACTTGTAAAAAGGGGTAAGTTCCAATCTGTAAAGATTATTATTAGGGACAAGCTACTTACATCCAGATTACAAAGTGCTATTGCAACTGGTTCATGGGTCGGAGGAAGAAAAGGTATTTCACAAAACATTGATAGAATTAACAACCTAGCATCTCTATCTCACTTAGGAAGAGTTGTTTCATTATTATCAGCTACACAAGAAAACTTTGAAGCTAGAGAAATCCATGCAACACATTGGGGAAGATTATGTCCAATTGAAACTCCAGAAGGAACTCCTATTGGTCTAAGAAAGAACATGGCCTTACTATGTGAAGTTACAAGGGAAGAAGTTTCAGAGGAAAAAGTTAAAAAAATAATTGAAAATTTAGGGGTAGAATCAATATGACAGATGTATACCTTGATGAAAAATATACTGGAAAATTAAGTAATTATAAAGATTTTATCAAAACTCTAAAAGAAGAAAGAAGAAAACAAAAGATTTCAGGAACAATTAATGTAGCTTATGATGCTGAATTTGATGAAGTAACAGTTCACACTTGTTCTGGTAGAGCACGAAGACCTTTAATCTTAGTAGAAAATGGTAAACCATTACTAACTGATGATCATATTCAAAAAGTTGAAAACAATGAATTAAATTGGCAAGATTTAATTGAACAAGGAATAATTGAATACCTTGACGCTAATGAAGAAGAAAATGCACTAGTTGCACTTAATGAAAAATATCTTACTAAAGAAATGACTCACATGGAAATAGATCCAATTGCAATTTTAGGTTTAACAACATCATTAGTACCTTATGCTAACTTTGGACAATCCTCAAGACTTAACAGAGGATCCAAAACTCAAAAACAATCCTTAGGAATGTACGCAACTAACTATTTGTTAAGGATGGATACTGATATTTCTATATTACAATATCCCCAGAAACCACTAGTAGAAACTTTTATGCACGATGTTGTAAATTTTGATAAACACCCTTCAGGTCAAAACATCACAATAGCTCTAATGAGTTACGATGGATATAATATGGAGGATGCTTTAATCATAAATAAAGGTTCAATTGAAAGAGGTCTTGCAAGATCTTTCTTTTTCAGACCCTATAGGGCAGAAGAATTAAGATACCAAGGTGGTTTAGTTGACGAAATAGGTATTCCCGATAAAGAAGTTAAAGGCTATAGATCAGATGAAGACTATAAATACCTAGAAGATGATGGTATTGTATATCCTGAAGTTAAAGTTAATGAAGAACAAATAATCATTGGGAAAACATCCCCACCTAGATTCCTTGGAGAGATGGAAGAGTTTTCAATTGCTGCAAATACAAGAAGAGAATCTTCAGTATCGGCTAGAGCAGGAGAAGAAGGTGTTGTAGATAATATTTTTATCACAGAAAATGCAGAAGGAAACAAATTGGTTCAAGTTAGATTAAGACATCAAAGAATCCCAGAACCAGGAGATAAGTTTGCTTCAAGGTATGGACAAAAAGGAGTTATTGGAAGAATTGTTCCTCAAGCAGACTTACCTTTTTCAGTTAATGGAATAGTTCCAGACCTAGTATTTTCACCACATTCAATTCCATCAAGGATGACTATCTCACACTTAATAGAAGTTATTGGGGGTAAGGTTGGAGCTTTAGGTGGAAGATTTATTGATGGTACTACATTCTCAGCAGAATCAGAAGAAGACCTTAGAAAAGAACTTTTAGAACTTGGATTCAGAGAGAATGGAACTGAAAAATTCTACAATGGAATTACTGGAGAAGAGATGGAAGCTCAGATTTTTGTAGGTAATATGTACTATCAGAAATTAAAATACATGGTTGCTAACAAAATGCACGCAAGAGCATCAGGTAGAATCCAGTTACTAACAAGACAGCCTATTGAAGGAAGAAGTAAGGGTGGAGGATTAAGGTTAGGAGAGATGGAGAAAGACTGTTTAGTAGCTCACGGAGCATCATTATTACTAAAAGAAAGATTTGATTCAGATAAAACAACATTACATATCTGTGAAAGTTGTGGTATGGTTGCAATCTTTGACAATATTAGAAAGAAAGGAACCTGTCCTAAGTGTGGTGCAAATGCAGAGGTAAATGCAATTGACATAAGTTATGCTTTCAAATTACTATTAGATGAACTAAAATCCTTAGGATTATATCCTAAAATAAGTTTGAAAAACAAATACTAAAATGGAAACCGTATACAAAAGAATAGATACAATAACATTTAGCCTATTGTCACCTCAACAAATTAAGAAGATGGCACATGCTAAAGTTGTAACTGCTGAACTTTATGATAAAGAAGGTTATCCTGTAGATGGTGGGTTGATGGATATTAGACTGGGAGTTATTGATCCAGGACTAAGGTGTAGAACCTGTTCAGGAAAACTAAAAGAATGCCTTGGGCATTTTGGTTACATTGAGTTAGCAAGGCCAGTAGTTCATATCAAATTCGCAAAAATTCTACATATGTTACTTCAAACAACTTGTAGTGAGTGTAGTAGGATCCTTCTTTCAGACGAGGATATTCTAAAATATTCACAAAAATTACAAACCCTAACTGATTTGGGAAGAAAAAAGGAAATAGAAAGATTAAACAAACTTGTAAGAACAAATTCAAAAGGAATTAAGAAATGTCCTCATTGTAAAACAAAACAAATAATCGATAAGTTTGAGAAGCCTTCTAATTATATGGAAGATAACAAAAGAATTAGTCCTATTGAAGTAAGGGCTAGAATGGAGAAAATTCAAGATCCAGATTTGAGATTACTTGGAATAAATCCAGATGTTGCAAGACCTGAATGGATGGTTATCACAATATTCCCAATTCCACCTGTAACAATGAGACCTTCTATCACTCTAGAATCTGGAGAGAGATCAGAAGATGACTTAACTCACAAACTAAGTGATATTGTAAGGATTAATCAAAGATTATTCGAAAATATCAATGCAGGTGCACCAGAAATTATTGTAGAAGACTTATGGGATCTACTTCAATATCATATTACTACTTTTTTTGATAATAATATAGCTCAGGTTCCACCAGCTAGACATAGATCTGGTCAACCTCTTAAAACTATTACAGATAGAATCAAAAGTAAGGAAGGAAGATTCAGACATAACCTTGCAGGTAAGAGAGTTAATTTTGCAGCAAGGACTGTTATCTCACCCGATCCTAAAATTGAGTTTAACGAAGTTGGAGTTCCAAAAGAAATTTCAATGGAATTAACAGTTCCTGAAAGAGTTACTGAATGGAACATTGAATGGTTAAGAGAATTTGTAAAAAATGGTCCTAAGGTATATCCTGGAGCTAATTATGTTATTGTAGATGAAGTAAAGAAAAAGAGAATTACACAAGAAACACAAGAACTAATCTTAGAAGAATTAGAACCTGGACAAATTGTAGAAAGACACCTTATAGACGGAGATGTATCAATCTTCAACAGGCAACCTTCTCTACACAGAATGTCTATCATGTGTCATAAGATAAGAGTACTTCCAGGAAAATCATTCAGAATGAATCCATCTGTTTGTAATCCTTATAACGCAGATTTTGATGGAGATGAAATGAACTTACACATCCCACAAACTGAAGAATCAAGGGCAGAAGCAGAAATTTTGATGGAAGTTGAAACTCAAATTATCAGTCCAAAACACGGATTAAACATTATTGGATGTATTGATGATTCTATTACAGGAAATTACTTGTTAACACAAAAAGGAAATACTCTAACAAAACAAGAGGCAATGAACCTTTTGATTGGAGTAGGTGTATTCAATACTGAAAAATTAAAGAAATTAAAAAACATAGTTACAGGAAAAGAAGTATTCGCAGCCTTACTACCTGATGATTTCAATTCAATTGGTAATTCCAAGGCTTGTAAAAAATGTAAAGAATGTAAAAGAAAGAATTGTGAACACGACTCTTATGTACTTGTTGAAAAAGGAAATCTAAAAACTGGAGTTATTGATTCAAGTACAATTGGTAAGGGTAATGGTACAATTTTAAGAGATGTTCACAGATTATACAATGAAAAACAAGCAGTAGATCTTTATGGTAAGCTTTTCAAATTAGGAATAGCATATTTACTAAAGAGAGGATTTACTATTACTACTTCTGATGCAGATGTTCCAACTAATGTAAGAACAAAAGCAAAAGCAGCAATTAAAGACTCAATCAAAGGAGTAGATGATATTATTGCTAAATACAAACAAAATAAAATCAAAGCATTTTCCTCAAAAACAGTAGATGAAACAGTTGAGTTAATGATTATGCAGAAACTTAACGAAACAAGGAACAAAGTAGGGGAAATGATTTCAAATAGTTCTTCTGATACTAATAACGCTATGATTATGTCAACAGCAGGGGCAAAAGGTAATATCCTTAACCTTGCTCAAACAGCTATGCTTGTAGGTCAGCAGTCTTTAAGAGGAGAAAGGATTTGTAAAGGATACAAAGATAGAACTCTTTCTCTATTTGGAAAAAAAGATTTAGGTCCAGAAGCAAAAGGTTTTGTAAGACATAGTTACAAGAGAGGATTAAATCCAATTGAGTTCTTCTTCCACGCAATGACTGGTAGAGATTCCCTGATGGATACTGCTCTAAGAACTCCAAAATCTGGATATCTGTACAGAAGACTTGCAAACGCTCTACAAGATCTAAGGGTGGAGTATGACTATACTGTAAGAGATGCAAACAAAACAATAGTTCAATTCACTTATGGTGATGATAATATTGATATTTCAAAATCAGAAAATGGTACAATTAATGTAAAGAAGATTGTAGCTGAGGTACTAGAAGAAAAATGACAGATGCACTAGTTAAGGAATACCAAGTAAAGGGAATACCAATCACTCTATTAAAAGTAGCTAGTGAGGAAAGTGCAAGAAAAAAGTTAACTGCAAAACAAACAAAAAAAGTATTCCAAAAACTAGAAGATAAATACATGTTCGCAAAAATTCATCCTGGAGAGGCAATTGGTGTTATAACTGCAGAATCCTTTGGAGAACCAGGTACCCAGATGACTTTAAGGACTTTCCACTTTGCAGGTGTTGCAGAGGTAAATGTTACACTAGGTCTACCTAGGCTTATTGAGCTTTTCGACGCTAGAAAACTGCCATCTACACCACTTATGGAGATATACTTAAAAAAACCCTACAGCAAGGATGAAAAATATTTAGAAAAGATCATAAGTAAGATAGCTGCTGTGGGATTATCCAATATTCTAAGTGAAATTGCTATTAATCTATTAAAATCCACAATTGAATTCAAACTTAACAAGAAAAGAATGAGAGAATTAGGGATTAAAGAAGAAGTAGTAATCAAAACAATAAAAGAATCACCAAAAGGAACTGAAGTTACTCCAAAAAATGATAGATATGTTGTTACTCCAAAAAATCAAGATGGGGGACTACCTGTTGTTTACCTACTTAAAGAAAAAATAAAAGCAATTAAGATTAAAGGTATAAAAGGAATTGAGCAAGTTCTTCCTAAAAAAGTAGGAACTGAAATCATGTTAATTGCTTCTGGTTCAAATCTTAAAGAAGTTTTAGAGATAGATGAAGTAGACGGAACAAGAACAATATCAAATAACATTTTTGAAGTTGAAAAAATTCTAGGAATTGAAGCTGCAAGACATGCAATCATGGAAGAGGCAGAGACAGTTATTAAAGAACAAGGTTTGGATATTGATATAAGGCATATAATGTTTATGGCAGATCTAATGACTACACACGGTACAATTAAAGGTATCACAAGATCTGGAATCACAAGTGAGAAGGAGTCAGTTCTAGCTAGAGCATCTTTCGAAACACCTATAAAGCATTTAATCAATGCAAGTATTACTGGAGAAACAGATTACTTAAATTCAGTAGTAGAAAATGTAATGCTTAACCAACCAATCCCGCTTGGTACTGGTTTACCTGGATTGGTAACAAAACTTAAAGGTAAGAAAAAATGAGTCTAGAAGAATTAAATAAAGCAATCAAAGAAAAAGAATTGACTTTAGGAAGTAGAAAAACACTATCCAAAATAAAATTAGGCAAAGTAAAAACAGTATACATTTCAAATGACTGCCCAGAAGAAGTTAGAAAAGACATTCTACATTTCAGTAAAATTGCTGAGATAAAAGTAAATGACTTAGATATGAACGGACTTGAATTAGGAACACTTGTGAAAAAACAATTCTCTGTTTCTGTCCTAAGCTATTAAAATGATAAGTTACGACCAAAAAACAATCGGTTTCATTAATGTTTTTGAGAGATCTACTAGAGCACAAGTAAAAGATTGTTTTGAAGAGGAAGATTCTCTTGTTTTTGTAGTACAACCTGGTCAAATTGGCTTTGCAATAGGCAAAAAAGGAGCTAATGTAAAAAAACTTAACTTAATGTTCAAAAGAAAAATAAAAATCATAGAGTTTAATCCTTCTCCTAAACACTTTTTATTAAACCTGTTATACCCTATAAAAGTAGAAATAGAAGTTAAAGAAGAAGAAATAGTAATAAAAACAGAAAATACAAAACAAAAAGGACAAATCTTTGGAAGAGATAGAACAAATCTAAAGAGAAAACAGGCTATTATGGACAAATACTTTAAGTTAAAAATTGTTCTTGAATAGAACCTAAATCTTCAACATCAAAACCCAATTTCTTCATAATTTTTACAACGCTTTCACTTCGAGCACCACTTCTACAATAAACTTTATACTTCTTACTTTTATCTAATTTCTTCAGGCCTCTCTCTAAATCTTCACTATAATAGTCAATATTAATAGCATTTTTTACATGCTTTTCATCATACTCTTCCTTTGTTCTAACATCAATATAGACTTCTTCCATACAAAAGATCCTCTCTCTATTCTTTAAATAGCTTACCACAAACAGAAACCTTTAAAAACCCCGAAATTTCCCCAGAATGTAAATGGCAAGTAAGAGTAAAGGTTTGAACGCAGGAAAGAAACTTCAAGCTAGAAGAAATGTTTCTAGATGGAAGAAGCAAGCCTACAAATCTAGAAAACTTGGATTAAAACCTAAGTCAGATCCATTAAAGGGAGCTTCACAAGCTAAAGCCATTGTGCTTGAAAAAATTCAGCTAGAAGCAAAACAGCCTAACTCGGCTATGAGAAAATGTGTTAGATGTCAATTAATTAAAAATGGAAAGAAAGTAACAGCTTTTGTTCCTGGCTATAATGCAATTAAACTAATTGATGAACACGATGAAATAGTAATTGAATGTATTGGTGGAAAGATGGGAAGAGCTAAGGGAGACATTCCTTGTGTTAGGTGGCAAATAATCAAAGTTAATGATCAGTCCTTAAAGGCATTAGTAAAAGGTAAGATAGAAAAAGGTAGAAGATGAGTGAGATAAAATTATTCAATAGATGGGAAACAGAACACATTCAAGTAATTGATCCTGGATTGAAAAGATACATCAATCTAAGACCTATTATAATCCCAAAAACTCACGGAAGAAATGTTGGAACACAATTCTGGAAATCAAAATACCATATTGTTGAGAGATTAATTAACAAAATGATGATCCCTGGACATAAAGGTAAAAAACATAAAATATCTTCAGCACATTGTACTGGTAAAGGTTTAACTACTTACAAAATTGTTGAAGAAGCATTCAAAATCATTGAAACAAAATTAAAGAAAAATCCAGTTGAGGTTTTTGTTAAAGCTTTAGAAAATGCATCACCAAGAGAAGAGATTACTACAATTGAGTATGGGGGTGCAAGATATCCTAAGGCAGTTGAGTGTGCACCACAAAGAAGAATTGACTATGCTCTAAGATTAATGGCTCAAGGTGCTTATGCAAAATCATTTGGTAAAAAGTTCGCAATTCAAAATGCATTAGCTGATGAAATTATGAAAGCTTACAATGAAGATCAAAGTTCAAATTCAATTGGTAAAAAATTAGAACTTGAAAGACAGTCTGATGCTTCTAGATAAGATCAACCATATAATCATATTTATATTCTTCAATTATTGACGCTGTCTCATAATCTTTTATTATTTTAGAAAACTTCATTCTTAGTTCAGAAATAACTCTATCAAAGTCCTTTAAATCTTTTGCAGCAATACTAATTGTGAAATCCCACTTCCCTGTAGTCTTAGCTGCATAAACAATATTTGGATGAGCCTTCAAAAAAGCCAGAAACTTTTTTTCACTCTCTTCTGTTAAATTGAACAAAACAAAATTAACAAAAGTATAAACAGGAAAACCTATCGCCTCGGGATTAAGAGTAGTATGAAAAAACCTCACCACTTTATTTTTCTTCATTCTGTTAATTCTGTAGAGAACACTGTCTCTCTGTATCCCAGTTTTCCTGCTTACCTCTGCCACGGACATCCGTGCATTTTTGTCCAAAACCTTGAGTATCTTTTTGTCTTTTTTATCTAACATATTACTTATTATATTAAACTTATTTAAATATCTTTCGTATTTTAAGTAAAGTAACTTACAATCTTTAATAAACAATTAAAAATAATAAATAATTATGAATCAAAGACTAAACCTGGCACTCTTGCTTCTAGGAGCAGGAATATTTGTAACTCTTGGAGATATTACTCTCTTCCATTGGGCGAGAAACAACCATTGGATCCATCTAGCCCTCGGTCTAGCCTTAAATGTAGTAGGAATCACATTCTATGCTCTAACTCTGAGAATCGAAAGTATAGGCGTGGCAACAGCTATCTTCTTAGGAATAAATATATTGGCAGTTTCCTTAGCAGGTTTCATCTTTTTCAGTGAATCCATCCATTTACGGGGAGCAATTGGTATGATTTTGATAGCATTTGCAATATTCTTAATAGAGATCTAACCAAAAGCTTTAAAAAGGGAAAATTATCTCAAGTTAATTAAATATGGCTAAAAAATCCCAAAAAACAAAGAAAGCAAAAGAAAGCCCATTAGCTCTTCCTGAATTACCTAAATTAACACCTGAAGTTCAGGGAAAAATGGACAAATTAAAGAAAAAATTAGATAAGTATAAGACTGAAGTTCTTAAGAAATTAGACAAGTATATTACTGGTATATCCTTACTTCCCCCTCCAAAACCTAGAGCCGGAGAAGAAGTAAACAAAGATGAAATTCATATTTTTACACTGGTTGACGATGGTGATGTTAAAAAAATGTCAAGACATGAGTTGATTGTTAGATTAACTGATATCACAAATAAAATCGCAGCTGATATTGATAAAAACTTCAAACCTCAAGTGATGCTTATTTCTGAGGTAAAAGAAGCTTGTTTTGATGGTAAATCAGATCTAATGAAAATGATTGCAGCATCTGGGATCGTATTCGATAAAGGTTTATTGGGAGCCTTAAAAGTTTCTGATGTTCACAAAACAAGAACAGTTCAAAAGTTTGAAAAATATGTTGTTAGTTACATTGCAGTTGGATCATTATTTAGAGGAGATGCAGATCCTAATGACATAGATGTAGCCATTATTATAGACGATACTGATGTTAAAAAAATGTCAAGATTGGAATTAAAAGATAAGTTAAGAGCAATAATCCAAAACATGGGATTCGAAGCATCTCAGATTACAGGAGTAAAAGCTCAGTTCCATATCCAGACATACATCTTAACAGACTTCTGGGATTCATTAAAAGAAGCAAACCCAGTTATCTTTACAATGCTTAGAGATGGTGTACCTCTATATGATAGAGGAGTATTCATGCCTTGGAAACTTTTATTACAAATGGGTAGAATCAAACCTTCTCCAGAAGCAATTGATATGAATATGGAAGTAGGAGATAAGTTACTTCTAAGAACAAGACAGAAACTACTTTCAGTAGTTGGTGAAGATTTATACTATGCAATGCTGAATCCAGCACAGGCAGCTCTTATGCTTTATGGTATTCCACCTCCAACACACAAAGAAACAGCACCATTAATGGATGAGATCTTTGTAAAGAAAGAAAAGTTACTAGAAAAGAAATATGTTGATATGCTTGCAAGAGCTGTAAAATACTTTAAAGATATCGAGCATGGTAAAGTTAAGAAAGTTACTGGTAAAGATATTGATAACTTATTAAAAGATGCAGAAGATTACTTGAATAGATTAAAGACTCTCTTCGACGAAATAGAGAAAAGAAAAGAAAAAGAAAACATTGTTAACATACATGATTCTTGTATGGGCATCGCAAAAGACTTGATAGTAAACTCTGGTGTAAAATCAGTAACAGATTCAAAAGTACTTCAACTTTTCAAAGAAAATATTGTTGAAAAAGAAAAAGTACCTGAAGTATACTTAAAAACACTTGAAGCTGTTGTAAAAGCAAAGAAAGATTATGAAGCAAAAAAACTTTCTAAACAAGAATTAAATAAAGTAATAAAAGAAGCAAAAGGTTTCATAAGAACTATGGTTGAACATCTTCAAAGGAAGAGACTATCTGAATTAGAAAAGGTAAAAATCAAATTTAAGTATAAAGATAAACTAGGGGAAGCAACAATAATCAACAATACAGTTTTTATTGTAAAAGACCTAGAAGATACAACTAAGATACTAAAATCCAAGCTTGAAAAGGACGGTTCATTAGGTGCTCCTAAGAAATCATCCCTAGAAGAGTTTGAAAAATTTATCAATAAGGTGTCTCTACCACAGAAAATCTTTATAAAGGATAAGATTTTCCAATCTTTAAACTCAATAATTGGAGAGGATGTAGAAGTTCTCTTAGGATACTAAAATGGAAGCACTTGTAAACAGTTTCAGGCGAGGAAGGCACACAATCAATATGAAACATATGATTTTAACAGTGCCAGAAGTAGACACTAGAGAAAAAGCTGCAAAGTTAGTTGGAAAGAAAGTTGTTTTCACAACTCAAACAGGAAAAGAGATTGTTGGTAAAATTGCTTCTGCACACGGTAACATTGGTGCAATAAGAGCTATTTTTGAAAGGGGATTACCTGGTCAATCAGTTGGACAAAAGGTGAAGGTAGAATAAAATGGTAGGACTAAGACCCTTTAGATGTTATAGAAGAGTAAAAAGAGCATATACTAGAAAATCTAAGTATAAAGCAAAAGGGTACATCAAAGCAGTTCCAACAAGTAAGATTGTAAAGTTCAATTATGGAAATACTAGAAAAGAGTTTCCTTCTAAAGTAAATTTATTCTGTAAACAAAGGATTCAAATCAGACACAATGCAATTGAATCAGCAAGGGTTATGGTTGTTAGGAAGTTGAATAAGGTTTTAGGTAGAAACTATCATTTCCAAATTAGATTATATCCTCATCATATTCTTAGAGAAAACAAAATGATTACAGGGGCAGGAGCAGATAGGATGCAGACTGGAATGCAGCACGCTTTTGGTAAAGCTATGGGTCTTGCAGCACAGGTAAAACCTAAACAAGCTATCTTCACAGTTCATGCTGAGAAAGAAGCTATTCCTCATATTAGAGCAGCACTTAAGGCTTGTACATACAAACTACCTTGTAAGTGTGGTATTGAAGTTCTTTAATTAGTAAATTTTATAAATCTTAGTTTAAAACACTCAAATTATGATAGTTGATGGAGCATTTTATACAAGTTTACACGACGTACATCCAGGAAATAAACCTCAATTAGAAGGAGTTATTGGTTCTGAAGATCAAAACTTTGCAAATAGGGCTTTTGTAACTTTTGTTGGAGATGCATATACTTCTGTTACTGAAGATAGAGGTGGAAGGCTAATAGATGAAGAATATGACTATTTTCTAACAAGAGGTTCAAAAACAAAATATGATTTTAGAATGTTTTGGTCAGATACTGATGGTGGACTATGGTTTGAAACAAGAGAGGGAGAACCAGTTGAAGAACAAGTAGCTATTTTAGAAGCAATGGTTGAGAAGTTTAGAGAATATAATCCTGATCTCCAATTAAGGAAATTGAAGGATCTAATTTTATAAAATCAAAGCCTATTTTGCCTTTCTTTTTTAATTTAATATACTAAATCTCTTTTGTTTCTTAAAACTAAAAATAAATCAAGTATCTATTAGAGTATCAAAAGCTTTTTATATAAGTAAAATTCCTTTAGAACTTGTTCTAAAAAAACAAAGGGATTGAAAATATATGAAGCTAGGGATACTACATCACGACTTAGAGTGGCCTGAAAAAGAGTTCAAAAAATACTTCTTAGATAGAGGTTTAGATGTTGAACTTTTTGATATAAGGTCGACTAACACAGAAAAGATTCTAAATGCTAATGTAGATATTATTTTTAATAGAGTCTATGCAAGTGTTGCTAATAGAGACTACAAATCAACTCAAAAAGCATTAAAACTTTATGCTGAATTAGAGGAATTAGGAATTAGAGTTATTAATGCTTCTAATACAACAGTAAGAAGTGGTTATGATAAATATTTTGCATATCAAGCAATGATTAAAGAAAAGGTAAACACTCCTAATACTCTCCTTCTAAATGGACATGATCCTAAGGAAGAATTAAATCAACTAGGGTTTCCCTTAATTGTTAAAAAAAATACTGGTGCTCGAGGTGATTGTGTTTTTAAAGTTGATAATTTAGAAGAAGCATACTCTGCAATTACAAAAATTAAAAGTTTAGAAGATTATGATGGAGAAATTCTTTTACAAGAGTTTGTAACTCCTGTGGAACCTAATGATTATAGAGTTGCAGTATTAAATGGTAAAGTACTTTTTGTTCATGGAAGATCTTTAATTTCATTAAAAGCTGGAGAAGAGCCTTGGTTAGCAAGTAGGTCATCTGGATCCAAATTAATAAAAATAGATGAAGTTTCTGAAGAATTAAAGAGTTTTGCAATTAAAGGTGCAAAATGTATTGATTCATATTTTGATGTTCTTGATATTGTAAAAACAGAGAACGGTTATTGTATTATCGAACATAACTTAACTCCTCTTTTTACTCCCCAGTATCTGGAATTTTTAGGATTTAATCCTATAGAGGTGATATCTGAGGAAATAGTAAAAAATGAATGCATCCCTAATCTTTGTCGGGCCCAATAGAAGGGTAACTCCTTTAGAAGTAGAATCTTCAAGAGCTGGTTTCAAACCTATTCAAGTTTCTGCTTTTGATTTTGATGATCCCTACACTGCTGGAAAAATAAAATTATTCTTAGAAGATACTGATCAAGCGTTATTTAGATTTATTTACCCATTTTATGATATTAATTATCGGAGACAAGTCTCATCATTAGTAAAAAGTGGTGAAGATATGTCTACTGCTTCTTTTAAAATTTTTGAAGAAATGATTAGGGGTTGGCAAGAATTTATTGGTTCATTAGGGATGAAAACTGTTGAAGTAAATCCTTTAGAAACTATGTTACAACAAAGAAATAAATCATTTCAATATGAAACAATGGGGCCAGAAGGATTAATCCCACCAACTATTCACTTAACATCTGAAACACCAATTGAAAGAATAGAGGATATGTTAAGAAATACTCCTGGTGTTGTATACAAACCAGTTTCTGGTTCTCAAAGTAAGGGTATATTTATTGTTAGACAAGGACCTGATGGTTATTCTGTAATGTCTGATATAAAAGGAGATAGACCTGTAAATCAAGTAGGAGACCTATCAGATCTTACTAGAAAATTACACCATGAAGGATATGTTGCTCAGGAATTAATAGATTATGCAGATCTTTTTGGTGGAAATGATTATGATTTAAGAGTCCATGTTTTAGATGGAGAAGTTATAGGAACAGCTGCATTTGTTTACAATAGACACACTGGTGAAGAAGAAGTTCATTCAATTGATGCAAAGGCACAAGAGGATCCAAGATTACAAGCGACAATGGAAGAAGCAAGAAGAATGAGTTTAAGAGCAGCCGAATTGTTTGGGTTATATGATACTGGTGTGGACTTAATGGTTTCTACAGATTATAAACCTCTAATCACTGAGGTTAATTGTTTCCCTGGTTGGTATATGCTTCAAGTTAATCCTGATTTAGATATTGCTCAAAAAGAGGTTGAATTATATCAGAGACTCCTAAAATGAGCAGAATAGAAATAGATTTAGATCAAATAAGAGAAAATTATGCAAGATTAAAAACTATTGCCGATAAAAAAGGCATTTCTATATATCCTGTAACTAAAGTAGCAGCAGGAGATCTAAGAGTAGCTAGAACATTAGAAGCAGTTGTAGTTGGTACTATGGCCGACTCAAGAATTGAAAATATTAGAAGCCTTAAACTAGCAGGTATAAGATCAGATTTTCTTTTATTGAGAGCACCTGCATTTTCTGAAATTGCTGAAGTAGTAAAATATGCGAATTATAGTTTGAATTCTTCTATGGCTACAATTAGTAAATTAGATCTTGAAGCTAAAAAGCAAGGAAAACAACATGGAGTAGTTTTAATGTTAGAGATGGGAGACTTAAGAGAAGGAACATCTATTGAAAATGCATTAACAATAGCAAGGAGAATAAAAGAATTAGGAAATGTCTATCTTTATGGAATTGGAGCTAACTTTGCATGTTATGGTGGAGTTGCACCCACAGCTGAAAAAATGCAAGCGTTAAGTAACTATGCTAAAAATTTTCCAGAAATTCAAATTGTTTCAGGTGGTAATTCTGCAAACATATCTTGGTTATTAGGAACAGATGATACTTACTCAATAAATAATCTTAGAATAGGTGAAGCAATAATGTTAGGATTAGAAACATTAAACAGAGAACCTATTAAAGGTTTAAACAGAGAAGCTTTTGTTCTTGCTGCAGAAGTAATTGAAGTTGAAAAAAAAGAATCTTCACCTTAT
This sequence comes from archaeon, assembly GCA_018656555.1. Taxonomy (GTDB): domain Archaea; phylum Nanobdellota; class Nanobdellia; order SCGC-AAA011-G17; family GW2011-AR17; genus JABHZQ01. The sequence continues at coordinate 57,876 of JABHZQ010000004.1, forward strand.
GGAGAAATAGCCCAGGATGCTTTTGGAAATGTTCCTGAGTTTGAAGATGAGGGAATAATAACTCGGGCAATATTAAGTATTGGAAGACAAGATGTTGATCCAGATGGACTAACTCCATTTAATGGACAACACACAATCTTAGGTGCAAGTAGTGATCATTTAATAATTAAAGCTGAAGAAGGTATTAGAGTAGGAGATGAAGTATATTTCACTCCAAGTTATTCTGCTTTGTTAAGACTAATGACCTCTCCCTTTGTACAAAAAAAGTATGTTACTTCTCGATGATTAGAATTACTGGACCATAAGTATTTATTGAAGAAATTAAATAATTCTGTTCCATCTCAACATTTCCATCTTTTTCAAGATCATCAGCTGGATCAGTTATAATAAAATTTTTATCAGTATAACCAGAAACAACAATCCAATGTCCTGTAGGTTTACCTTTTATATCATCAAACTTACCATTGTATTTTCTAGCTTTTTTAAAATAAAGTTGAGAACTTACTAAAGCAATTACTGGTATTTTTTTATCAATATACTTTTTTATCAGTTCTTTGGAGATAGGTAAGAATTTAACCTTTCCATCTTTTTCAAAATACTCCGAATAATACTTAGTAACATTATCTAGATATTGAGTCCCTTGTCCTTCTTTAAAATCTTCAGGAGATAGATTATGTAAAAATTTACTTCTCAATTCAAGTTTCTTCTTCAATTCTTCCTTAGATAAATCAAACCAAGTTGCATCAAACCTTCTAACATCTAAAGAGATTACAGTAGATTTAAAATCTCGTTTCATTGCAAACAGTCCTAATTCACACTCACTTGCTCCAAGTTTTAAATCATCAACTTCACAGCTAGAGATCTCATTTACAACCTCTTTTAATTCCAGTTTAGTTCCATAATATGCTAAAACTTGTAATAGAGAAGAGTGACCACAACTACTTGGCCCTTGCAATATCCTAGGAATATCTAATTTCATAATAACTTATATTACACCAACATATTTAAATTTTATTAAATTATACAATTAATAATGAAACCCTACTTTCAAACAACAGAATACACAACAGCAGCTTCATCTTTACTAACTATTCTCTCATATTTCAAAAAATTAAAGCCTACTAGAGAAAATGAATTAAAAATATGGAAATACTCAGTAGACCTACCAACAAGGGGATCATCTATCTATGCTCTAGCAAACCTAGCACAAGAATTAAACCCTACTATCTTTGCAGAATCAACAGAATATGAATTTCCAGACTATAGATTCTATAGGTACACCAAAGAAGACATAGAAATAGCAGAACTATCTTCCAATCTTCACAAAAAAAAGTGCAAAATTACAATAAAAGAAAAAAAAATAACTTTAAGCACAATAAAACAATTACTAAAAGATAATATTCTTCTAATAAGATTAAACACAAAACCAATAAGAAATGAACAAAGAAACACTTCAAACTACTTAGTCATATACAAATATGATACTCATTTCCATATTATTGACCCTAAACAAGGTAAAACTATAATTGATGAAACAACATTCAAAGAAGCATTTAAAACTCTAAAAACAAAAAAATATAGGTCCAATAAACTAATTGCGTTCCCAAACAATATTTAAGATCACAACAATTAAACTAAATAAATCTTTAAAAACAAAACTTCTATTTAAATGACCATGCGAAAAAAAAGGGTGAAGCTTTTGCAGAATCCAGAAGCTACAAAAGAAGAGGCAGACATAGATATGGATGAACTCCATATAGCAATGTAACAACAATCCTTAAATAGAAGTTTAGTGTAATTATATAATTATTCTAAAAGGGAGGAAACAAAAATGAACGTGTTCGGATCTCTAATTGAAGATGCCTTAAAAAATGTCGACACTCAAAAAGAGGAAGTCGTAGTAGGACAAGCTAATATCAAAGTTATAGGTTGTGGTGGTGGAGGAACTAATGCAACAAACTGGTTATTCAAGAAAGGAATCCAGGGTGCACAAGTTATTGCTATCAACACAGATAAACAACATCTTGATCTTGTAGAAGCAGATAGAAAAATCCTAATCGGAAGAGACTTAACAAGAGGTCTTGGATGTGGTGGATTCCCAGAAAAGGGTAGAGAAGCTGCTAAAGAACAGATTGGTGAATTAAAAGAAAGTCTTAGAAATACTGATATGGTTTTTGTAACAGCTGGTATGGGTGGGGGAACTGGAACTGGTTCTGCTCCTGTTATTGCACAATTATCCAAAGAATCTGGATCAATTGTAATTGGTGCTGTAACAATGCCTTTTGAAATTGAAAGGGCTAGAATTGAAAAAGCTGAATTCGGATTGCAACAATTAAGAGATGTTTGTGATACTGTAATTGTAATTGATAATAATAGATTAGTTCAAATTGCAGGTAATTTACCAATTCAACAAGCATTCGCTGTGGCAAACGAGCTTATCTCAACAATGATTAAAGGAATTGTAGAAATTATTGCTGTTCCCTCTCTAGTTAACCTAGATTATGCAGATGTAAAAGCTATCATGGCAAATGGAGATGTATCTGTTATTGGAATTGGTGAGTCTGATTCACAAAACAGAGTTGAAGAAGCAGTAAAAAGAGCACTTTCAAATCCATTACTAGAAGTTTCCTATGAGGGAGCTTCAGGAGCTCTAATCCATGTGGCTGGAGGAGATGATCTAACTCTTGACGAAGTTAACCAAGTTGGAGATATGATCACAGAAGCTCTAGATCCAGATGCAAACGTTATCTGGGGAGCAAGGATTATGGGAGATATGAAAGGAAGGCTAAGAGTAATGACAATCATTACAGGTGTAAACTCACCTTACATTTTAGGTAGGGGTAGAGATACACACAAAGAACAAAATAAGATGTCTAGAGATTTTGGCATTGATTTTGTTTAACTTCAACTCAATTTGAAGCCATAAACACCTTTTTATATTTATTTTAATTTCTTTTTCTTATGAAATCGATAATTTTACTACTAATGGTGGGTCTTTTGGTTACAGGTTGTGTCAGTACAGGAAGTACTTATGAAGAATTAGAATCAGAAAGATTTAACTTTTATTCTGAAGATTATATCTGTAACACAAACCTGGAAGCAATGTCCCTTCCAGACCAAGATGAGTTTGTAATAACAACTCAAGACGAATATGATGAGTTAATAGCACTTTATGAAGAACTAATTCCTTGTGATAAAGGTTATTATGCTCCAGATATTGATTTTGAACAATACTCTCTATTAGGAAGATATGCTTCTGGTGGAGGATGTACTATTGACTTCGAAAAAACAATATACCAAGATGACGCCAACAAACAGATAATCTATGAACTTTTTGTAAATGAGCAAGGATTATGTGAAATGGCTGCAGTAAGTATGAACTGGATCTTGGTACCTACAATACCAGAAGGCTACGAAGTAGTTTTTAACTAATTTTTTTATTTTTTTTCTACACTACTACTCAAATCTTCTTCTTTAAATTATAAATAAATATAATTAAGAACAAACCAGAACCTAAAAGAAACATAGAATTGATTCCATAATTATCAGCTAATAGTCCAGCAGTTAAAGGACCTAAACCTAATGCAATATTAGTCAAAGCTAATAAAATAGCAGTCATCTCTCCAACCTTTTTCTTAGGCATTAGTCTAGTTATCTTTCCTTGGAAAATAACAAGTATCATTGAAAAAGGAATAGCTATTGCAATAATTAGAATAAATAACAACCATAAAGATTGAACAAAGAACATTATTAAAAGAGCACCAATACTAACAATTAATCCCAACATAACAACTCTTTTTTTCTTTACAATTGAAGCATAAACTGGCTCAAAAAATGCAGGCAAGTACAATAATGCAAATAAAACACCTATAACAAAGAAGCTAGCATTAATCTCTCTAAAAAATAAAGGCAGCATTAAAGGTAAAAATCCATGACAGAACTTCAACAAGAACATACTAATAAAAAATCCTCTTAATTCTTTATTCTTAAAAAAATCCTTTAACTCCCTCTTAAAACTTGCAAGACCTATTCCTCTAACTCCCTCTCGAATTGTACCCTGTTTCTTATCTGGTAAAAAGGCCAACACAAAAAGAGCAATAAATGAAAATATAGATACAGAATAAAATAAATTATACCCCCAAAGACTAATTAAATAACCTCCAAGAACACTTCCAGTAACCATAGCAGCAACCCAACCAGCATCATACAAACCATAAGACAACATCTCTTTGTTCTTAGGTGAGTGTTTTCTCACATAGTACTCTAAAGATAACCATAAAAGAGTAGAAGCTAATGCATGATAAAAAACAAACAACATAAAGTTCCACATTGCAGTTAATTGAAGTAAAAGAAAACCCATTGGGACATACAACAACAATGCAACCATCAATAGTCTTCTAGGTTGTATCTTATCTAGAACACCACCTAATACAAAGGAAAACAAAAAGGAAAAAATGTAAAACATAAACATAGCAACCCCAAGATTAGAATAACTACCTAAAATCTCTTCATAATATATTGGAGTAAAAGCACTGATCAAACCCCAACCCATAACATAAACAAAAGCAAGAATAGCAGCTCGCTTAATACTCTTCGGCAAACTATCTATCTGAGAAAAAAATCCTATTTCACCTCTTTTATTGTGATGATAGACCATTCTATGGTGTAAATCTTGTTGGATTTCTTGGGAAAGGAATTGCATCCTTAATAGTATCTAACCCACAAATCCAAGAGATCACTCTCTCAACACCCATACCAAATCCTCCATGAGGAACAGAACCATACCTTCTAGTGTCAAAGTAATACTCATAATTATTCAAATCTTCTCCTTCTTTTGTCAATCTCTCTTTCAATAATTCAACATCTGTCTCTCTCTGTGAAGCCCCAAACAATTCACCATATCCATCAGGGCCAATAACATCAAACCCAAGAACAACTTTATTATCTTCAGGATCTTCTTTCATGTAGAAAGCCTTAACTTCCTTAGGATATCTTGTAACAATTATTGGAGTATCATACAACTCCCCTAACTTGTCTTCTTCAATAGTTCTAAGATCTTTACCCCATTTAACTTTCAGCTTGCACTTTTTATCTAAAATCTTCAATGCTTCAGTGTAAGTAATTCTAGGGAATTTTTTCTTTGCAGTAGCTTCTAGTTTCTTAGTATCTCTTTTTAGGATCTCTAATTCTTCTTTACAATCTTTTAGAACTAGTTTTACAATATTTCTTAGTAAGCCTTCTGCTTCATCCTGTAAATCATCAAAAGTATTCCATAAAATTTCCATCTCAGCATGCCAGTACTCTGTTAAGTGTCTTGAAGTAACACTCTTTTCAGCTCTGAAAGATGGTGCAATACAATATATCTTTTCTAGAGAAAAAATAGCAGCTTCAGCATATAACTGCCAAGTCTGAGCTAAATACAACTCTTTACCAAAATAAGGAACAGTAAACATAGTACTTCCTCCCTCTCCTTGAGTTGCTTGGAAAATTGGACTTTGAAACTCATAGTAATCATTACTTCTAAAATAATCATGAATAGCTCCAAATACCTTACTTCGTATTTTCATAATAGCATTCATCTTTCTTGATCTTAACCATAAGTGTCTGTTATCAGCTAAGAACTCTGTAGAAAGGTCTTTAGCTATTGGAAAAACTTCAGAAAAATGAACAACATTTAATTTTTCTACTTTAATCTCATAACCAGTTGGTGCTCTATCATCTTTTGAAACCTTTCCATCAATCTCAACAGCACTCTCAGTAAGTATTTTTTCAGCATCTTTCCATATATTTTCACTAACCTTTTCTTTTTCAACAACACATTGAATTATATTTTTAGAATCTCTCATAATTAAGAAAATTAAATTCTTTCCTTTCCGAATCCTATAAACCCAGCCTTTAATATGTGTCTTTCCTTTACCTTTTTTTATAGTTTCTTGGATGCCTACCATCCTCTCAATAAATTTACCTTAATATAAAAACCTTACCTTTTTAAATAACGATTTTATTCTAAAAACTATGTTTAAACTAACAAACCAAGATGGAAATGCAAGAACTGGTGTACTAACAACTCCTCATGGAGAGGTAGAAACTCCTTTCTTTATGCCAGTTGCAACTAAAGCAGTTGGAAAGTTCATAACATCAGATGATTATAATGAATTAGGAATAAAAGCAATAATTACAAATGCATTCCTATGCTCTTTAGTTCCAGGTTTAGATCTATTAGAAGATGGTGTTCATAAGTTCATGAACTACAAGGGGGTAATCTTCAATGATTGTGGTGGTTTTCAAATGTTAAGAGAAAATCTACTAAAAGGAACAACAAACAATGGAATATTCTTTACAAATCCTTATGGTAAAGATATCTTCATCAGACCAAAAACAATAATGGAGATTGAGGAAAAGGTGGGTGGAGATGTAATAATGGCACTAGACTGTGTTATTCCTTATGGAAAAGAAAGAGAAGACTATGAAGAAGCAATTGAAAAATCTCATAGATGGACAAAACAGTGTAAAGAGTTACATAAAACAAAACAATTATTATTTGGAATCACTCAAGGTGGAACTTTCAAAGATTTAAGAACAAAATCTTCTGAATTCATAAATTCTCTTGACTTTGATGGTAATGCAATTGGTGGTTTGGGTATTGGAGAATCAAGAGAAAAGATGTTTGAAGTTATTGAATGGTCTAATGAGATATTATCAAAAGAAAAACCAAGATATTTAATGGGTGTTGGAGATCCAAAACAAATACTAGAATGTATTTCAAGAGGGATTGACATATTTGATTCTATATTGCCTGCAAAACATGCAAGACACGGACAACTATTTACAAGAAATGGTGTAGTTACATTGAAAAAGGGCAAGTACAAGTTTGATAAAAGGCCTATTGAAGAAGGATGCACCTGTTCTACTTGTAAGAACTTTACTAGAAGTTACATAAGATATTTACTAAAAACAAATGATGCAGCAGGTAAAAGATTGAGAACAATACATAACTTACATTTCATGAATAATTTTATGAGAGATATCAGAGAAGCAATTAAAGAAAATAGATTTGAAGAATTTAAACAAGATTTCTTAAATAAAACCTCTTCTAACTAACCCCTCTCTTTTATCTGCCATGAATCTTTCAATAGAAAAATAAACATCATTAACCTGTTCCATAGTTAAATCAGCCACCTCTCTCCAAGAAGGTAAATCTCTATTACTTAAAATAGCTGGTTGAGCTTGTTCTAATAAGTAAAGGACTTCTTTAACATGATACCTAATATGCATTTCTAAACCCTCATTGCTTGGATCTGTATCAAGATCCATTGTATCAAAAGGTCCAGCATCTATTAAAATTGATGTAGCACCAAGATATAATCCATAGGTTCTTAATCCAAAAGTTCCTTCTGGGTGAGTTCTACTTACACATCTCAAAATATCCCAGTAAGATTGAAATCTTGCTGCTTTTCTTAGTTCATCCATAATATATATTTTTTAGAAATTATATTTAAGACTTACGGCCTTAACCTATCTGGATCTCTAGGCAAGAAAACAACCTCTCTTACATTATCTAACCCTAATAATCTCTGTGCAATTCTATCCAAACCTAATCCACAACCACCATGAGGTGGAGCTCCACACTTAAACAATAGAACATAATCTTCCATAGCATCTAAATCAACACCTTTCTCTTTAGCTTGAGCTTTCAATACTTCATACCTATGCTCTCTTAAAGAACCAGTTGCAATTTCAACTCCTTTAAACAATAGATCGAAACTCTTTGTACCATTACCATTCTTAACATGATAGAAAGGTCTTTTATCCCAAGGGTAGTTTATTACAAAAACAAAATCACATCCATGCTTTTCTTTTATCAAATCTCCAACCAATTGTTCTGATTCAGAATCTAGATCTTCATTTTCACCAAGCTCTTTTCCCTTTTCCTTTAACATTTTCTTTAATTCAACCATTTCAACCCTTGGTATCTTACCGGGTAAAGCTACCTCAATATCTTCTAAATTACTCAAGACCTCTTTCAAATAAGCCTCAGTAACATCCATAATCTCTGATAGATTTTTTACAAATCCCATCTCAAAGTCAACACCTGTAAATTCAGTTTGATGTCTTGAAGTGTTTGATTTTTCAGCTCTAAACACAGTACCAATCTCAAAAACCTTTTCAAAACCAGAACATACTAACATTTGTTTGTAGATCTGTGGACTTTGGGATAAGTAGGCTTTAGTTCCAAAATAATCAATAGTAAACATATCTGCACCCGATTCAACTCCAGCTGAAGTCATCTTAGGTGTATTAACTGCAATAAACCCTTGTTTACTAAAAAAATCAACAGTTGTTTTGTAAATAGAATCTCTAACTTGGAATATTTTTTGTATTTCTGGTTTTCTCAAATCTAAAAACCTGTAATCTAACCTTGTTGACAAATCAGTATTAATATCTCCCTTTTCCACAACCTGAATAGGTAGAACTTGTAAAACTTCACCTAAAACCTCAACACTATCAACTTGAACTTCATATCCTAATTTAGCAACTTTATTTTCAACAACCTTTCCTTTAATCTCAACAGCTGTTTCTTGCTTTAGCTTAGGAACCAAGTCAAATGTTTCTTGATTGTCAGATAGAACAACACACTGAATAATCCCAGTTCTATCTCTTAGAAGTAAAAACTTAATCTTAGCTAGATCTCTAATCTCATGTAACCAACCATTCATGGTTACTTCCTTCCCAACTTTAAGATCTTTGATATAAGTCCTCATACTCCATTAAAACCAGCATCTCTATTTAAATATTTCTAAAACTTAAAACTTATAAATCTCAAAAAAATAATTTCTTCTATGAAATTCACAATATCTAAAGAAATACTAGACAAGTTCCCAGAACTGAATATAGGCATAGTCATAGCAAAAGGTATCGATAACACTGGTGAGAATAAAGAAATCTTAGAACTTCTAAAAGCGCAACAAGAAGAGATAAGAAAGAATTTTGAAAAGCCGACTCTCTCTCAAAATGAAAAGATAAGTGTATGGAGAAAGGCCTATTCTTCTTTTGGAGCAAAACCAAAGAAGTATAGATGCTCTGTGGAAAACCTCTATAGGATGACTTTAGATGATATTGACTTAACTCACATAAATAAAATAGTAGATATTTACAATTATCTATCAATAAAACATATGATTCCAGTTGGTGGGGATAATCTAGACAAAGTAGATGGTAACATAACCTTGAAATTTGCAAAAGGTGATGAAAAGTTTACCCAGCTAAATACAGATGAAACAAAATCTCCAAAAGAAGGAGAAGTAGTTTATGTTGATAATAAAGAAGTTCTTTGTAGAAGATGGAATTGGAGAGAATGTGAAAAGTCAAAGATGACTGAAGATACAACAAATGTATCCCTAGTAGTAGAAGGTCTAGCATTTACAGAAGATGAGATCATGTTGATTATAGAAGAGTTAGAAGAACTAACAAAGAAATATTGTAGTGGAGAAACTAAAACTTATGTTTTAAATAAAAATAATCCAGAAATAGAAATTATTTCTTAGTAATAAGGAAATCCTCTAATCTAAATGGCGGACTATAAACAGCTAGATCTATTCCTTCTGGAGCAGTTTTTCTACCTTCAACTCCCCAATCATCTGGAATATGATAAATTCCAGAACCAAAACCAAATTCATCAGCAACTTGTGCCTGAGCATATTCAAATAATGCTAGAGGTATTGTAGATTTTGTTGAACCCAGTCCATCCATCCTAGCTTCTAATCTATCTGAATCACTCTCACCAACTCTATGAAAAAAACTCCTATACTCAGTACCTTCAGCAAGTATTTGGCCATAACCACTTAATTGTTCTTCAACAGCCATTTGTGTTCCCATATCAGATGTTATCAAAACTCCACCTCTAGAAACTCTTTGTGCTTCTCTAAAAAAATCAGCAGTTAATCCAGGATTTCTACCAAAACTAGGATCTAACCAAAAAGCAGTAACTAAATCATAACTATCCTCTGGCTGCTCTCTCATATACTCAATTCCATCACCTGCAATAGCTTTTTCAGCAGGCAATATTCCAGTATTAACAAGTCTATCAATTGAATCTTTACTAAGATCTACAGCAGTAACATCTGCTCCATTATAAACAAAAAAGTAAGTAGGTCCACCCTCACCACAACCAAAATCTAGAACTCTTCCTTTAACAAGATCACTCTCTAATTGCCCCTGTATAACTGGAAGCAGGATTGTTCTCTCAGCATAATTAAGTCCAAATCTTTGAAGTACATCCATTTCTCCAAAAGTAGGATCTGCTTTATCCACCATTCTAAGGTCAGTTACCATCATTTTAAGCTGCTTTTTAGATTTATAAACCTTTTGTTTTTGTTACTACTAGAAGATAACAATAAAACCTCCATTCTCCCCTATAATTATCTTTAAAAACACATCAAATTTAACCCAAATAATGAACAAAAGGGTAAAAATAGACATTCTCTTAGCAGTCTTCATAGCTGCACTAGTCCTAGCAAATATCCTAGGAACTAAGATTACCACTCTATTTGGAATCAGAGTATCAGTTGGGATATTTTTCGTACCTTTTATGTTCTTAGTAACAGACATAGTATCTGAAGTTTATGGAAAAAAGAAAGCAAGACAATTTGTCATGATTGCAGTATTTGTTTTAGTAGTATTATTTGCAGCAACCTATTTAGCAATACATTTACCAGCAAATGAGACCTGGGGAAACCAAGAGGCTTTTGAGTCAATCTTTGGCAGCTCATTAAGAATGATAATCGCTAGTGTGATTGCCTTTATATTGAGCCAGCTCCATGATGTCTGGACTTTCCATGCACTAAAAAAAGCAACAAAAGGAAAATTGCTCTGGTTGAGAAATAATATCTCCACAATGATATCTCAATTAATAGACACAACTGTTTTCATGTTTATTGCATTCTATCACATCTCACCCAAATTCACAACCTCATTTATTATCTCACTAATAATTCCTTATTATCTATTCAAGATTGGGTTTTCAATTTTAGATACTCCTCTCGTCTACCTGGGCGTTAGGTGGCTTAGGGGTAAATCTCACCTATCAAATAAATTGAACCACAAACCAGAATTAAATCAGCAGGAACTTGCCTAGCATATTCTAAACTTTCTTTCAAATCCTCTTTAACAACAGCATCAGGAAAATAACTCTTTAAAACAGAAGGTTCCATTGCACTTGAAACCTTAGATTTAGTAACAACAACTCCTTTCAAATCCAACTCCTTTAATATATCAGTCATCCCCTCAACATTCTTTGTCTCACAAACACCAAACACTAACATCACACTCTTATTCATCTTCTTAACAGAATCAACACAAGCTCTCATCCCATCTACATTATGTGCACAATCAACAAGAACATTATCTTCAACAAACTCAAACCTCCCTCTCCACCTAGAATTTAACAACCCCTTCTTAATACTCTCCTCACCAACTCCTAATTCTCTTAACACAGTAAAAGCCAAAGAACCATTCTCTTTTTGATAATCTCCTTTCAAACCAAGATCTAAAAACTTATTTCCAATAATAACCAGATTAGCATTTTTCTCATAACACTTTTTCTCAACAACTTCCAAAGCCTTACCTTTAGCAGAAGTAATAACTTTCACATTCTCCTTAATAATTCCAGCCTTCTCATTAGCAATCTTCTCAATATCATCTCCAAGCATATGCATATGATCCATACTAATAGAAGTAATTACAGAAATAATCGGAATACAAGTATTAGTAGCATCCAACCTACCTCCTAAACCTACTTCCAAAACAACATAATCAACATTTCTTTCTTTAAAATACAACATTGCAATCACAAAAGCAGCCTCAAAAAAACTAAGATCAATTCCAGTTTCTTTTTGCAATTCTTTAATCTTCTCAGCCATCCTATCCAAAGCTTCATCAGAAATAATCTCATTATTAACTCTAATCCTTTCATTGAACCTAACTAAATGTGGTGAAGAAAAGAAACCAACCTTATATCCCTCTTCAATCAACCCTTGATTAATCATAGAACAAGTACTACCCTTACCATTTGTACCTGCAACATGGATTATCTTAAACTCATTCTGGATATTTCCTATTTTAGATAAAAACTTTTCAATATGTTCTAAAGTATACCTACCTTTATTCCTCTCTAAACTATAAATATACTCGACAGATTCATTAAACATATGAGTAATTTTTAAGAATTACTTTATAAAATATACCTTTTTAACACAGTTATCATTATAAAAGAATACTCTACTAGAAAATTATGGCAATTTTAGATAGTGGTTTATTTGTTTTTGATTGGAGTGGAGTCATAAGTGATGACAGACTTCCAGTTTATGAAGCAAACATGGCTTTACTAGTTCATTTTGGAAAACCAACAATGACTTTTGAACAATGGTTGCCTCAAACACAATTAACAGCAGAAGCATTTCTAAAATCTCAGGGTGTTGAAGTAGATTCAGATGAAGCTTATAGATTATATAAACAAGAATATGGAAAAGCAATAGAAAGAGGAGTTCTACCTCATGTTTATCCTGATGCTCCAGGAACACTTGAATTTCTCCAAAGAGAAGGTAAAAGATTAGCAGTATTAAGTAGCCATCCAGAAGAAAATCTAAGAAGAGAAGCAGCACAATATGGTTTAGAAGCTTTTTTTGAAAGATTCCAATGTGATGTTAAAGATAAAAGAAGAGGATTAATAGATACTTGTAAAGATATGACAACAATCAGAAGAAATGCTATCTACTTAGGAGATACTGTTTATGATATTCGGGCAGCAACAGAAGCAGGAATTCGTGTAATAGGAGTTGCAAATGGATATCACACAAGAGATAGACTTGCATCAGCATTACCTGATTACATTATTGACAATCTATCAGAAATGATTCCAGCTAGATCTTTGCCTTAAAGGCACCATCCATTATTTCTTTGTTATAGCCTTCTGGAACCTTTCCACTATCACCATAAACAAAGAGTGCTGTATTAAACACTTCATTAGCTGCATTAAAGATAACAAATAAAGCTACAAAGTAAACAACAGCTATTAAAAATCCAACAAGTGCACCAATAACTCCACCTAACATAGCCCCACCAACAACAAGTGCAATTGATAAAACTATTCCAACAATAAATAATAAACCTATTGCACTTCCTAATCCAACATGTCTAATAATACTTTCACCCCAAGTCTTCTTCAAAACATCAATAGATTTCTTAATTGCATCAATAGGTCCTAAATCATAGTAAACCATTGCAGGAACAACAAAGAGTGTAATAATACTCCACATAATTCCCATAATACCTCTTAGAATTTTAATTACAATTCCACCAATAGGTCCTGCTTTCTGAGCTAGCCTATCTAACACCCTTAAGAATACTCCCACACTAGCAGAAACTAAACTCCAAACAAAGATCAAATGAACCTTAGACAATGCAAACTTAATAGTTTCCTTAAATGTTGCATTACCTCCTTCAAATCTTCTCTTTGCAGTATAAACCACACAAGTATTGAAAAAAGTAGCAATAAAAGCTAAACCTAAGTAAAGTACAAATAACACAAGGTATTCAACAATCCCAAAAGCTGGAACACCTTGTTGTGCTAAGTAAGATGTTATTAAAGTAGGAAACAATAATACCAAGATAAACATTAAAGAGAAAATACCAGCTAACAAAGGATACCAAATAATCTCTCTATCTTTATTTATAACAGAAAAGGTAAGTTTTGTAATCTGCCAACTTCTCTTGAAAACTCCTTCAACCATAACCTATAGTTTTTATTATATATTTATAAATTTTTCTTATAATCCTTTAATAATCGAGAAAAATAATTCTTTTTTTGTTCAAAACAACTCTCCAATAGGTGTTTGCAAGGATATCTATCTGGTGCATATTCATAGTGTCCTCTCACCTCACCATCAGAAAATAACCTAATATGATATTGATATTTAGATTTTACAACTTTTCTCATACTCAAGGTTTCATCATCATCAATCCAAGAGAAATAACTCCACTCATAACTCTTTTTCACTAAATAAGCCTCTAATTTTTTCTTACTTCCTCCTTTTTTGGTAATTAAAAAATCCTGTCTTCCACTATGTTTGGCCAAACCAGTCCAAAGAAAAAAGTCTCTACTCTTTTGATAAACCACTTTAGACCAATTCATTCTACCGATCCAAGCCCAAAAAGCAGCCAATATCATAATACTGCTCTAATCTAAGAATATAAAAACCTATCTCTCAAAAAATTAATAAATGAAAAGAACATTGCAAAAACTATGAGTTATGCTAAACTGTTTAAAGAAATAAAAAATAAACACTTTCCAGAGTTAAAAGAATATAAAATTAGTTTCAAACAAAAGAGACAAAAGGTTTTCATGAACTCCAATATATTCTCAATAAAAGATTTTCTTAAACAAAAAGAACTCTCTCCAATTACATATAATAAAGAGATACTAAAATCAACTCCAAAAAAGGCAGTAGAAGCTGCAATAGCTCATGAACTCTGTCATAAATTACAAGGATTAGATTCTAATCCCCTAAAACATATCTATATCTGGGTATCTTGCAAATTAACTCTCCAATCTAAAGTAAAATTAGAAAGAGAAGCTAATATCATGACAGTAAGAAGGGGATTTGCAGAGGGTATGGTACAACTAAGAAAATCCTGTGAAAAAAGATTAAAAAAAGACTGGGACAAAAAATGGTCTAAGTTACATTTATTAGAAAAAGAGATTAAAAAGCATTCTAGTAAAAAGTAAAGTGGGTACACAATTCTTTAACTTTATTATTAATAAACTTCAACTTATCTTCATTAGTATGATCTTTAACAACTTCTGAAATCCAATGTCCAACCAAATCCATCTCTTGTTCTTTCATACCTCTAGTTGTTAATACTGGAGTACCCAATCTCAAGCCAGAAGGTTTGAAAGGACTTCCTGGTTCAAATGGAATGGTATTTGCATTCATAACAATTCCAGCCTTCTCCAAAGCAACAGCAATAGGCTTTCCTAAACTAGCCTCTCCTTTGGTCTTAACCAAATCAATTAAAATTAAATGATTATCAGTTCCACCAGAAACAAGAGTCATACCATATGTTTGTAAACTCTCTGCAAGAGCTTTTGCATTCTTAACAATCTGTGAAGCATAATTCTTAAAATCATCACCCATTGCCTCTTGAAAACAAACAGCCTTAGCAGCAATAGTATGTTCATGAGGTCCACCTTGCAAACCAGGAAAAACAGCTCTATCTATTTTACCACCAAGATCTTTAGTTTTCTTAGCCTTCTTCTCATCTAAACCTTCAACACTTGCAAACCTATCTTCTTTATTACAAAGGATAACAGCACTTCTAGGCCCCCTAAGAGTTTTATGGGTAGTACTTGTAGTAATATCAAAGTAAGGGGCAGGATTCTCATGTTCACCTCCAACACAAAGCCCTGCAATGTGAGAAACATCAGCTAAAGCATAAGCTCCTATTTCTTGACAGATAGAAAAAAACTCTTTAAAATCAATCTTACGAGGATAAGCAGTATAACCAGAAATAATCATTTTAGGTTTTTCTTCATAAGCCAGCTTTCTAATCTTGTCCATATCTAAAAGTCCATTCTCTTGAACACCATAAGAAACAAAGTTATACATCTTACCTGAAAAGTTTACTTTAGAACCATGAGTCAAATGTCCACCATGAGTTAAATCCATTCCCATAATCTTATCTCCTGGATTCAAAACTGCAAAGTAAGCAGCCATATTAGCTGGACTACCTGAATTAGCTTGAACATTAGCATGATCAGCACTAAAAAGTTTCTTAGCTCTTTCAATTGCCAACAGCTCAACCTCGTCGATAAATCGATTACCTTGATAATATCTCTTACCAGAATAACCCTCAGAATACTTATTGTTCAAAACACTGCCACATGCCTTCAACACATCTTCACTACAATAGTTTTCAGAAGGAATCATATTAAGTTCATATCTCTGCCTATCTAATTCTCTATCAATAATCTCCTTCACAACTATATCTTTCATTTTCTTTTGTAGATCATAAACTCAAAATCGCCAAAATCTTGAGTAGTTTCAACCTCAAATTCATCAAGGTTAAACTTAGGAAAATAAACATCACCTTCATAATCTTTCTTAATCCAGGAAATATACTTTTTATCAGCTATAGGCAAAAACAACTTATAGATTGTAGCACCTCCTATAACAAATATGTCCTTTTCAAAACTTCTTCCATTCTCAACAGCCTCTTCAACACTTCTACAAACAGTAACTCTTTCATCTTGTAATGATCGAGAAATAACTATATTATTTCTATTTGGTAAAGGATGTCCAATCATAGAGAGAATAGAATCATATGTTTTTCTACCCATAATAACTGTATTTCCAGAAGTAACTCTCTTAAAATTCTTTAAATCTTCAGGGATATGCCAAGGTAAATTATTTCCCTTACCAATAACCCTATTTTTGGTCATACCAGCAATTATAGCTATCATACTGCAATCTCAAAAGGTATTCTTGGATAAGATTCATAACCAAGAACTTTTGAATCCTCACATTTCCAATTAAATATTGAAGTAAAGTTTTCTGTTTCTACTTTAGGTAGAGCAAACTTCAATGGACTTCTACCTAGTTGTTCCTTTGCACCATCAATATGGTTCTCATAAATATGTACATCACCTAAAAATCCAATCAACTTACCTTCCTTAAAGCCAGATTCCTTTACAAGTAAGTGCAATAACAAAGCATAGCTAGCTATATTGAAAGGTAAACCTAACATAGTATCAACACTTCTTTGATTCCAAAGTAAATTTAACTTATCTTTAATCACAGTAACCTGAAAACCATAATGACAAGGAGGCAAAGCCATCTTATTCATTGCAGTAGGATTCCAAGCACTAACAATCATCCTTCTATCAGTTGGATTAGTTTTTAACATATCAACAACCCTTTTCAATTGATCAACTCCTTGCCCACTATAATCAGTAGTAAAGTCAATATAATTAGCACCAAAATGTCTCCATTGAAAACCATAAATAGCTCCTAAATCCCTCTCATCCATCATTCTCTTCTTACTAACTTCATCATGACCATAAGGAGCCTTTTGAGGATTAGCCCATTCATCCCAAATATGATTTTTCCTTTCCTGTAACCAAGTTTTATCAGTAATAGCCTTAATAAAAAACTCTAATTCAGAAGCAACCAACTTAAATGGTGTTTTTTTTGTTGTCAACAAAGGAAAGCCCTCAGACATATCATGTTCAAACATAGATCCTGCAACAGCAAGCGTGCCAACTCCAGTTCTATTATCTTTTAAAACTCCATTATCAAGAATATTTTTTACAATCTCTAAGTAAGCTTTCATTTTAATTATCGATGAGAAACACCTTATTAAATATTTATATTTTGAACTATCTCTTTTTCTTTCTCTTCTTGGGTTTTTGCCCAAATTTCTTCAAAACATCCTCTGCTTCTTCTTCTGATTTAATAAAGATTACAATAAGAAGTACTACAATACAAGTAGAAAGTATAGCTGCTATTAATTTATACCACAAAGCATCTCCAGGAGGTAAAATAGTTTCAACAAACGCAATAATGAAATCTCTCCATATCAAACCTGCTGTAAATGTTAGTGCAGCAATAATGGAAGTCTTTATCACCTGTTTTGCAGATACTTTAACCATTACAATTTAACACATAGGTTATCCTAAATAAAACTTTCCTTTCATAATTCTTTTAAATTAAATCAAAACAGAAAGCCTATGGAACCAATAATACACTTATTTTTACCAGCAATTGTATTATTAGCAATCTATCCAAATATTCCTAAAAAGTATGTATTGGGCTTAGCTCCACTAGCTGTACTTGCTGATTTTGATCTATTTGTTGGAGGCTGGCATAGGCTTCTTTTCCATAATCTCTTCTTTGTAATCCTGGTTGCACTCTTAGTCTATGCTTTATGGAACAAAAGAGCATTTTTCATAGCTTTGTACTACACTCTATCTCACTTAATACTAGACTTTGCCTATCCTGGTTCAGCTTGGTTATATCCTTTAGTGCAAAAAACATTCTATGTAGAAGCGAGTGTACTAAAAGGACAAGAGTTTTTCTTTAACTTCTGGGTAGGTTCTCTATCTTTCACAGAATTCTCACAAGCAACCCAATGGGTATATAGCACTTGGTTTACAACTCTAGGATTTATTCTAGTTAGTTTGATATTTATTTTAATAATCTCTAAATTAGGTAGAAGAAGTTAATTCTCTTATTCGTTCTGGTTCAAGTTCATGACGGAGAGACCTATAAGCCCACCTTCTCACCATAGATTGTTCATCACCACTCAAACCTTCAAGAGTAATCTCAGACTTTTTTAGTGGAGCAGAAAACATTGCCAGCCCACCAGTAGCCCACCTTACCTGACCTTCATAAAATTCATATTCACCAGCATCCATATAGGTATGAATCCATCCTTTCATTTGATCAATAGTATCTTCTTGTAAAGGGGCAACACTTGTTATTTCATAAACAAGAGAATAAGGTACACTATTACCTACTTGTTCAGCCAATGCTTGACCTAAACCTTTAGGTACATCTTGGAACCTACTTGCCCAAAGGGATTCAGTAACAATACTAAATAATCTTCCCTGTTCTCCAGGGGCATCATTAAGAGTCACAACCCTTCTTCCTGGAAAAACACACTCCCCACAATATTCCCTTAAAACCTCTCCCTTTCCTCTTTCATCATGAGGATAGGGCAAACCTTTTCTAACCATCTCAACTCTAGCAGATTTAATTGCTAATGGAGAATTATTTAATAAACCCCAAACCATAGAAGGGCTAAAATAATCAATACTTAATAGATCCATAAGAAGTTTATTTAATTAATTATTTTTAAGGATTTTGTAACTTAAGAGCATCATACTCTGCCATTTTTCTATCAAACCTTTCATCTCTTCTGTCTTGAGTTATTACATGGTCATTCCACCAAAGCCTACTATTCTCCAAACATATTTCAACAGAAGCATTATATCGAGCTAAAATTCCAGTACAAACTTCTAGTGTAGCCCAACCACCAACTAACAAATAATCCCCTGCCTTTGCCGCATCTATACCTTGAGTTATAGCAGTTCCAGTAACTAAACCAAAAATCAAAGGCATAGTACAAGCTCGGACAGTACTACTTAAACTTCGTTCTCTTATCTCTCTCATTTTAGTTTTTTCAAAATCTCCATAACCTTTTTACCTTCAACCTTACCCTTAAACATTTTCATAGCATCTCCCATCAATCCACCAATTGGAGCATCAGGATTCTTCTTAACTAATTCATTTAATCCCTTCTCTATCTCTTCATCACTTAAGCCCTTATAAGAATCTAAATTAATATCCTCACCTTTTAACTTCTTAACCAAAATATCAAGAACTGCATCTTTTGCAACACCCTTGATAACATAATCAAATACTTCTAAATAATCATCTTCAGTTAATTGGGAAGCATCTAAATTAAACCTTTTCTTAATCTCTTTAGGATAATTTGTCAAAACATCAGCAATAAAATTATTATCTAACTTTAGTTTAGCATATTTCTCAAAGTTAATATCTTTTTTTACCAACTCTCTTGCAACATCTTCTCTTAACTTGTATTCTTTTTCAAATCTTAAAACTATATCATCAATTAATTCAGGTATTCTAACTTCTAATAACATCTCTTCTGTAATCTGTATTGGTTCAATGTCTGTTTCAGGATACATTCTAGCAGCTCCAGGCATAGGCCTCAGAAACTCAGTAGTACCATCTGGATTAAACTTCCTAACATGTGCCTCTCCTTTCCCTTTTTGTTGCCTTTTAACTTCTATTTCAATAACTTTAGGCATCATCTTCAATTCTTGAAAACCTTTGATCTCCACTCTTGGATGCCCCTTAATAGAAACATTAACATCTTGCCTAATAGAACCAATCCCTCTCTTTACCTTTCCAGTACTTCTTAGAATCATTCCAATCTTGCTAGAAACTTCTTTTGCATGTTCAGCATCTTTAATATCTGGTCCAGTTTGTACCTCCAATAAAGGAACTCCTAATCGATCTAATCTCCAGTTAACCATTTCCTCATCCTCACTAACTTTTTGTGCAGCCTCTTCCTCTAAAAATAAGTTTTCAACACTAACTCTTCCTTTTGAAGTATCAATATACCCATCCATTCCAACTAAAGCAGTTCTTTGAAACCCAGAAACATTTGAACCATCAATAACAGTCTTTCTCATAAATTCAATTTCATCAACAACTTTCATCTTAAACAATAATGCAACCTCTAAAGCAGTTTCCAAAGCTTTCTTACTAACTTCATGGGGTGGTTCCTCATCATATTCAACCAAACAACTAGAAGAAGAACAACCTTCATACTTGTTTACCCTATCTTTTTTCATCTCAGTTAATGCAGCTTTGTCAATCTTACCTAGTTCACCAGCAATAGCTCTTAACTTTCTTTCAAAAACAACATCTGGTTTATTAGAATCATGAACCACATTAGGACAACTACAGAATAATTTATGGCCTTCTAGCTGTTGATGAGCTTCGATACCAGCCTTAAATCCCAACTCCTTGTAATCCATAATACATTATATTATTACTCTATTTAAATAATTTTTTATAATAACTTCAAACTAACTTGCAGTCTTAAAACCCTTTAAATAGGAATTATACTTTTTTTTACCTATGAAAAAAGCAATTATTTTACTAGGTTTATTATTACTCTTAATTGTGGGTTGTACTCAAGAGAAAATGGAAGGTGGACCCTGTAGTTATCAAACCTATGATGCTATTGCAACAATAACTGCTGTAAATGGATCTGAAGTAACTTTCACAATAGAGATGGTTGATGAAGTTACAGAAGAATGGCATATTAGTTGGCTGGATAGTTATGGAGATAATGAATTTACAGAAACAATTGATTTTGAGTTGGAAGTAGGAAAGAGGAAGTGGCTAGAAGTAGATTTGATCACAGAAGGAACTTGTTCCCCCTGGATATTTGATCTAGATGTAAATGACAAGTGGGTAGACGATACTGACCCTCCACCTCAATAAGAAACCTTTTTAAAGCATTTATAAACACTTTAGCTTATGCCTTGTAAAAAATGTGGAAAAAAGATATTATGCTCAGATTTCTGTAGGTCTCACTTTGTTGATTATGTTGAAAATAAAGTAAGAAAGACAATTAGAAAGTACAAATTATTTACAAAAAAAGATAAAATAGCAGTTGCAGTATCTGGAGGAAAGGACTCTACTGTTTTACTCTTCATACTCCACAAATTAGGTTATGATGTTACTGGGATCACAGTTGATGCAAAAATAGGTAATTATACCAAAGTTAACCTAGAAAACCTTCAATCAGTCTGTAAGAAATATGAAGTTCCATTAAAAGAAATATCCTTTAGAGAAGAATTTGGTTACTCTTTATGTTATATTCGAGATGTACTAAAAAGTAAAGGTTATACCTATTCATCCTGTACAATCTGTGGAGTATTAAGAAGATATTTATTAAATAAATATGCAAAGGGTTTTGATATTATAGCCACAGGGCATAACTTAGATGATGAAGCTCAAGCTTTCTTAATGAATATTTTTAGAAATGATCTAACTGTTGCAAGGAGACAAGGTCCTATATCTGGAGTAGGAAAAACAAAGAAGTTCATAAGAAGAGTAAAACCTTTATTTAATGTAAGAGAAAAAGAAATAGAAACTTACTCCAAATTACACAAATTTCCAGTAAACTATAATGAATGCCCTTGTTCAGTTGATGCTTATAGAAAAAACTTCAAAAAATTCCTAAATGATTTTGAAGAGAAGCATCCAGATGTTAAATATAATATTAACAATTTCTTCATGAATTCAATATACACAGAAAATAAGGAAAGTAAAGTAAACATAGGTACTTGTAAAATATGTGGCGAGCCTTCTGCAAATGACAAATGTAAGGTTTGTATTATACTTGAGAATCTAAAGAGTTAGGTTCATACAACATTCTTTCCAATCTACCTGCAGGTATTCCAATTAAAGCACTTGCAGCAGAAAGATCTGTTTGATATTCATCACCAACCATAGGCCGATAAGGATCAACATTACCATACTTTCCCCTCAATGCGGCTAATGCTCTTCTTTTCCCATCATTCCAGATTATTGGTTCTCCATATCGGTTATCCATTCCTTCAGATCCAAAACCCCCCAAGTTTATATTGTTTTCTGCACAACACTTAATAATAAGTAAAACATAACAACCAATATGCATAAATTAGTTTTAAGAAGATTATTTTCAAAGCTAATAGGTATTATACTTTTCATATTATTTGTAATTATTGCAAATTATTTAATCACCTACATAAATGAACCTTTATTTACAATCATTGTAGAGACTTTGAATGATAGTCTTCTAATCTTAGTATTATTATCATTTTTATATTTAGGAAAGGAAATATTTGAGATATTAGAATTTCCATATAATATCCCCTACCCTATTTTCAGTGCTGCAGCGTCAGTCCTACTAATGTATTTCTTATTTAGTCTATTGGAATCTATAAATATGAATCCAGAAATAACAGAAGTAATTCTTTTAGTAAAATATCTAGCCTATCTCTTGGTAATTGTTATTGTATTAGCTGTAGGGTATACCGACATTCTATCTAGAAGAAGGCCACTTCCTAAACTAAAAAGAGAAGAACCTAAAAAAGTAGTAAAGAAAGCTAAAAAGAAGAAAGTAGCTAAGAAAAAAACAAAGAAGAAAACCAAGAAAAAGAAGAAATAATTAATCTAAATGAGAAGTACTCAATCTTTTATTAAATTCTCCTCGTAAATCTTCATGTAATAATTCTTTAACTTCTTTATCATCAAAGTTACTCAATAACCAAGCTAATTTAATATAAGTCAATTCAGGATGCATATCTGAGTAATTACCAAGAACTCCTATATCCATTAATTCCCGGCCCACATTATAAACATTCATATTAACTCTACCAAAAATACATTGGGTAGACATAACAACTGGCATTTTTTTACACAATTTCTTTAATTTACTGTAAATTTTTTCATTTTCTTTGTGAGTGAGTATACTAATATGTCCTAATCCAGTTCCTTCAATAACCAATCCATCAAATTTATCATAAATCTCTAACTCTTCAGCAAAAATATTTGGTCTGACTTTTAGTATACCTACTTTTACATCAGGATTAAACTCTCTTAAAACTATATCATTAGATTTATTCTCAAATCCCCTAAATATATGGACTTTTTTAGTTCTATAGTCTACTTCTCCAACAATATCCTCATTAATAACTTTAAATGCATCTCTTCTAGAGGAATGTAATTTCCTACACTTCAAGCCAGGAAGAATAACACAAAAATCATCATCCATTGCTCTATGCATACAGACTCCAACTTCATTAAACTTACTATTAACCATAAATTCCACAGCACAAATCAAGTTCATTGCTGCATCAGAACTACCTCTATCTGAACTTCTTTGAGCACCAACCAATAATACTGGCTTACTCAATCCTTGTAAAATAAAGCTTAAAGCAGCAGAAGTATAATGTAAAGTATCAGTACCATGGGTAACAATAACTCCATCAACCTCTTCTAATTCTTCTTTAATTACCTTAGCTATTTTATTATAATCCTCAAATCTTAGATTTTCAGACATAAAATTGCCAATAAGCCTAGATTTAATATTAGCAACCTTTTCAATTTCAGGAAACATTTCAATTAATTCTTCGGGTGTAAACTTAGCAACAACCCCTCCAGTCTCATAATCCACTTTTGAAGCTACTGTTCCACCAGTATGTAAGATAGTAATAGTCTTTTTTCCCTTTTGGTGCTTATGTTCACCCTTTTTTACCTTTTTTTCTTCATATTCTTTCAGAACTTTACTTTTCTTAATGTTCTTTTTCAAAATCCCTACATTATAACCAGAAGTTAATTTAATAACTAGTTTTTTTTCACTAGAATTGGGCATAAACACACCTTTTAGTTGTTTATCCTTTGTTTCTACCTCGATTAGGTCACCAGGTTTCATCAAAGAAAAAAGTAACATCCTCTCTTTATATATATTACGAAAAAATTAGGGCTTCATTTAAAAGAATATGTACTACAGAATATAAATCTTTAAATATTAGAATCTGTCATATAAAAATTATATTAAATGATTTTATTTGGCGATAAAATCAAGGTTTTGGCGATTTTAAGTCTTTGGCGTAAGACGTTTTCTAAAGAGAGTATAGTATATCATTATATTTAAATATTTCGTTAGTGAAAACTATACATAAACAAAATTCGTAGAAAAAGGGGGAAATAAAAAATGGATTTTTTAGTACAAAACGCAATGCAAAACACATCTGCTTTTGAAACACAAGAAACAAAAGTAGGACAAGCTAACATTAAAGTATATGGTTGTGGAGGAGGAGGTTCTAATGTAACCAACTGGCTTTACAAAAAAGGAGTACAGGGTGCAAAGATTTTCGCTCTTAATACAGACAAACAACATTTAGATCTTGTTGAAGCTGATCATAAACTTCTAATTGGTAAAAACCTGACAAGAGGTCTTGGTTGTGGTGGATTCCCACAAAAGGGAGCAGAAGCTGCAAAAGAACAAATGTCAGAAATTAGAACATCACTTGCTAATACTGATATGGTATTTATCACAGCTGGTATGGGTGGTGGAACAGGTACTGGATGTGCACCTGTAGTTGCAAGAACAGCAAAAGACTTAGGTTCCATAGTAATTGGGGCTGTTACAATGCCTTTCTCAATTGAAAGAGCAAGAATTGACAAAGCTGAATTTGGATTGCAACAACTTAGGGATGTTTGTGATACAGTTATAGTCATCGACAATAATAGACTTGTACAGATTGCTGGGAATTTGCCAGTGAAACAAGCATTTGCAGTTGCGAATGAATTGATTTCTACAATGATTAAAGGAATAGTAGAAATTATCGCAGTGCCATCATTAGTTAACCTAGATTATGCAGATGTAAAAGCTATCATGGCAAATGGAGATGTATCCGTAATAGGAATTGGAGAATCTGATACAGAACATAGAGTTGATGAAGCAGTGAAAAGAGCCCTATCAAATCCTCTACTTGAAGTAAGTTACGAGGGAGCCACTGGTGCTCTAATACATGTAGAAGGTGGAGCAGATTTAACATTAGATGAAGTGAGTAAGGTAGGAGATATGATAACTGAGGCTCTAGACCAAGACGCGAATGTAATTTGGGGAGCAAGGGTTAACCAGGATATGAAAGGTAAAATTAGAGTAATGACAATAGTAACTGGTGTAAATTCACCATACATCCTGGGGAAAGGAGCGCAAAAGCAGAGACAAGCACAAGCACAAGCAGTCTCTAAAGAGCTTGGTATAGACTTAGTGAGATAATTAAGGGTTTACCCCCAATTAACCCCCACTTTAGACTGAGCTGGTGTCTTCGGATACCAGCCTCTTTCTTTATTTTTTAACAAAATTTAAAAACAAACCAAAAATTCTACTTTTTATGAGCTTAGAATACCAAATGTTTCCTCATCAAGGAAGCCCAATGAAAACAGCAATAGCAAACACTCTTTCTTTTTTAGATGATGAAGAATTAGCACAGAGAGTTTATAATTGTTTTAATGATCATAGGCTTGTAAGAGGAGACAGATCAATCTTACTACCTTTAGTTCCAACATTAATCAGAGAAACAACAGAAGGAGCATACAATGCACAACTTTTTGGAGCTATTGACATACCTGCAATTACAAGACAGATGATTACTCTTTATGATGGCCAAGCACCAGTTCTTGCAAAACTTCTAATTTCAGAAATAATTGCAGGAAATATTGTAGATAGGCCAGCTCAAACTAGAATGTCTTTAGATGATGTTGCAGTTCCCAGTATTTGTGTTTTCAAAACACCTGAAGGGGCAGTACCCTTAGTCTATCTAGGAGATCAAGTTCAAATAGAAGGTAAAGTATATGATCAGGTATTTGCAGATGGAGAAACAATAATTCAATTAGACCCAACTGCATATCCTATAGTTGGACTTATAGAAGTAGTATCAAACTACGAAACTTAAATCACCATTAATAACCGTAGGATTAATAGCAATTAATTCATCTTGAAATATATTTTCTGGAATTGGATTATACAAAAATATTTTCTTCTCTAATTCAAAAGCCTTAAAGATTTCCAAAAAAGTAGCACCACCTATGTAATTCTGTTGTCCATGTTTCTCCAGATTAAGAACTAGAATAGCCTCATTCTCACGAACCTTAGGTTCTTGCTTTTTCATCATATTTCTCTTCCATTCAATATGTTCTTCTTTACCCTCTCTCTTCATCTCCTCTTCCTTCATGGGTGCATCAAAACTATTAGGTAAGGTAATAACATGTCCCTGACTTTCTAATTCTTGTTTAATTGGAAGAACTCTATCATAAATATACTTGCTACAACAAATGAATATTTTCATTCTACTAAAAAAATTAAATCGATTTATAAGCCTTTGGTCGATCTATTGATGCTTTCTTTATAAAAGCCAACCCAAACGCTTATAAAAAAAATTAACATTTCATTTACTTAATGAAAGTAGTAAACTGCTCAGAGTGTGGAAAAAGACTCAAAGTCTTTGAATCAGAATTTGTCCAAATTCCAAAATATAGATGCGAAATCTGTCTTAAAAGAAAATGAATAACTTCCTTTTATTATATCTTAGTTTTGTTTCATGTTTAGTAATAGCATATCTAATAAGCTCTTTTAGGAAAAAAAATGATAAAGGAACTAAGAGTCAAGACAGAGAATAAATATGAGATGGTTGATCTCACAGCCAACATTAGAGAGTTAGTAAAAGAAGTCAAGGAAGGAATTCTAACCTTATACACACCTCACACAACAGCAGCAATAATCATAAATGAAAACACCGATACAAATATTTCTAAAGACATATTCAATTGTTTTGGAAGATTAATTCCAGAAGGTACTTGGTTGCATGATGCTGTTGATAACAATGCTACAGCACACATTAAGGCTTCATTACTAGGCCCATCAGAAACAATCCCTATACAAAATGGTAAACTTTTACTAGGAACTTGGCAATCACCTATGTTAGTAGAATTAGATGGCCCCAAAGAAAGAAAAGTGATATTACAAATACAATAGAAAATCTTTCAACTTTTTCTCATAAACTTTTTTTAAAAGAATCATCTAATCTAAATTTGGTGATAAATATGGAAAAACTAGAACTAACAGATAGAAAAGTAGAACAGCTTATGGAACAACCAGTAATAGAAAGTAGTATGTTTAAGAGTATGGATGGTAAATGGTTCATCCACAAAACAACTACAACAACAATAAAACCAGTAAAATATGTAGAAAAAGTTCTATCAGATGAGGAAGATTAACTTCCTCATTTAATAGATAAAAAAATTAATCACAACCACAACAACCTTCTTCTTTCTTCTCTTCTTGTGAACATCCACAATCTTCTTTCTCTTCTTCTTTTTCCATATCAGAAATTAGGCTGTCAATTTGCTCATCATACTCTGAATTAGTAATAATATTCTTTTTGATAAGCAGATCTATTAATGCGTCTACTTTATGGTGTGCTTCATAAGCTACATCTTCGACACTTACTTCTTCTTCATCGACTATATTGTCTTCTTCCATTATAAATATCCTCCATTTATTCTTCATTAGAAAAATTAGTCATTTAAATACTTATCTGATGCAAAATAACATTTCCAAACTAATTAAGTATTTAAATTTGATTTATAAAATAAGGAGTGGTGATAGAAATGGTTGATCCTAATATTATAGAAAAAGTTCCAAGTTTGGTTGCAGAATACAACAAGGAAGACGATACATACACAAGAATGGTTCCGATTATTCTTAAAAAAGGCCTAGAGAACCTAAGCCTAGCAATGTTCCCAGAACATATGCAAAATGGCCTACTTAATGCAGTAGGGGATGAATTAGTCAAAAAAGGCAGAACAGACGAAGCAATTCAAGCGTTCTTAAAAGCAAGAAACCAACCCAAACTAATTGAGATTGGTGACAATTATAGAAATATGAATATGTTCTCTCAAGCTATTGATTGCTATGAACAAGCAAAAGCAAATGATAGATTACTTGCAGTAGGAGAATTATGCTTAAGAGAAGGACAAATGATAGATGCAATAAGATCTTTCCAATTAGTTGAAGATAAAGCAAAACTTCTTCTTGTAGGGGATGAATGTGTAAAAAGAGAGAAGTTCGAACCAGCAATTGAAGTTTTCAAATTCTTGAACAATAATGAAAAACTCGTTATGGTTGGAGAAATGTGTATCAAACACGATCAATTAATTCAAGCTGCAAAGGCATTTGAAATTGGTGGTGCTATGGATAGACTAAATCAGGTTGGAGACATTTTCATGCAAAAAGAACAATTAAATAATGCATATGAAGTCTACAAAATTGCAAACAATTCCGTCATGATAGAATTCTTAAGAGAGAATTTCAAAATGATGTAATTATTTTTTTATTTTCTAATTCAAAAAAACCATTATTTCTAAAATACATAAATGCTGCATTGACACTTGGACAATCATCCACACAGCTAGAAGACATGACCACATCTGCAGTTGTACCCACACTAAAACCCTCTCCAACAGCCGCTTCTGCAGTACTCAAAACACAATAATCAGTATTAGCACCCAAATGATATAATACTTCAACTCCTTGTTCTCTAATCCAAACCCTTGGATCATCTTCAGAAGTGTGAGGATAAGGTACCATTCCATGTTTAAGAAATCCGCCTCTTGAAAATTTAGTAAAATATCTATGTCTTGGAACTTGGTCAATTAATTCTCTTAGTTCTGGAAGAGTTCTTCCTCGCATATCCATCTCAAAAACTAAAACTGGGATGTCTTTCTCAATTGCATATTCAAGAACTCTCTTTTGATTTTCTAATTCTCTTTCCAATTCATCTCCATCAACATGAGTAGAAAGCTCATCTAATAAAACTTCATCAAAAGATCTTAAACTATCCCAATTAATGGGTCTTACAAAATTCTCTCTATTATATTCTTCTTTAGACATTTCATACAAGTAAATTCTCTGCATATCAACAATAACAATTCCATAGTTCTGACTCTGAGGAGCAACAGTTTCAGGTACATCTCTATATTGATCAGCAATCTGAACATATTCATTATCAAAATCGGGAGAACAGCCTAAAGTCAATAATAAAGGCAATAATAGTTTTTTCATAAAAAAAGAAATTAAAAGTTTATTTATATCAGTTTCTAATGCCCTCGAGCATGATCACCACAATGGTAATTTCTAGCACAAGCACTTACATGAACATGATTATTAGCTTCTGAACCAAAAAAGTGAGGATCATCAGTATTACATCTACCTACAAATCTACTTGGTCCTAAGGCTCTATTTCCACCACATTTCTCAGCTGCTTTTGCAATCTCACAAGAATTATACTCATCCCCAAAATCAATTGCTAAAGATCCATCTGGATAGTGATCTCTAAAACCATAGTGTCCTGAATTAGCTCCATGAATACATCTAGCCCTTGTCCAATTTTCAAGACATTCATCAAAACTAGCTCTACTTGTAGTAATACTTGAAACTTGACCAACTCCATCTGGTAATTCATCAACCATACATGCAACAACTCTTGCTAACTCTGGTGAACTTTGTGGAATTTGATCTCTAATTCCTGGTTGGTAATCTAATTCTTCCATCTTTCTTAGATTTGCCTCATAACCAGTTTCAGGTTCACCACAACTAACATCTCCAACACCTTCAGTCAAAGACATAGCATCTTCATAAGCCTCTACAAAAGCTTCCCAAGTATGTGGTCTTGTATCTGGATGAGCTAATAAAGTAACTAAACTAGTAAGTGCCATTGCACCTGCAACTCTATTAGTATTATCTCCTCTCAAATCAAACTTGTCTTTTAGAATAGCCCAAGTTCCTGCACCAACACCCATTGGAAAATATTCCAACCATCTTGGTAAATCTTGACCAGTTCCATCTTCTAAAAAATTAATTCCAGTATCCACTCCAACAGCAATTCCCAAATAAGGTAAAGCTCTAGCTGCTAAATCAGCTCCCTTTCCTAAATGTTCTAAAATATCATCTCTATTCATCTTTCAAAAATCTCCTTTCATTTTTGTACCCTGCTCCTCTCCATAGTTCTCTAGCTCCATCTCTACATTTACCACATAAAGAGTAAACTTCATTTCCTTCATTTTCCATAGCTCTCATAACACACCTGGTCCATTCCTCATAACCATCAACTTGATATTCTTCATGATGTCCTATTCCAAGCATATGACCTACTTCATGTCTTGCTAATGCTTTAATCTCATCCAAAGGTCTTCCATTTTTAACTCTCTTCATAGTTTCTTCAGAAACATCCATAAATGCTGTACCACTTGCATAGTGTCCTTGACCATGAGTCGAACGACCATAAGGAGTATCCTCGCAACCACCAATTGCATATTCTGGAATAACAACAATACCTCCAGTTACAGTTGGTTTATTAGCTAAGAATATAATTCCAGGACTTGAAGCTTTATCTTTCCCTATAATTAGTTCTTTTCTAAGTTTATGAAAAACACTCTCCATCTGAAGCACAGGAATATCATCAAATGAACTAACAGCATTACCTTTATACTCTTCAACAGCAAGTTCTAAATCCAAACCAATTTCATCAATAATACTTTGAGTTCCTTCCAAAGCAGCCTGCAAATACTCATCAGAAATTCCAGGCATATGAAAAAATCTAATCGGACCTTCTAAAAACCAGTCAGAAGTTAAAATTCCATTAGTAGAATGCTTTGAATTTCCAGTTTGAGACAAAAACTCATGCATTTGCCAATCTAAGGGTGTAGGAAAATGCCTAGCTCTCATCATATCAAAAAGTCTCTGTTCTAAAGCTTCCATAGCCTCATTTCCACCCTCCTCATAAATTTCAACAATTCTTTCTACAGTTTTCATTTTAAATCAACAACTCCGTTAAGGAATCAAAATCTCCATTTTCTACAGTATGATTTGGAACAACTTTACCATCATCAATAAGTCGTTGTTTATTTCTAGCGATATATATTGTATCCATTCCAACACCATTAGCTCCATCAATATCTTTCCAATCATCACCAATCATCACACATTCTTCAGGTGCAAAACCACAAGCTTCTAAAGCTCTTTCATACATGTAGGTCTTAGGTTTTTGTGTTTGCATAACAGTTAAATCAAAAACATCATCTGGTACTTCATCAAATCTTGTCATCAAAGGGTGATCAGAATCATCCACAACTTTTTGAGCTTCACCATATGAAGTAAAAACTAAATCTGGATTAACATATTTAGCTAAATCCATCAAATCTAATTTGCCTTTTTGTAGATCCTCTCTACCATTAGTTATAATCCCTTGTCTTGCTTTAGGAATACTAGCCATTAATTCAACTAATCTATAATGGGGTCTTAAGAAATCAGGCATTTCATCTGGCATCCAGTCTGTCTTATGCATTCTATTCCAAATAGGAACTTCATCATCCCTAATAGGTTGCATTCCATATAGAGTACCATCAATATCCCAAAATACAGCTTTATATTTCATACTATTATAGTCCATTTTCAGGTTTATAAACCTTTCGGTTTTGTTACTACTAGTTAAAGACAACAAAAGAAACATTTATAAACAAACAAACTACTCAAAAACCATGGAAGAACACAGTGTAATAAGACCTAGATTTCCTGAATTATCAAAAAAACCAGGAACCCAACATAGATATTTCTCACCTGGCTCACCACAATTATCCAGAGATAAAATAACTAAACTATTACTAAACCAAAATTTATGGCAATTTCCAAGTATTGTACTACCTGCAATCTTATTCAGAGAAGGAATAAGAAGACAGCTTTTCAATGGACAAACAACAATTCCATTAGGTCATAAATTAAGTATTGATTCAAGAATAAGAGAATTTAAGGAACTCATAGCTCCTCTTCTTGAAGCAATTGGATGCCCATATGATTTTACTGCAAAAGTTTGGCAAATGGAAAGATCTCAATATCGTTTAGAAACAAGTCTTTATGCAGGAAGATCTAAATTCTCAAATAAAGATATGAAGAGATTTGGTAATGAGATGCATTTTCCAACTTGCTGCATTAGACAGTATGAAAAAAATTTTAGTGCAGGTACACCTCCTAGTCTACAATTTGATTCAAGATTAAGATATTTTCCAGAAGAAAGTCTACAAGCAATGACTGAATTAGCCTATTTATTACATGTTCCTTGTTCACCCTTTTGTCAAGATACATTTACTCAAATAAGAGGATATCACGACCTAACAAGAAGATTATACCCTGCAGTTGCAGAAAAATTTGAACCTATAATTTTAGAAAGTATAACTGATTCAGTCTATCCTAAAAGCTCCCCAGAGCTAGAACAATGATTCCAGCAATAATCACAAAGATACTAGTCCATCTTTTCCAAGAGACATGTTCTTTAAAGTAAAACTTTGAGAATAAAGCTACAAAAAAGTAATTAGAGCTAATTGCAGGATAGGCAAAACTCAAATCTATCTGAGTAAGTATAATTATCCAGTTAATCAAACTCAAACCATAGAGAATACCACCAATCCAAACATTCCAATTCCAAAAAAACATTTTCTTAATAAGAGTAATAAAACCTTCCTCACCCAATTTTCCAATATTGGCACTCATCATACCTTTTTTCAACATGATTTGTGCAACTACACCAATAACAACATTCACAAATAGGATTAATATAAAGATTAACATTTTATGTATTTGATAACATAATCACCCCCGCAGCTATAATGACCAAACCAACAATCTTAACAGCCCCTAAAGCTTCACCAAAAAACAGCCAAGCAAAAACTGAAACAATAACATAACCAAAACTTAAAATTGGATAAGCATAACTCAGATTAGTCTTAGACAGAGCCAATAACCAAGTAAAAGCAGAAGAAACCATAAATAATATACCTAAAAGAATCATTGGAGTTTGTAATATTGATATAAAATTACTTACAAATAAAGCACTACTCCACTCTACAACCCCTAGACTATTAATTCCATACTTTAAAGTTAATTGTCCAATATCAACAAGTAAAACTGAGATTAAAATTAATCCAAGATTCCTCCACTTCTTTCTCATAAGAATAAAGTCTGACAAAATGTTTATATAGTTTTTGAATATATAAATACATAATGTTGCATGAAACCCACAGGAAAATAAAGAGGTTAAAGATTCAGGGTGCAGAGAACATATCTACAGCAGGAATTCTAGCTCTAGAATATGTAATTAAGAAATCTCATTCATTTACAGAGATTGAAAACGCAACAAAAAAGCTTATTTCTGCAAGACCCACCGAACCCCAATTGGAAAATTACCTTTATTATATTACTAAATTTAGAAAAGAACACACTCAAATAGAGACTTTAAAGGAAATAAAGAGACTATTAAAAGAAAAAAAAGAAGCCCATAAAAAAATTATGGAACATGGCAAAAAATTAATAGAAAAAAATGATATTGTATTCACTCACTGCCATTCATCTAATGTTATTGGAGTTCTAAAGAAATGTAAGAAGATAAAAGTTTACAACACCGAGACAAGACCAAGATATCAAGGAAGAAAAACCGCAAAGGAATTAGCAAAAGCAAGAATACCAGTAACTCATTTTATTGATTCAGCAGCAAGAATTGCTATAAAAGAATCAGATATTGTATTACTTGGGGCAGATTCCATAACTTACAACAAAGTTTACAACAAAATTGGATCTGAATTAATGGCTCTAACTGCAAAGAATTACAAAGTTCCGGTTTACATCTGTGCATCACTCTGGAAGTTCAATCCTCATAGAGAAACAATTGAAGAAAGACCAATTAAAGAAGTATGGAAAAATCCTCCAAAAGGAGTCAAAGTTAAGAATTACGCTTTTGAAAAGATTAATTTCTCTTTAATCAAAGGAATAGTCTGTGAAGAAGGAATTCTAAAACCTAAGAAATTTGTAAAAAAAGCAAGAAAATTATTGAATGTCCTTTAATTCTTTATACACATGAATACCATAATCATAAAGAAAGTTCTCTAATTGAGTTGTAAACAAATGATGCTTATCCTTTGTAAGGACATCACTCTGAGTCTGAATTGCAGCTGCCATTAATACTGCATCAGAAGTATCGGCAATATTCTTCAGTAAACCATGATCAACCGCTTGAACAAAATCCTTTTCCTGCATCCAAGCCCCTGGACTTACAGGAACCTCAACAATAACAAAGTCAGTATCTTTAATGAATTTCCTTATACCTCTCTTCAAATGACCTAATCTATGTTCTACCCTCAACAATTCTTCAACATTAAAGCTAGTAACTCCCAAATTATTAATCTTTACCTTCTTATTTCTAGAAACACAATCAATAATAAAACAAGTATCCAATAGAACCAATCCAGATACTTCCCTCCAAGAAACTCTTTTTTTATTATCAAACAATTCTTTCATATTTAATAACAAATCTTTTACATATAAAAACCTTTTTAAATTCCCAACCTCACTAAACTAATATGAGAGAGTTGATTTGCTTTGATATGGATAACACTCTAGTTAAATCTAACAAAGTACATATTGCAGCTTTTCAAGGAGCTTTCAAGAAAAACCACTTAAGAAAAGTTTCTAATAAAAAATTAATAGAGGTATTTGGTCTTACTGGTATAACTTTAGTAAAAAGGCTCTATCCTGAACTAACTGAAGAGCAAGTTAAAAAAATAGTTAAAGATCATGATGATATTGTTGTTAAAAAAACCTACAAATATGCAAAAGCAATTCCTGGTGCAGTTAAAGCACTAAAAGAAATAAAAAAACATTATGATATTGCAATTCTTACTAACTGTAAACATAAAGAGATAAGACCCATTCTAAAAGGTGCTGGTATTAACAGAAGATTATTCAACCTAGTAATAGGTAATGATGATGTAAAACATGCAAAACCCTGTCCTGATGAAATATTCAAAGCTCAAAAACTTCTACATGAAAAAGCAAAGTATATGATAGGAGATTCTATTTATGATATACAAGCAGCAAAAAAAGCAAAAGTAAAAGGTATTGCAGTATTAACTGGAGATCACTCAAGAAAGTTATTAAAAAAACAAAAACCATTTATGATTCTAAATTCAGTAAAAGGTTTACCTAGAAAATTATTATAATCTATATCTTCTTAAATTTCTTCTAACTCTTCTAAAGTCTTTAACAGATTCAGCAGTATAAGGAAATTCAGGGTTTGGATTTACATTTAGATTAATTCCAAAAATTTTATCACCCTCATTTTCATTAAATCCTGTAAAAACAAAACCTGTCCTATAAGGAAATCTAGATATCCATCTCTTTCCTGTAGAAACTTTAAAACAACTTAAACTTGCATTAAACATATCTCCTTCAAACTTAACTAAAGTTCCAAGTGGGTAGTTCATTCTTCTAACAAACTCAGTTGTAGGTATTTCATTTAAATTCTCTTTAATTTCTATTCCAGAATTATGTGCAAAATCAATTTTTCCACTTACTTTGTAAGGTCTATCCTCTGAAAGAATAGAAAATAAGTCATAAGCAGCACCTATAAATCTTGTAAATGTAAGTTCCCTAGCAAATCCCAGAGTCATGGGCACATAGTGTATGGTATTTCTAAACATGGGTTCTACTTGATCATAATATTGGCTAACATCGGTCACTCTTTCAACCAAGCCTTCAAATCTTTCTTGAGATGCAACAACCTCTCGCATAGATTCAACAACAGCTAATAAAGTTTCATCAGGAACACCTTGCATATCTAATAGAACTCTAAGCTCATCCAATCCTCTTGCATCAAGATTTGTACTAACCAATGCACTTGTTTTATCAACTAATTGTGGGACACTCATCTAAACAACTACTCCTCTATTCAAAAAATAATCTCTGTGATAATGTTCTCCTTCCCAATCAGCTTCATCTCTTATCACAATTTCTTCTACAACATCCTCAGCAAATCTTCTTATTCTTTTTTTTGCACTATCTGCACCATCATGAGCTAACCAAATAGCATGATTTCTGTGTGTATTTTCCGCAAGTTCAGCATCTAAAGCCAAACTTAACATTCTATAAAGATTATCTGGTAAACCACTTTTTACAGCTGTTTGAACAGTAATAAAAGCATCAACAATAGCATATAACTCTTCAATAGAATAAGTTGGATTTGCAAAATGTTCTTCTCTTGCAGCTAATAACTCTTCTCTAGTTTCATCACCAGTTAATCTATCTAATGGACCTTCTTTACAAAGACCATCAACTAATCTCTGTCTTAAATCTTCACGAACCACCCTTGGAAGTTTTTCAAAACTTTTGTATCTCATCTCTAGTTCATCCAAAGTAATTCATTCTTATTATCTTCTTTCCACTCTACAAATCTTTTTTTAATATGTATAATTTCTATTTTATCAAGATTAAGACCTTTTTTTCTTTTAATATTGGTAAAAGTTTTAGTCTTCTCAGTAGAATTTAAAAATACTCGATGTAAAAACTGGTATTCTTCTGGTTTAAACAGGTAGGGGTTTCTTCTTGGCATTTTGCACTTCCTACCACCTCTTGTTACTATTTCTAAGAGACGAAGTCCTTTATAAAGTTTTCGTATTTGTACTTATTATAAAACTTTATAAACCATTTAAAAATCATCCAAAATATGACATTAGAAGGTATTGATCCAATATATGTATCAGAAGGGTTTAGATTTATTCCAACAGTAGTAGGATTCATTTATGGTGGATTTATGGGTATAATCAGAGGTGTAGAATTTGATGAACAACATGGATATAAAAATGATGTAATCCATCTGGTATATGAAGAAAACCAAGAACCTGCAAGGAAACTTCTAAAAAAATCAGAAAAACAATCAAGAAGAATGGCACCTCTATTTACTGGAGGTTTAGTAGCAGCTATTGGTACCTTTGCAGGTGGTTCAATAGAAGAAATATTATCCTCTACTTTTGCTGCTGGAATTGCTGGAAGCGGAGGATTCGAAATAGGAAAAAGGGTTCATACCAGGTATAGAAGAACAAATGAAATTACTCCTAAAGAAAGGAGAACATTAGAAACTCTATATGATCAAGCAGTAGCTGCTTATGTAACTGAAAATAGAGAATCCATATCAAGAACAAGAATAAAAGCTTTAAACTTCCAATACAAACTTCTTGCAGAAAAATCAGGTCCATCAACCTTAAGATTTGTAGAAACACAAGTAGAAAGACTTAATGCTTACGAATCACCATAAAGCTTTTAAACCATATTATTCTAATATCAATAATGGAGAGGATTGTGTTGGGGTTAACTGAGTCTGTATTAATTAATGGCCAAGAATATAGGGCAAAAATAGACACAGGTGCCAGAGGAAATTCTATCTGTAAAACAATAGTAGATAAGTTAAGTCTACCCTATACCAAAAAGAAGATCTGGGTAAAATCATCTAATGGCAAACAATTAAGACAGGTAGTAAGAGCAGGAATAACCTTACAAAAAAAATCTTTTTACACTTCATTCAATGTCACAGATCGGTCACATTTAAAATTTCCAATATTAATTGGAGTACAAACACTAAAGAAAGGATTTTTAGTAGATCCTTCATTAAATGAGATAAACTATTAAAATGAAATTAGGGTTAATAAGTTTGGGGGCAACATCAGGAAAATGGATCCTAGATAAAGCTGAAAAGTATTTTGATGAAGTAGAGGATATTAATTTAAAACAAATTAGCATAAATATGACTAATGCTGGAAAAAGAGTTTTCTATAAAAATAAACCACTACAACATTACCACTGTATCTATCAAAGGGGTTCTTTTAGATATGAACTTTTAAGAAAAGCAATAGCAGACATTGTATACAAGGATTGCTACACTCCATTAAACCCAGAGTCATACTCTAATTGTCATAACAAGTTCTTAACAGCTTTAGCATTAAAAAATGAAAATGTGCCAGTGCCAGAAACACATTTTGCAGCAACTTCAGATATAGCAAGAGAAATCTTAAAGGACATTAAATATCCCATAATCCTAAAAGTTCCAAAAGGAACACAAGGAAAAGGAGTTCTATTTGCAGATTCATACTCATCAGCAAAAACACTATTAGATGCATTAGATGCTTTCAATCAAAAATACTTAATACAAGAGTTCATAGATTCAGAAGGAACTGACATAAGAGCTATTGTTGTAGGAGATAAGGTTGTAGCTTCAATGAGAAGGATAGCAAAGAAAGGTGAGATGAGAGCTAACATCCATCAAGGGGGTCATGGAGAACCAGTAATACTTGATGAAAGAACAAAACAAACAGCGATCAAAGCAGCAAAAGCAGTTGGAGCTGAAATTTGTGGTGTAGATATTCTTGAAGGAACAAGAAATGTAGTTCTAGAAGTAAACTCAAGCCCAGGTATTAAGGGAATTACAGAAGCAACTGGAATTGATGTTGCAGATAAAATAGCAAAATACCTTTATGACAGAACAGTAGAGTTCACAAAGGAAAAAGAAAACAAAGGATTTAGTGGTATAATGAGTGAAATAGAAATATCTAATGAATTTGTATCAGCTTTATCAGTAAAATTAGGCATAATCAAACTTCCTGAAATAGTTACAAAGTTAACTGGCTTTAGAGATGAGGACGAAGTTCTCATTAAAGGAGAAAAAGGAAAGATTGAAATAGTCAAAAGTGACTTTAAAAAAAAGGGAGGTAGGTAAGATGGCTTTATGTCCTTTTGTGGAAAGGGAATGTACAGATCAGTGTAAAGCTTATGACAGTACAAAACCAGATGGTTGTATTGTGTTACACAGGTTAGACAGGACAAACAAATTATTAAACTTTATTGAGAAGAAGACAAGATAATCTTCTCTTTTTTTATTTATTTTCTAAGCAACAACACTAATGCAATCAAAAGAACTAAGACTTTTGCAATAGAGTCAGTTTCAAAAAAAGGAATACTAACAAACATAAATATCAATGCAATCAATAATCCTACTCCTAGATTCCGATTATTAAAATAATCTTTACTCATCTTTTAACTTCCTTTCAAGCTTTATTCTATTAGTCATACCATAAGAGTATTTACTTAATATTTTTTTCCCTTCCAATCTTTTTACAATCCTATGGATCTTAACCTTTGTAAACCCAGATTCCTTTACCAAATCAGTTTGAGTCATTGAATTATCATTATTCTGTAGGATCTCAACAATCTTTTTTTCTTCAGGCATTAACAAATCACTATCTACCTCATTACTCTCTTTCTTCTTCTCTTCCTTATGCTCAATATGAACCTTAGGATGATTGTGTAAAGCAATACCACACAACAAACAAATAATCCCACTACAAAAACTCAACACCATAGTAACCCAAGACATTAGGTAGATAAGCTGAGTTGTAATACTCTCAATATGTGGATATTTAGCTGTAATAAACCTATTGAAAATCAATACATTCCCCCCCTTTATCACCACAACTAAGAATACAATAAACAATATCAATGATATCCCTGAATAAATAAAACTCAAAACCATCATAGTACTTTGGAACTTAGTTTCACTCTGTTTCATTGTTTTACGCCTTGTATCTGCAGATTTCACGAACCTTTTAACAGATGTTTCAAGCTATAGACTTAGCAGGAATTCAAAGTTTTTAAGGCTTACGAATTCCACGGAGGAAAAAAATGAAAAATAGACTTGGGATTATTGGACTATTTTTAGCTCTAGTGATCATGTCCAGTATGTCAGTAATGGCAACTGAGGAAACATCTTGGGAAGTAATAGAAAACCAACCATATGGTGAAGACACAGATGAAATAATTGAACATGTAGAAACACCACAAGTTAATCCAGTAAAAGAATATGCTAGATATACATTAGCTGAAAGAATGATCAATTGGCTAGTGGAAAAATTTGATCTAAGCACAGAAGATTCAATTGGTGAACTTTTAGATGCATTAAGCAATGAAAAGAATGACCTAGAAGAAGAAGCAATGGAACATTTTGGTGTTGAAACAGAAGAAGAACTAAAAGAAGCAATGAAAGAGACAAGAATAGAAACTCTTAGAGAAGCTCTAGATTTAGATGATGCTTATAGTGATGAAGAAGTTCTTGAAATTGCACATCAAGAAAGATTGGACCTTGTAAAAGAATTGTTAGGTCTTGATGCAGATGCTTCTGATGAAGAAGTAAAATTAGCAATGGAAGATTGGAAAGAAGAAAACAAGGTTCTTTTCAAACCAAAATGGAGATTTTCTTTTTGGGGACGTTAAATTCCCCATTTTTTTATTGCACCTGCTAAAGGTGGATGAGTTTTAGAATATCTTTTTAATGGGATCTTTTTCATAGTAGCTTCAACTGATTCTCGCATTGCCCTTGCTCCAACTAATGTTCCATGTGGATGTCCATGAACTCCTCCTCCAGCTTGAATCAATACATCATTTCCCATCATTTTTACTAACTTAGGAATATGTCCTGGATGTAAACCACCAGAAGCAACAGCAAGTATTGGTTTCATACCAAACCAGTTCTGTTTTAAGATCTCTCCATGTTTTTTGATATTTGGATTTTCAATCTCTCTTTCAATCTCTAAAGTAGAATGTTTAGACTCAGACATCTTCCCAACAAAAGCAGTACCTATATGTAAAGTATCTCCACCAAGTAATCTGGTTATCTTAGCAATAGTCAGCATAGACATTCCATGATTACCTCTAGTAATAGCTGCATGCATTGCCCTATGACAATGAATTGGTAATTTTGAATGGTTTCTTACAGTTTGAAAAGCAGCATAACCTAAAGTTAAGATATCAATCATGATATAATTACCATTATTTTGCTCTACAAATTTCATTCTCTTCAACATCTCTTCAGTCTCAGCAGTAATATTTGGCATATATATTTTCTTTTCACCAGTAACTCTTTCAGCTTTCTGTCTTGCTTTCTCAGTTAAGATAACTCTTTTCTTAAATCCATTAAAATTCTGAGAAGATAAATTTTCATCATCTTTAACAGCATCCAAACCACCTACCCAAGAATTAAAAGCAACTTCTGCATGTTTTTTAGGGCTCAAACCAATCTTTGGCTTTACAATAGTACCAATTAAAGCTCTTTTCTTAACTCCAGCTATTCTTCTAACTCCTTTAAGACCAAATCTAGGTCCCTTAAATGATTTAACAAGAGACTTAGGAAAAGAAATATCTAATAATTTTAATTTCTTAACAGCCTTCATACCATAAATATTTCCAGCTATACTAGATAATATCTGAGGCATATTATTCTTTTCAAATAACTCATCATGATAAGCAATCTTTATTATTTTCTTTTTCTGATTAATAGAAAACACACTCGGTCTTAATCTTTTTGAAATTCTGGGGCTCATAGTAGCAATCTTGGTCCAAGTTCCTATAGAAGACTCAGCAGCCAAATGATTTGCAACTGTTCTCAAATCCATTCTATTTGGTTCTACATAATACTCAGCAATAAGATCTCTAGAACTGGGTTTATACTTTAAATCTACATAAGCCTCTTTTTTATAATACATATTAAATTATAACTAATAGTTCTATATAAAGTTTTTTATACTACTTATTCTTCTAAAGAGCTAATGAAGTTATTAGAACATGAAGTAACAACAAAATTGCCACATAAAGCTTATGGAATGGCAACTACTAATTCTGGTTTATATGTCGCAGTTGAAGGACATGGATTTGGAATTCAAAACTTTGGAACATTAATGGGTAAAAACCTATACTTAGTTTCAGGTAGACAAGATGAAGAAATAGAATTGTTAAGGGTTGGAGATAGAGTAATGGGCATATTAGAACAAGAAGTTGCTGTTTTTGAAGATGGTCAATTTGTAAAAAGAGAAAATGTTTTTGCCCCTGGATTAGATCAAGAAAGCACACAAACAATCCATAGACCAGCAAGTAATGGAGATAGATTATTCTTACAATTAGGATCAGGATATAGTGTTTTTTTAGATGATGATTTAAATATCCAAGATAGACATGTAGGTGAAATTTGGGGAGTAAAAGGTTTAGATAATTTAGATTGGGGGGAAATGTATATTGGAGAAGGAAATGAAGTTAAAAGCTATATTGGAAGTGAACTTTCTCATAGCTTCTCTTTAGATCAATTATTAGAAGCAGTTAGAACTGGTCCACATGAAGATATAGAACACTGCTTAGATCCTGAAACTCCTTTTATGGTAGATGGAACAAATTTATATGCCTTGGTTTATAGACAGAATGTTTCAGAACTCTGGCAGGTTAACCCTTTAGGTAATGTAAGATTTATGAATTATTTAATTGCTAGAGATAATAGTGATTTAATGCCTGAAACAACAAATGGGGGCATTCTTTTACTTGCAACAGGACAGAGAATATCTTTTTATGGGGGGGGAAAAAAGATAGGTACTCACAGAACAAGGTCAAAGATTAATTCTATGAGAGTAGAAGGAAATGTTCTATTTACAACTAGTGAAGATAATGGCTTAAGAGCTTATTCTATTTAATATATCCACCTTTCTGAAGATTCCACAATTTCCTGTATTCACCCTTTCTTTTCTTCAACAATCCCTTATGAGTTCCCATTTCCACAATCTTTCCTTTTTTCATTACAACAATCTTATTTGCATGCATAATTGTAGACAATCTATGAGCAATCATAATTGAAGTTCTTCCTTTAATCAATTTAAGTAAATCTCTCTGTATTTCATGTTCAGTTTCTGAATCTAAAGAAGATGTAGCTTCATCCAATACTAAAACATTCTTATCAGCTAATATTGCTCTAGCAATTGAAACTCTCTGTTTCTCTCCACCAGATAACTTAACTCCTCTTTCACCAACAAGAGTATTCTCTTTTTTAGGGAAAGCATTAATAACTTTATCAATCTGTGAAAATTTCATAGCCTTAAACACTTCACTTTTTTTAGCACCTGGCTTTGAAAATCCAATATTATTGAAAATAGTCTCATCAAACAATACACACTCTTGAGGAACAATACTTAACTCCTCTCTAAGACTTTCCTGTTTAAACTCTCTAATATCTTTTCCATCTATTAAGATCTGTCCTTGATCAACATCATATAACCTATACAAAAGATTAACAAGAGTTGTCTTACCACAACCAGAATGTCCAACAAAAGCAACTCTTTCATGAGGTTTTATTTTCAAACTAAAATTCTTGAAAATTTTCCTTCTATTATCATAACCAAAAGTAACATTCTTGAATTCAATCTCACCTTTTTTAATATTTAAATCCTTAGCATCTGGAAGATCTTTGATATCATTTTCAATCTTTCCATAATAAAAGAGATCTTCAAAATCAACCATTGCTTCATAGTATCTTCTAATACCCCACACAAAACTAAACAAAGGTCCATACAAATTTGAAAATATAGTATAGATAAATACCAAAGTACCAATAGTTATCTCTCCATTAAGGAAAGCTATCATTGGAAAGTAAATCAATAACAATAAACCAGTTCCTAAAATTAAAGTTTGACCTCCATCCAACCATCTGTAAAAATTCCAATATTTTACAACCATCCTTCTAGTCTTCTCAGTAAACCAGTTGAACTTACTCTTGATTCTTCTTTCTTTACCAAAATACTTAATAGAATCAATATTCATCATTATATCTGAAATATAGGCTTTCTCAGAATCCTCTTGTTTATTCTTAAGAGCTCCAAAAACTTTTTGTTTATTCTGCATATAAACACTATATCCGATAAATATAGCCACAGTTAAAACAACGACAAAGGCTGAAGTTGCATCAAAGTAAACAATTGCAGTAAATACAACAATTAACTGGAATATTAAAGGTGCAGCATTAAAAACAATAACATCAGTCATTCCTTCAATAGCTCTTGATCCCCTAATAACTCTAGAAATCATACTACCAGTTTTATGAGAACTATGGAACTTATGGGATAAATGAATAATATGATTGAAAAACCTTCTCTTTAAATCTCTCATTAAGTGTGAATCCAAAATATTCAAAAAATGAATCTTCAAAAAATTCACAAAATATCTCATTATAATTACACAAATAAATACAACTAAAACAACCCAAAGAATACTAACATAGTCTCCTCGCAATAAAGTACCACTCATAAATTCAGTACCATTATCGATAATAACTTTGAATATAAGTTTATCAACAGTATAACTTATTTCTAATAACAAAACAAAAAACAAAAGTATAGCAACTAATGATTTATATTTTCTTAAGAATGTCCAGTAAGTTTTAAAATTATACTTGAAGTCGATATCTTTCTTTGGCTTCTTCATAATATATTTTTTAGGAGCTATTATAGA
The DNA here is from genome assembly GCA_018656555.1 of archaeon. Taxonomy (GTDB): domain Archaea; phylum Nanobdellota; class Nanobdellia; order SCGC-AAA011-G17; family GW2011-AR17; genus JABHZQ01. Next base: position 102,273 of record JABHZQ010000004.1, read on the forward strand.
ATATAAAACTATCGTTTAAGATTCTTTAAACCAATTAATTATCGACTGATTTCTTACTTCTGGATGAAATAAAACACCATACACTTCCTTCCCCTTTAATTTGATACCCTGGGTGCATTTTTTAGTGCCAAAAAGCTCATCAAACTTATCATTAGGTTCAACTGCATAGTTGTGTAAACAATAAGCCTCAAAATCCTCAGATTCAAGCTTATTGGGAGTAAATACCTTAATATTATACATACCAATTTCAGTACATTTTTTTAATTTACAATCATGGATCATTGCAATAACTTGCATGCCTGCACAAATCCCTAGAATTTTACCCTCGAACTCTTTTATCCATGAAAAATCATGATCTAAATATCTTTTTTCTATTAAAGAAGTACCAGAAAGGATGATTTTATCATATTTTTTAACATTTTTAACTTCTTTATAATGTTTAACATCACATTTCCCAACAATTCTTTTTATTGGAAGAATAAACTCATCATAAGCGAATTCTTCATCATTAAGGTTAACAATTAAAATCATTTCAGTCCCCCTTTTATATTGTAAACCCCAGAATCAATCATATCAACAATTTCAAAATCAATTATTTCAATCTCTTTTTTAAAAAAAGGAGCATCTAACACTGTACTCTCATATTCTCCACCTTCACCAGTAGGAGATATTTCATACTTTCCATGAGACAAGTCTATTAATCTTTCAATCATATCTTTATCAATAACCTTTCCCAACCATTGAAAATCTAAAGGATATGCAAAAACTCCTGAAATAATAACTTTAAACTTTTCATCAACAATTTCTTTTAACAATTCCTCTTGATTTCTCTTCCAAAGAGGATTAAAACACCCAAGTCCTAACTTATTACAAATCTTTTGTACTCTGGTTGCCTGATAAACACTCTCAACAGCACCTGTAACAATACCTTCAATTTTATACTTCTTAACTGCATTTTCAATTGCTATCTCTAAGTCTTTCAATTCTTTTTCCTTTTCTCCTTTAGTAACCTGTTTCAAAAGAGGTAAACCAATAGCCTTAGCTTGTAAATCAGTAATTTCTATATTGGGAGTATGAAACATAAAACTCTCTTTATTCTCAGAAATAATACTAATCAAACATACAACATCATGTTTTTCCCTAGCTTTATACAAAGCATAACAAGAATCTTTACCTCCAGTGAATAAAACTCCTAATTTCATAAGCACATTTAATCTTTTAGCTTATAAAAACCTTACCATCCCTCATATTCTGATAAAAAGAATTCAAAATCAGCTATATCCACACCCGAAGGCAACTCTGCATCTGGGGCCATTCTTAAAACATCAGAACTCAATCCAGGTACATAAGTCCGAGCTACAACATGACCCTTGCTAATAAGAACTCCTTCTCTATGTTTCATTGCATCAACTAATTCTTCAATAGATCTAAATCTTCCAGAACCTCCTCTCTGTCCTGCAGGATAATAAATCTCCACATTAGGTAATAGTCTCATCTCCATAATCTCAAAACCATACTGGGTTCCATTTTCATGAGTATAATAACCAAACATTAAGGTACTTTTTGGATTAGGTCTCATTTTTCTCCTCTCCATTCCTTGTAAAACCTATCTAGAAATCCTTCCATATACTGGTGCCTCTCTTCCGCCATTCTTTTCCCTGTCTCAGTATTCATTAAATCTTTTAATAACAATAACTTTTCATAAAAATGATTCAGGCTAGGATTATTATTCTTTTTATAAGACTCAAAGTTATCATGTATAACTGGTTTAACATTAGGATTATACATCTCCCTACCTGTACTCCCCCCATAAGCAAAAGTCCTACCAATACCAATTGCTCCCATTGCATCTAATCTATCTGCATCCTGAACAATCATCCCTTCTTTTGTTCTCATCCCACTATCAACATTAGCACCCTTAAAAGAAACAGTTCTAATAATCTCACAAACTTGATCAATAACATTTATTTCAACCCCTTGTTCTTCCATCCATTTTTTTGATTTCACTGGTTCTAAACTACCAGAAATCTTCCAATCATCAACATCATGTAGTAATGCAGCTAATTCAACAACAAATATATTTACATTCTCTTCTTTTGCAATAGAAATAGCATTCTTCCATACTCGATACACATGCCACCAATCATGCCCAGAGCTATCTCCCTCTAATTCCTTCTGAACAAATTCTTTAGTTTTCTCAATAAGCTCCATAATGGGAGAAAATATAACTTTATTTAAAAAAATTACGAATTTAAAGCCGTTTTAAGACCATTCTAGAACTACTTCCACCAATCCCTAATGTTGCACTAATAGCAAAACCTTGGAATTGTACACTCATCATAGGCTGCTGTTCATTAATATTTTGACCAGTAACACTTGCTATTCTAAAGATTAGGTTATTTAACTTTTCATTTGTCTCAAAATTAATATTAGTACCAATCATACCATGGACTCCATAGCTAATTGTAATTGGTTCTGATCCTTCAATTGTAATCTCTTTAACTTTTTCATCAACAATAAGAACATCAATCAATCCAGCACCTAATGCATCTCTTTTCAAGTAATACCTCACCTTACCCAAATCTTCCACTCCAAGTTTCAAATTTAACTTTTTTGCAGATTTAAATGCACTTAATTGAATAAATTCATTCTTATCCAATATACTCATATCCTTACCAACAATATCACCAAAATTTTGTTCAATAAAATCAATTACTTTCAAATCTAATACTGGTTCATGTTTTTTATAACTATATCTTCCTTGTTCATCTTGATCAACTAAAACACCAACTGGGGAACCATACAACATAATAGAATATTCTTTTTTCCCAACGGTTTCTAATTCAGGTAAACCTTGTGGAGGAGCAGGAGCACTTGGAGCCATACTCTCTAATTCTTGTATTTTCCTTTCTTCTTCTTTTCTTCGCATCTCTGCAAGTCTTTTATTTCTAATTATTGCTTCAGCTTCTTCTTTTCTTCTCAATTCAACTAAAGTTTTTTCTAATTCAATATCAAAACAAGCTTTTAAGAAAACAGAAAGATGAGCAGTAGGTTTATCTGGATAAGGCTCCTTAGTAGCCAATCTATTTATTCTTTCAAGAATTTCATCATTCTCTCTTTGAACATTATCCATTAAAAAACGAACAACCATCTTATAGATTTGTGGTTCCAGGTATAGTTGAAGTTCTCTTTTTTACATAATCTTCTAATAACTTTAAAGCCTGTGCCAAGTTTTTATTCTGATCCAATAACTCATTGATCTTATTGATCATAGGGTCTTCATATTTTCCTGATTTAATATGTTCACCAGCACTTCTGAATAATCGCATTAAATCCTTAATATTTGTATTAAGTTCTTTATTGCTCATAATCAAGTCTTTCAAATTATGTTGTAGAACTAAATTACTTTCCAAAAGCAAATCAAGCTTTTTACTTTCAGTCTTAACTTCTACCGTCTTTTTTGCAACCATTAAATTTTATACAAAGAAAACTAATTTATAAATCTTTCTTTTCGTTAATCAAGTCAGGATAACCTTTTTCAGGAACTTCTTCACCCTTAACACCTAATTCTTCAATAACTTTACGACATTTAATTAATTCTTCTTGAAAGGAATCTTGTAATTCTTTAACCTCTACCTCAACATAATGTCCTAATTCTTCAATATAATCTAAAACCACTTCAAAAGTTTTATACAAATATACCTTTCTATGTTTAGTAACTGTAATTTTATTATCAAATTGTAATTGTTTTAAAATTTTAGACATCATTATTGGATCATCTACTCCAGTTTCATATTCATCTGCTTTTAACCTATCTCCTTCATCTCCATAATGTGTAAAATGATAAGCAACTTCACTTTTACCATCTTGATGTCTTATTCTAAAATATTTATTTGCTGGAACATTAACAAAAAAATCTTCATGTTTAGGAACATAATATTCATCTTTTTGATTTATTGCCTTAACAAACTTAGCAATTTCATTTAGTTTATTCTCTACTTCATCTGGATTTTCTAAAGTAAATTTAACTTCAACTTCTTCATTCATATACAAAAAGAAAAATCAGCACTTAATAAAACTTACTATACTGCTCTAATACTTTCAGTAATAAATATTTTTTCTCCACAAGGGCTACTATTACAACTTGGACACTCATTAGGATACTTGTCCCAAACTAAATCATCTAATCTTAATTCTTGTCCTAACATATCAGAACTCTTTATAGTCAAACCCATTAACCAAGCAAACACATCTGCAAGTTCTTTTCTGACATATTCATCATTTCTAATTCTAATTGCTTGAGAAACTTCTGCTAACTCTTCAAATAAATGAAAACCAATCTGTCCTAAACCATGATCTCTATTAGCTTTACCATAAATATTATCAAACATCTCTTGCCAACCATAAAGAGTTTTTGGAACTTGTGAAATATCCTCTCTTAAAACATCTAACTTTGTTTCCCTCTCACCAGGTTCATAAACATGCTTATCTGCAGCACAACCACATTCTTCTACAACACAATAGGGACACACTCCTGGAAATTTATCCCATAACATTAACTCTAAAGAACCAAACCTATTAGAAAAAGCAGCTAACCAAGCAAAGGTTGCAGGTAGATTAGTAACAATACCTTGTTGCCTCCCTCTTCCATCTACTCTCGCAGCAACATGTTCTTTTCTTAAATCTCTAGCTAACCTTCCAGACTTTTCAACAACCCTTCCCCACATCTGTTCAGAAGTATATACTTGATTAACTTCACCATAAATATTATCAAACATATCAGTCCATTGCTTCAAAGACCAATCTCTATATTCCATTCAGTTAAAAACTAAAAAAGCATTTATAAAAAAATGTATAAAAGAAAATAAGGTTTAGAACAGCCTCAGCCAATTCCATTCCTTCTTCAATTAATTTTATTTTACATCATAGGCATTCCACCCATACCAGGTGGAGGACCTTGAGGCTCACCAGAACCACTTCCTGCAATTACATCATCAATCCTTAAGATCAACTCTGCAACCTCAGATGCGCTCTTAACAGCTTGAGTTTTGATTTTCAAGGGTTCAATAACTCCAGCACTCCAAGCATCAACAACAGTTCCAGTAAAAACATCTAATCCTGCCCATTTTTCTCCAGCATCATGTCTAGATTTTAATTCTGTTAACATGTCAATTGGATCCAGACCTGCATTCTCCGCAAGAGTTATTGGAACAACTTCAACAGAATCAGCAAAAGCCAAAACAGCTAACTGTTCTCTTCCAGATAGAGAAGTAGCAAACATTCTCAATCTCTTTGCCAACTCAACCTCAACAGATCCTGCTCCAGCAACAATCTTTCCAACTTTAATTGCAGCCCCAACATCTCCCATTGCATCTTTAACAGCTCTTTCTACTTCATCAACAACATGTTCTGTTCCACCCCTAATAAAAAGTGTAACAGCTTTGGGATTAACACATTCCTTTACATAAGTCATATCTTCATCTCCGACTTTCTTAGCTTCAACAATCCCAGCATTTCCTAAATCTTCCATGCTTAGTTCCATAACTTTTGTAACAATCTTAGCACTAGTAGCTCTAGCCAAGTTATCCATATCAGATTTCTTAACTCTTCTACAAGCATAGATTCCATTCTTAGCTAAGAAATATTGAGCAATATCATCAATTCCTTTTTGACAGAAAACAACATTAGCTCCAGTTTCTCTAATCCTATTAACCATATCTCTTAAAATCTTTTCTTCTTGATCAACAAAAGCTTGTAATTGATTTGGATCTGTAATTTGAATCTTTGCATCAGTTTCAGGAGTCTTAACTTCTAAAGCACCATCTAATAATGCAATCTTACAATTCATTAATTTTTTAGGCATAGAGTTACTAACTCTTTCTTTATCTAAGATTACACCTTTAATCAATTCAGAATCATTTAATCCTCCACCAACTTTCTTCTCTAGTTTAACATAGTCTAGATTAACATCAATATTATCTGCAACTTGAATAATAGAATCTAAGATCAAAGAAGCTAATATTTCTTTAGCACCCTCCGCTCCCTTTCCAGTCATTGCAGTAATAGCAATCTTCTTTAGAGCATCTTTATCTTGAATAGAAACATCCTCTGCAAGTTCTTTCAAAACTACTTGTGCTTGCTCACCAGCCATTTTATATCCTTTAGCAACAACAGTTGGATGGATATTCTTTTCTAATAAACCTTCAGCGTTCTTCAATAACTCTCCAGCAAGTATTACTGCTGTAGTAGTTCCATCTCCAACTTGATCTTCTTGAGTTTTTGCAACTTCTACAATCATCTTAGCAGCTGGATGTTCAATTTGCATCTCGTTTAAGATTGTTACACCATCATTTGTAACAATAACATCACCAATAGAATCAACAATCATCTTATCCATACCTTTAGGACCAAGAGTAGTTCTCACAGTTTCAGCTACTAGTTTAGCAGCTAGTATATTGGTTCTCTGAGCATCTCTACCCATCATTCTCTTTGTGTCTTCTGGTAATATGAAAATTGGTTGTTGATTTGACATTTTTATTTCCCCCTAACTGTAAATTTTAAATTCATTGACCCTTCTGCATCAACAAATCTTTGATGAGTACTCCGCATTACTCTAATATCAAGAGCTTGAAAATTATCTAAACTGAAATCTCCATCTCTAGGTTGAGCATCATTTCTTAATGCGGCTAATTCTATACTAACTGGACTCTTTGCAAATGGTCCACTATAATTAAATTCTAAAGTTGCACCTACTCCTAATGCAGCTAATTCATCTGGTAATTTTCCCCCATCTAATAAAAATCCCTTAACAGTATACTCTCCATCAATTTCAAATTGGTCTCCCACTTTTATATTCATATCATATAACATTTTAATTTCCTCCTAATGCTAAGTAAACATCATAGTTTGTATCAAAATAACCTCTTTTTTCATCCCCTCTAACTGGAACAACAACTGGATATTTTCCTTGTTCTCCTAAGCTCCCGACAGTTCTAAAAACTTCAGCCCCATCAAGTCCACTAGCAGCCATTCTGCCTGTAAACATACTATCAAAATCTTGTTCTTCTTCCCATTCCCAATATGTAAAAAATCTATCACTAATTGCACCCTTATTAACTGAAGGTAATAATAAAACCTGCCCTTCAGGCCATCCTTGAGTTTCAAAAACCATCTTACAATATGCAATCATACCTAAGATTCCAGTATTTTGTACTCCTCCAGATTCACTTAAAGTACTTTCCAATTTTCCTTTTTGTTCTTTAAAATCAACCATCTTATCTTACTGAATATTCAAGAGGTAATCTCATATTTGCACGACTTGCATTAATATTTGTTAATGAATCTGTTGACAATTTTAATCCAATGTCCTCTCTTTTAGTTGTACCCTCTCCTTCTGTAAGACTACCCGTAATAACCATATGACCCAAAACCCATTCCTGACCATTTAATACTATGGGATATCTTACCTCTAAAGTAACATGATGTCCCTTCCATTCAGCAAGTTGTGGTGGCAATTCTTGAGGCATAGTACCCAACCCAATTACAGTCCTACTACTCTTATCTCTATCATATCTTGATTGTATTAGCAATTCTAACTCATAATCCATAGAAAACTTAGCAAAAACTACCCTTATTTAAATCTTTTGCATTTATAAACAAATCCGATAAATTTAAAAATAAGTTATTCCACACTTTTGGAAACACCTAGGAGGGTTTTATGATGGAAGATTTCTTATCTGACACAAAACAATTAGATGAAAAGGACGATTTATTCGACGAAGATGAAAATGATGATTACGATGACGACGATTACGATGATTTCAAAAATAAGGATGAAGAAGATTAATTTTTTTTTATTTTAATTTTTTTATTTCAGCTCTTTCTGATACAATTGCAGAATTTCCAGAGGGATCCTCAATAATAAGCTTTAATGCTTGATCTCCCCACTTAACCTTTCTTAATTTTTTCAACAAGTTTTTAGCTTTCTTCTTAATGGCCGCATCATCTGTACTATCTCTCTGACCTTCAATAATACCTTGAAATTTATCTAACACTCCTTCTATATTTGAAACAAAACCTATAGAAGCTGGTCCAGGTCTTACATCAATTTTCAAACCAGGAACTTTAATAGAAGCCTCAGAACTTTTTACAATTCTAACCTTCATATCTTCTTCTTTTTCAATATTAAAAGTAATCTTAACAGGATCTTTTCTTTCAGCAGCTTCAACATCAGATTTATTAAAATTACACTCGCTGCAAGTCATAGAAAATACAAATGTTTTTCCAAAATGAGGAACATCTATTTCTTCCTCTCTAAGAGTCAAAGTCTTTTTATTACAGAATGGACATAGCTCTCCATTTATTTCGTCAACCATAAAATAATAGAAAAAGAAAAGGATTTAAAAACTTTACTCATATCTGTGGAGCATCCATCTGACGATCTACATGAGCAAAGCCCGGAGTCACAACAACCCAGTCCTCACCAAATCCAGCAATATCGCCATCAATAGCATCACATGTTTTTTTCAACTTGTTAACTACCCTTTTAAGCTCAATTAAATCTTTGCTTTTCAAAGGACCAATATTAACTAGCGCGATAGTATAACCTTCTCTTAGAACATCTAAAATGGGTTTTACATCTGAAAAATCAGTAACTGTAAAAGGCCTCACTAAAACCTTGCTTTTTCTTTCTGGTAGATTCTCAGTATCAATCTCCAAGTAGTCTTCACCATATTCGTCTGGTAAATCATTTTCATCTTCAGTATTAGAACCTAAAATTTTTTCCTTTAGTTTTTGGAACACCATATTAACTCCTCCCTAATATCTATATAAATTTAACTTTCTATATAAATATTTCTATTATAAAGTTTCTAGCTGACTAACCACGTTCCATATTTGTGGTCGAACATAAGAAGGTATATTTGGATCCTCAGCAATGTCATCCAACTCTTGTAAAGCTTTATTAGCCTTAAAACAATCCTCCTTATCTTCCTCTTTTAATGCACTCATTGCATTCTCTATTTTTAATCTCACATTTTTAGGAATAGAAGTATCTTCTAATATCTCAACTAACTGTTCAATTAGATCCTTCATTATTTTTCTCCTTTTCCTCAATCTCTTTCATAACTTCTTTTTGTAATATATCTGCTCTTTCTCTAAAACTATCCTCTTGTTTCTTAAGAGACTTTAATCTTAATTCTAGAACTTCCTTTCTTTCATTTAAATCTTTTTCTAGTCTTTCTTTTGTAGAATCAATCATAACAGTTCCAACAATCTTGTAAACCTTGCCCTCTGCATTTTTTAATTCTTCTAAAGCATTATCAACTTCTAATGTTTGGCCTTGAACATTTTGTTTTTGTGCCAATATATTTTGCATATTCTGCTCAAACATTTGCAATTGTCTAACCCTTTCTTCAGTTTCTTTACTAAAATCCATTTTTACACCGCCTTAACTACAGAATGAACTGATGTTACCTTATGTAAAATTTTGCTTCCACAATAAGGACACCTTACTTTTTTTCTAACAAGATCAAATTTAACCTCTCTTCCACATTCAAAACATTTGTATGATACCATTTTATTCTCCAACCTTATAGGCTTTACCTGTAAACTTAGCATCACATTTTTTACAATGCCATATTCCAGGTGATAATCTTTTAGCAGTTGATCTATTACAATACGGACACTTATGTTTACCTCTTTGAATTTTTTCAACAGTATTTACTTTAGTTCTTAGCTTTCTTCCGTATCGTGCACCGAATCTTCCTGCAGGACCTGCTTTCTTTGTTGCCATTTTGTATTGTGAGATTTTCAACCATTTATAAAAGTTTTGGTAATGGGGCCACCCGGATTTGAACCGGGGTTGGCAGGTCCCAAACCTACAGTGCTACCAAACTACACTATGGCCCCTTATCTTTTCATAGAAATTTCAGGTATTTATAAATTTATTGATAAAAAGAAAAATAATTATTTTTTAGCTGGAGCAACGGTAGCAATAGCACCCTTGGCTTCTTTCTTAGCATCTTTATCTTCTTTAGCTTTCTTAGCAGCTGCAATCTTCTCTAACTCACCAACAAACTTCTTTTTAACATTAGCTAAATCTTCAGCCAATTGTTTTTTCCTCTCGTCGGTAATTTCAGTATTTTCACTCTGCAATTCTTTATCAAACTTTCCAGCTTCAATTGCTTTATTAAACTCAATAGAACGCATACCTTCAATTAAAATTCCTGAAGCATTACAACTTCCAGCAACTGTTTTAACCGCAGATTTTAAATTATTTACAAAAAGAGAATCCATTTTCATTTTAGCAACTTTAATCAATTGCTCAATACCCATATTACCTTGGAAATCTTTATTCGGAATTCCAGAGCCTTTCTTCAAACCTAATTCCTTTTTAATCAACTGAGAAACAGGTGGAGTTCCAACTTCAATCTCAAATTCTTTTGTTTCAGTATCAACAATAACCTTAACCGGAACCTTCATTCCTTTGAAAGCTTCAGTCTTCTTATTAATCTCTACAATAACCTGTCCTATATTTACCTTTAACGGTCCTAGAGCAGGTCCCAATGGTGGCGCAGCTGATGCCTTCCCACCTTCCACAAGACTTTCAATACTTTCTTTTACCATTTTTATTTTGGAAATTTAGTCACTTTAAATATCTTTCGTTAAATTTCGTCATTCTCCTCATCACTTTCTCTTCTAATAACTTTAACAGAATCCATTTTTAGAGTAATAGGAATAGGAACTGCCGTTTCTAACAACTCAACAATAACTTCTTCTTTCTGCTGATCAATTCTAGTAATCTTCGCCTTCTCTCTCTTAAAAGGTCCAGAAATAATCTCAACAATATCACTTTTTTGAATATTCATCTCAATTTTAACCTGTTCGATCATAGGTTCAATCTCTTTATACTCTACAGGTTTGGATAATAATCCTTTAGCATAAGGTATACCATAATATGCTTCTTCAGCAATCTGTCTATCCTTAGCTTCTACAAAGATATAACCTCTCATTCCATGAGGTCTTACAATAGCATAAACATCTAATTTTTTCTTCTCAACATTTGAACTAAGGAAATCTACAACTTGATCTTCTCTATTAGCTGTAGTTCGAAGTGCATAAATTTTATTCTTTACTTCTTCCACTTTAATTTCTTCTTTTACTTCTTCTTCCATTTTAAATTCCGGCCAATATTGCTAGGGTTGAAATAATAAAACCAATCAATCCAATTACCAACATTCCTAATGCAGTAACCTTAACAATAGCCTTAAATTCTGGCATTGTAGGTTTCTTTGTTACTTGTAGAACTCTTTTACATTCAATAATAAAGCTCTTTAATTTAACCGAGTAATCTTTAAGTGCCATTGATAAATCAGAAAAAATAATAGTTTATAAAGCTTTCTAATGGAGGGATTAATCAATGAACTCAATACCTAGCTCATTCTCAATCTCTTTTCGCTCCTCGGTGCTCTGGCTTTCATCTCTAGGGCCTAGAATCTGTGGACTCTGTACTCCAGTCACTATTAGTAAAACCCTCAAGGTATTCTCCAAATCGTCTGAGATTTGAGCTCCCCAAATAATCCTTGCATCATCATCAAGTTTATTGGAAATAGCCTCAACAACATCCTTTGCTTCATCTAAAGTCATATCAGAACCACCAGACACATTAATCAAAGCACCTGAAGATCCAGAAATGTCAACATCTAATAATGGATTCTGAATAGCTTTTTCTACTGCTTCCTGAGCTCTTTGTTCAGTATCAGATTCACCAATACCAATCATAGAAACTCCACCATTACCCATAACCGCTCTAATATCAGCAAAGTCTAAGTTAACCAAACCTGCTTTTGTAACCAATTCAGCAATTCCTTTTACAGAATTAGTTAAGATCTCATCAGCAACTTTGAAAGCTGTTTGTAATGGCAAATCTGGAGCCAAATCTAATAATTTATCATTAGGAATAACAATTAGAGTATCAACCACCCTTTCCATCTTCTCCAAACCAATAACTGCATTCTCATATCTTCTTCCCCCTTCCATTTCAAAAGGTAGAGTAACAATACCTACAGTTAGAGCTCCAACTCTCTTAGCAATATCAGCAACAACCGGAGCAGAACCAGTACCAGTTCCTCCTCCAAGACCACAAGTGATGAAAACCATATCAGCACCTTGTAGTTTCTGTCTTATTTCATGTTCAGATTCTCTAGCAGCTTCTTCCCCAACTTGAGGCATAGAACCAGCACCCAAACCTTGAGTCAATTCCTTGCCCACCAGAATCTTATGGTCTGCGTTAGTATAAAGTAAATCTTGAGCATCTGTGTTAATTGCCATTGTTTCAGCACCAGCAATACCTACATCAGTCATTCTGTTAATAGAATTATTTCCTCCACCACCACATCCAACAACTTTTATTTTTGCCTTTTGTTTGGCTAGTAAAGCCTCTAGTTCTTGATCAATAGGATTAACCTTTTTTTCAGGATTATTAAATTGTGAATCTTGTTGTTCAGCATTTCTAAATATAGTCTCCATATTATATACCCTCCACTGACAAAAAGTATGAATAGAATTTATAAAGATATTTATGTTTTATTTTGTATATTAGAAAGTTAAACTACTCTTGCATGATTCTACCCTCAAATATACTTGGAGCTAATCCTGCCTCTCTTTCCATTTGAATAGTTAGTTCATTGGATTTTTTTTCAATAGCATCTCTTAATTTAAATATGGGTAATCTATTTCTATCAATTTCTACCATTCTTTCTATAGTTAAACCAGGTAAATCACCCACCTTAATTGCTAAAGCATAACCTCTTTCAATATGTCTTACAGCACGATATAAATCTGAAGAGTTAAAACCTTGTAAACTAGAAATATACAATTGACCAAAAATAAGATCTCCCCCACCTTCAGAAGGTAATCTTTCTCTATAAAATGGAACTGTATTACTTGGAAAAGAAATTCTCTGATCTATAAACTCAAAATAAGGAGATATCATTTTTTAAAATCAATATCTTTAATCTCTTTGATCCTTTCTTTCAGTTTCTCACCAAGTTCCTTTTTGATTGGATCTGGGAATTCAATTTTAACTGTTAGCTTTCCTTCTTTATATTCAAAAGGAATTTTTTGACCAATTAGATTTTTCAAAGAAAACTCTACTTTATCATTAACGTCCTCAACAACTTTTAAAATTTTAGCATCATATTTTAAATCTCTTCCACCCAAAGGATGATTAAAGTCAATCATAATCCTTCCACCAGAAACCGTCTTAATAACACCTACCCTACCATCAATATTAACTTGTAATCCTGGATGAGGATTAATTTTTTGATCTTTAAATTTATTAGCAGCAACTAATTGATATAACTTAGCATTCTTTTTTCCAAAAGCCTTTTCACAAGGAACATCAACTTTAAATTCAGAACCTACCTCTTTGTCAACAAGAGCATCATCCAATCCTTCCACAACCTCCCTCTCACCAACACAGACAACAACCCTATCTAATTCATCAGTAAACCCTTCAGCTTTAGCAACCTCTTTGTTATTCAAATCAAAGATCTTACCATCATCAAGTCTACCTACAAATTCTAAATCCACAAAATCTCCTTTCTTAACTTTCATAGAGTTTGAGAAAAATTAGGAATATATAAAGCTTTTTATTACTTGGCCCTATTAGAAAACTTTATAAAGAAATTACTTTTCTTAAGAGTTCATGGGAGAGATTAAGCTTATAGACGCTACAGGAGCAAAACCAGGAAGATATGTTATCTTTGATGGACAAGCTTGTGTTGTAAAAAATCTCGACATTTCCCGTCCTGGAAAACATGGACATGCAAAATGTCGAATTGAAGCAGTATCAATAACAGGTGGTAAGAAAATTGTTAAGGTCTTACCTGGACATGATCATATTGAGTCCCCAGTTATTGAAAAGAGAAAAGCACAAGTAGTATCTATCGACGATGATACAGCAAATGTCATGGACCTAGAATCATACGAGACCTTTGATTTGGCAATTCCAGCTGATTTGAAAGCTAAAGTAAAAGAAGGGTCAAATGTGATGTATTGGACTGTACTCGAAGACAAGGTAATGAAACAATTAGCTGGTGATTAGATATGGCAAAGTTTGAAGCAACAACAGCAAGATTATTTAGAAGAATTTTTGTTTGTAAGAAATGCAAGACTAAAATTAGGACTGATATAAGTAGGGTTCTACAAAAAAAGGTGAAATGTCGAAGCTGTCAATCTAAAGCTTTTAGACCCATTAATACTAAGAAATGAATTGGGACTTAATCTCGATCTTAATTTTCTATGCTATTTTAATATTATTATTTCTAAAGTACAGAGATAAATTCACCGTACAGGGAAAGATCTTTGTTCTATTCAAAACACAACTTGGATTAAAATTAATGGACAAATTTGCAAAATATTGTCCAAGATTACAGAGAGTAATAGCCCAGATAGGAATCTATGTTGGATTTGCTTCTATGGTATTTATTTTTTACTTCCTAATCCAAGAAACAATCAAGTTTTTACTAATTCCTGGTACTCCACCACCATTAGCCCCAGTATTTCCTGGAATTTCAATACCTGGAGCACCAAGTTTGTCATTTTGGCATTGGATTATTTCAATATTTATCGTCGCTGTAATGCATGAATTCTCACATGGATTAGTGGCTAGATTATACAAGATTCCAATAAAATCTTCTGGCTTTGCATTTCTAGGACCAATCCTGGCAGCCTTTGTGGAACCAGAAGAAAAAGTTTTAACTAAAAAAAAGAAAAGAGAACAATTAGCTGTCTTTGCAGCCGGTCCATTCTCAAACATTATATTTGCAGGAATTATGCTTTTAGTCTTAATCTTTTGTGTCAGTCCATTCCTCACAGAAATCTATGAATACAATGGTGTGACAATTACCGAAGCAACTGAAGATTATCCTATCTATGATTCTGGAATTGAAGTTCCATTTACAATATATGAAATGGATGGAGTAGATACACTAGATGCAATCACTTTTTTGAATAAAACACTAGAATTAGAACCAGGTGATAAAGTTCTATTAGATACAGACAGAGGAGAGTATGAAATATTAACAGTTGAACATCCTGAAAACGCTTCAATTGCCTTCTTTGGTATGGCTGGAATTCAACAAGAAATTACACTAAAAGAAGAATATCTACATTTAGAGAAATATGAATCAACAATTAACTGGTTTAAGATTCTAATTGTTTGGCTATTCCTTATAAGTTTTGGAATTGGTTTGTTTAACCTATTACCTTTAGGTCCAGTAGATGGTGGAAGAATGTTTTTCTTGCTATCCTTAGTAGTATTCAAAAAGGAAAATAAAGCAAAGAAATTATTAACAATAATCTCAGTATTTTTACTAATTTTAATTTTAATAAGTTTAGTACCTTGGTTAAATGATTTGATTATGTCTGTCTTTGAGCTTTTCTTCTGAATCTTCTACTATTTGCAGCATTTCTAGCTCTTCTCCAAGCTAATTCAGCACCAACATCTACAACTTTTTTTACAACTGATACTTGTTGTTTAAATTCTAGAAACTCATCTCCCTCTTCAATTCTATCTTGAAGCCTTTCATCTGGTTCATAACCTTTCCAAGTACAATTAAAAGCACTATTCCTTCTATAAAATTGCTTAGCATCAATTCCTTCTCTTACAGCAGCATAAACAGCTAATAGTTGTTGTAATCTTCCTCTATCTTCTTCCATGGCTTTCCTAAGATAATTAGCTCTAATTTTTCTATAAACTTTTACAAATTCAGCATATCTATCTTCAGCTAACTTATCATCAAGAATTATTCCCACTTCACCATGTTCTTTCCCTCTTCTAAGTTCTTGATCTTTAACCTGAAAACTATTAAAATAATGAGTAGTTTCCTTAGTATATCTACTTGATCTTGGTCCACTAGCAGTCATTCTTGTAGCAGAACCTCTCAAAGATTTTCTAACAGCACTAATAGGTAAACAAATAGGATCAAATCTATCTTCTAAGTCTCCAGCTAAAGCAACATACAATTCTCCAACAAACTCTTGCTCTCCAGATAAAAGCTTTCCACCCTCTGGAAATAAAAGTGAGACAACATCTAGTCTTATCTTCTCTTCTTCTGCTGCAGGTCTTTGTCTACCATATCTTACCATAATTAAATTTTTTTAAGAAATCATTTATAAAACTACCTGTCTAGAACATATATCTTCCTAGAAAGACTACCATGAACAAAATCAACAGCAACTAATTTCTTCTTATATTTAGTCTCAATATCTACATCGCTTGGAGACATTATAACAACCCTATCAACAAAACCATAAAAATTCTCTAAGCATTCTTTGTATAACTTTTCAATCTCAGACTTATGTAAAGAAGCTCTTCTACCATAAGGTGGATCAGTAACAATACAATCACAATCTATTTTTAATTTTCTTGAATCACCTAAGGTTAACTTTCCATCAATTTTATACTTCTTAAAATTCTTCTTTGAAGCCTCTATCATCTTTTCATCAAGATCAGTACCAATAACTTCTAATCCCATCAAAGAAGCTTCTATCAAAATTCCAGAAGTACCACAAAAAGGATCCCAAATTTTGCCTTTATCTACACCACTTAAATTAACTATTGCTTTAGCTAATTTTGGTTTCAAAGAAACAGGAAAAAATCCAGGTCTTAGGTCTGGTCTTCTCATCTTAAACTTTTCTTCTCTTTCATACACAGTTTTACCAACAAAAGCATCATCTCTATAGAAATAAATCCAAATCTCTGTATCTGAATTATTCAATTGAACTTTAGGATTGTCTATAGATTGCCAAACTAATTTTGCAAAATCTTTTTGGTATTTATACTCATTACTTCTAATACAAAAATTATTCTTGTAAATTTCATTCCAATCAAACCTCTCAAATTTATTCTTTAGATCTGTCCTTCTACAATGGAATAAGAATTCTAATATCTTATTGGTGTAAGCTAATCTTGAGAAATCAAATTCTGCATCCAAAACTAAAAAGTTCTCATGTAGCTCTCCTTTTTTTCCCGCTAAAGCTTCAACTTCTGCTCTAGCAAGATCTATATTATATTTAGAGAGTACAAAAATCATAAATAAAATTAAAGAAAAAAGAAGTTAATAAGTTTATCTTAAAAATTGTTTTGGCATTTCTCTGTAATGCATCAAAGCAGGTTCAGCTTCAATACCTATTTGGGTTAATCCACTAGCAACTTCAGCATATTGAGTTTGTAAATCAGCCATACTAAAATCTTCAAGTCCAACACCAAATTGGAATAAGGGATTAGCATTAGTCAGACATTTACCAACAAAAAGTCCTCTTTGTCCTTCTAAAATCCATGCCTCAAGACCTGCTTCTTCAATCACATCAGCACCTTCATCTAGTCTATTTGCATGAGCATCAGGTACAAATTCTCTTTCTGCTGCATCTTTTATTTCTAATCTTGCTCCAAGTAATACATAACTACGTGTCATTTTTTTATCTCCTTTAACAAGCAACACACTCATATCTTAGTTTAACTTCTCCTTCTAAACCAAGTTTACTAAGTTTTCCTTCAACAGTTTCTGTAGTCTCTCTAAGGGCCTCTAGATCCCAAGCATTATATGTAACTAGAGATCCATGCACAGTACCACTTCGGTCCAACATTTCCCCAATAGCTATATGGTCATAAGTTAACCAAGATTCTAAACCTGCCTCTCTACATCTATCATTAAATCCTGCCATATTTACACCAAAAGCTTCAAGTGTTTCGTCTTTGGGTACCATAGTACCAACATATAATAAATCAATTGATCTTCCCATTTTTATCATAATTCTCCATAAATTTGATAGTTTTTGAAAAAATTTTCTTATTTATAAGCCTTTTGTTTGTAACCACTTTAAAGTAATTAAAATAGATAGCTTTATAAATAAAGAAAAAACCTGAAAACTATGGAAGCAGTCACAGTTTCAAGACAAGGAAGAGTACCTATTTATCCTCATCCTCAAACTTTTGAGCAAGCTATGCGAGTTGAAGTTAAATCAAAACCTATTGAGTTAGGTATAGAAGTCTATCCCTCAACAACTGGAAAAGTAGTTATCCATCAACCAGGATTTTATGAAAAGTTACAAGGTTACAAAAACAAATACAGAACCTTAGCTCGTTTAATTCAAGAAAGATTTGGAGCAGCTATTTTAATGGATAATGAAGAAAGAGATTATCATCCATTTCATGAAACAGCAACTGATGATCTTCTTGCAGTTATAAATTTTGTAGTAGAACACTCAAGAGAAATTACTGGAGCTGAAGAACCAGAAATTTGCTTAATGGGATTTTCAGCAGGTGGAACTTCTGTTGGAAGTATTGCAGGTCATCATCCACTTGTAGAAAAAGTATTACTAATTGGTCCTTCACATGCTTATGAGGCTTATCGTGGAAGAGATGCAATTTTTGAAAGTTTTGAAAGATTCGAAGGAGAAGTATTTATCACTCAAGGAGATAGAGATGGATCTACTGATGGAACTTATATAAACCAGATAGCTAGACATTTAGGAACTAATAGTACCTTTGCTTTAGTTCCAGGTTGTGATCATGATTTTAGAGGTGCAAGAAATGATTTTATTTACAGTAAAACACCATTTTGGGCTTTTGCAGGAGATAGCACTTTCCCATCACCAGAAGGTGGAGTAAGATTAGTACAAAAATAAAACTTTATAAATTCTAAAATATCAAAATTTCTTATGTATGTAGATGTTCACTGCCATTTAGATGATGAAAGATTCGATGATACAGATGAAGTAATCAAAAGAGCAGAAAAAGCTAAGGTTGTGGCAATAATAAACAATGGTGCTTCTCCAGAAAGAAATAGAAAAACTCTGGATTTAGTAAAAAAATACAAAATAGTGAAAAAAGCACTAGGTTTCTATCCCGGACATGTTCATGAATTTGATGACAAAGAGATAGAAAAAGAACTAAAGTGGATTGAAAAACAAAAACCCATAGCATTAGGTGAAATAGGTTTAGATTTTACTTACTCTGACAAAGAAAGACAAGAAGAACTATTCAAAAAATTCATTCTATTAGGAAAAAAATTAGATATTCCCTTAATTGTACATACAAGAAAAGCAGAAAAAAGAATTGTAGAGATAATTGAAGAAGAGAAACCAAAGAAAGTAGTTCTACATTGTTTTTCAGGTAAACTAAAGCTACTCAAAAGACTTGAGGGATATGATGTTTACTTTTCAATCCCACCAATCATAGTACATTCAGTACATTTCCAAGAATTAGTAAAGAAGGTTCCTCTAACAAGAATACTAACAGAAACAGATTCCCCTTGGATGGCCCCAGTTAAAGGTGAAAGAAATGAACCATCTAATGTTACAGTAACAGTAAAAGAAATTGCAAAAATAAAAAAAGTAGAAGAAGATGAAGTAATGAAAGCAATCTACTCAAACTATCAAAAACTATTTACCAACTAATTCCATATCTTGCAGGCGCAACAGACATAAAATTAATTTCTTCTCCTTTTTCCCCTCTTTCCCATAATCCCTTCCAGAAACCTTCTTTTGCAAAAGAGTCTAAAAGAATCAAATATCCTTGGGCCTTAAAGAAATCAGCCAATTGGTCTAATCCTCGAGTAGCATATTCAGAGATAGATTTTGATACAACAGACCCAGATCCAAAAATACTTTGATTTTCCCATGTAATATCTTGCATATCTGAATAAATCCTAGGAGATAGAAAATGGGGTTTTATTTCATTAGGTGATATTCTACATAATAAGTCTATAGTTTTATCTACTGATTCTTTTGTATCACCAGAATCAATTATAATAGAGCCTCTTGTCCTCAATCCTCTTTTTTTAGATTCATAAAAGGCTTTTTCAATTTGTTCAACAGTTATACTTTTCCTTAATTTATTAATTGTTTCTTGATCTCCAGATTCAATACCAAAATGAATAAATCTTAATCCTCCTTCTTGTAATAAATCTAACATATCTAAATCAATATCTACTCTACTCATCCCTCCAAATATGGCATATTTATTATAACCTCTTTCAATAATTTTCTGAAATAAATCCTTTGTATAAAAAGGACTATAAGTAAAAGATGAATCTAAGAACATAATTTTTCTATGACCTTTTTCAATAATTTGTTCAATATCTGAAAGGACTAATTCTGTGGAAAAATGTCTATATCTTCCCCAAAAAGAACTATAAGGACAAAAAGTGCACCCTTTACCATTTGGTCTACAACCTCTACTACTTGCAATAGTTCTAACATCTATAGGATAATTCTCTTCATTTACAAGATGTCTGGAAGCAATGCCATAACTATCATCCAAAGTAAACCCTTCTAACAAACTTCTAGAATAAATATCTCTTCCAACAACTTCTCCTCTTGAATTTTTATAAGCAATTCTTTTATTATCTCTGTAATTCCAATTTGAAAACAACTCTCTTAATGCAGGACCTGGTGGACCTACCAAAACCACATCAGCATAACCTTTTTCTAAAATAAAATTATGAAAAAAACTTGGTACAGTACCACCAAAAATAACCTTTCTTCCTGTGTCTCTTATTAATCTTCCCAAATTCATTGCATTTCTTACAGCTTGGTGTGAGTGAATTTGAACAACTTCATCAAATAACATATAAACAACATCTATACTATCTTCTACTAGCTTCTTCTCTAAGTCATAATCAGAAGCTCTTTCAATATCCATATCATAAAAAATAGCATCATGTCCTAAAGACTCAAGTAACCCTGCTTCTTGCAATAAATCAATCTGGGGCATTAATATATCTCTATCAGTAAAAGGAATATTTGGAGCATTAAGCAATAGAGTTCTCATTTTTCACAGCTCGAGCTAAATAGTTTAGCTTTCCTTAGTTAATGATTACACTCCAACAATGCCCTTAGATTTTTTCGTCTTTCAGCCCCTATTTGTCTAACTTTTTCACTTGATCTTTCATGTATATCTATAGTATTACATGCTTGATTCAGAGTGCCCCATAAACTAAGTTGCTGTCTAATATCTTTTGATGTTATATGTTGTTGCTGAATATAGCTAATTGACCTATTTGCAAAATCAGCATTTGATTCTGGGGTCTGTTCAACCAGAAGCTCAACTTTCTTCCTAACATAATTTTCATCTTCAAATTTTGAATCTCTATAATTATCAATCCATCCTTCAATTTTCCTATAAATTGTTGCAAACATCTTGTTTACCTCCTAATTATATAAAAGTCAAAAGCATTATATATACATTTTTCAATTATAATTATTACTAGTAATTATGTAATTACTTTTAGAAAAGTATATAAATACCAAAAACTTTATACATATTACAATGAAAAGAAAAGTTAACAGAGTAGGAACAAGCACACTAACAGTAAGTATTCCTTCTAAGTGGGCAAGAAAGTATAATATAAGCCCTGGAGATGAGTTGGAGGTTGAAGAAGATAAGAATAAATTAAATATTTGTACAGAAAATATAAAAGAAAAAACAACAAATATCTTAATTGATGTTAGCAATCAAAAAAACATGATCCATAGAATTGTTGCTGCAGCTTACAAATCAGGAAAGAAAAATCTTACAATCCAATATGAAAGAGCAGAAGAATTAAAAATAATCCAAAAAAGAATAGAAAGAAATCTTCCAGAATTTGATGCAATTGAATATGATGAAAATAAAGTTAAAATAAAATCTATTGCTTCATTAGATCCTGAAAAATTTAACATAATTCTAAAAAAAGTCTTCTTTTCATTAGAAATGACAATAAAAAATATACAAAAAGAAATAAAAACAAAAGATTTTGAAGGATTAAAATCCACGGCCCTAATGGATAAAAATATAGATAAATATACTGATTTTTGTAGAAGATTACTAAATAAAAATATAGAATCTCCTTATAATTCAAATTCAGTGTATTATATTTTAGAGGAAATTGAAATTATTGGAGATATATACAAATCATTATGTAAAGAAATAGCAAAAAATAAAATAAATTTAAGCAAGGAACTTAGAAATTTATTAAATGAAACAAATGAGTTTTTATTAGATTTTAATAACTTATTCTTTAATTTTAACTATCAAAAATTAAAAAAATTTGGTGAAAAAAAAGAAAAATTAGATAAAAAAATAAATCAATTATATAGCAAAGTCAAAAGAAAAGAATTAAAGGCTTTTTTCTTAATTACCCAAATATTTAATGCTACATTTGAAATGAAAGGTGCATTATTAACTCACTTTATTGAATGGGTAATCTTGTAACAATTTCAGTAACTTTCTGTTGATTTGACCTATAATCCAATCCCTGAATACAATGATCTACTTTAGGAATATAACCTTCAACTCTTCTAAAATCTTCTGCAATTTTAGAAATTCTCTGCCCAGTATTAACAAGATTAGATCTAACAGATTGTAGATATCTTAACTGTTCTTCAAAAGTCTCAAACCCTGGATCTGGATTAGCTAATTGACTTTCTAAAACTCTTTCTCTTGACAAGAGCCCTCTTTCGACTAAATATGCAAAAGGTAATAATAAAATAACCTCAACAAAATCAGGATTAGCATCTCTCAATCTTAATGCAGATTCAGGATCACAAGAATCCAACATATAAACCTCATTTGATAGTCTTGCCCCTAAAAGATCTTCATTTATAACACCATACTGATTACCACTATAGCTATGTACACCTTGAATAGAATTAGATGTTAATCTTTCTTCAAAATCAGACCTTGGTAGACTTAAAACTCCCTGAGAAACCTCTTCAAGAAGAGTCCGATATGGACGAGTAGTAGTTTTTCTTAATGGTTTAATACCCAAAATAGTTTTCATATATTCTATTAGGGTTGTTTTTCCCGAACCTGAAGGTCCACAAACCACATATAGTTTGGGTTGAGGTTCTGGTTTTGGTAATTCTGGTGGCCTACCACTAATATGAACATCTATTCCTCTAGATCTAAGTTCTTGAACAGCTTCAGTATTTATGTACCTATTTCCAACAACTCTATCCCAATGAATAGAATCAGGAATAGTCAATTCAGTTAAATCACCATTAATAACAAAAGGATAATGTAAAATTTCAAAAATATCTCTAAGTCTTGTTTCTCCTAAATCAAGACTGGATACTCTCTGAAAGGATTCCAAAAATCCAAGGTCATCAATAAATTTAGATTTTAATACAAGTTTTCTTACTACTCTAGATAGTGGACTCTGAGCAAGTGCACCAACATTTTCAGTTGGAACCTCTAAATGAAGATCTTCAAGAGCTGAAAAACCAGCTAAATTTGAAGCATCAAAAGCATGTTGCATCCCATATTTTTCTGCAGAGGGCAATTCAAATGGAATTCTGCCTGCTTCCTGCATAGCCTCTATTTGTGCTAAACTTGTACGAGACATAAGTGTCTTAGCTTCATAATGCAAAAAAATTCTTTTGAGTGTCTTTTGAATACCTTCAGAGCCTAATGGATCCAATGATACAAAATCAGTATAAACAGATTTAAAGATTTCAAGAGCCCTTAAATTTCCTAAAAAAGACAAATCAACAGCAGTAGCCATAGGGAAAAGCTCCTCATTAAATAACTTAAGATGTTGCAATTCAAGATATCTTAATGTATCGGCTATAATTTCAGATTGAGCTAAAGCATCCATATTATGTAAGTAAGAAGGTTCTTTTGGTTGATCATTTCCATGAACTACTAATTTTACTAATCTTTTATAATCCCTCAAAAAATCTAAATTTGTAACCGATCCATAAACCTCAACAGATCTAACTGACCTTTGTAATTTTGGATTTGCTAAAAGTGAAAAATCCAAACCATCATGACATCCAGGATTAATTATAATTAATTCCAAGTCATGAAAACCTTCAATCCCTTCAAGACTTTGGATATTATTTTGAATCCTGAGGCCTGGGTGCTCTCTAACTGAAGGGTCTACAGAATCCAAAAATTCTCCAAGGCTAGGCCAAATTCTCCTTCTAATAATTCCTTTCCTAACCATCTCATCATATTCGCTACCAGTATTAGGATTTTTTTTATCCAAATGGTCGTTATTCATACTCTTTTTTTCAATTTATTCATATATAAAGTTAACTATTTATAAGTAACAACAAAATTGATGAATAATTAGAACAGAAATTCTTATAAAATAAAACACTATCAAAATAAAAATGACAAAACCTTTACCTAAAGATGAACCTTTAGAATCAAGAGTTCGTGGTCCTCTAACTCTATCAAGAAAAATTCCAATAAAACCAAACACTTGGCCAGGTTTAGAAGCATATGGTCATTACTTAGGAAAAACACATACTTACAAACCAAAAACATAACCTTTTTATAATATATTACCTTAGCAAATTTCTATGGTTTTAATAAGAGTACCTAGGAGAAAACCTAAAAAAGTAGCTAAAAGAAAAGCAAAGAAAGCTAAAAAGACTAAAGTGAAAAAGAAAGCAGTGAAAAGAAAAGTTAAGAAGAAAGTGAAGAAAAAAGTGACTAAGAAGAAAGCAGTGAAAAAGAAAGCAGTGAAAAGAAAAGTGAAAAAGAAAGCTACTAAAAAAAAGGTTAAGAAAAAAAAGAGGTAAGGCCTAAAATCTAATTCTATTTGATTCTAATAGGGAGAACAAGCCAAAAATTTTATAAAACAACATAAAATAATAAAGAATATGGATAGTTTAGTAAAAAAAGACCTTGAAAAGCAAGGTTATAGAATTGTAGGAAATCACTCAGCTGTAAAGGTTTGCTTATGGTGTAAGAGAGCAATTAAAAATGAAGATGTTTGTTACAAACAAACTTTCTACGGTATCAAATCAAACAGATGTATACAATCCTCAGTATCAGTAACTAACTGCACTCATAAATGTGTATTCTGTTGGAGATCTTTAGAACACACAGATACAGAAGAGATCAAAAACCCAGACTCTCCTAAAGATATAGTAGATGGTCTAATAAAAGAACAAACTCTATTCCTAAAAGGATTCAAAGGTAATACTCAAACAGATGCAACAAAATACAGAGAATCAACATTACCTAAACATATTGCACTTTCTCTAGCAGGAGATGCAACACTCTATCCTTTATTACCTGAATTAATAGAAGAAATACATTCAAGAGATATGACTTCTTTCTTAGTTACAAATGGACAACAACCAGAAATGTTAAAGAAACTAATCAAAAATCCCCCAACTCAAACTTATATCACTCTACCTGCTCCAAATGAAGAAGTTTACAAAAAAACATGTAATCCTCATCACAAAGATGGATGGGATAGACTTATGAAATCTTTAGAAATACTACAAAAATTCCCAAGAGCAACAATAAGATTATCAGTTATGAAAGAATTAAACCTGGTAAATCCTGAAGAGTATGCTAAATTAATTAAGAAATTTCCTCCTCAATTTGTAGAAGTAAAAGCAGTAATGTCAGTAGGTTATGCACAATACAGAACAGATTACAAACAAATGGCACGCCATGAAGATATCAAAGAATTTTCTAAAAAAATAGCAAAAGAATTAGGATGGAAGATAGTAGCAGAAAAAGCTGAATCAAGAGTTACATTAATAATGAAAGAAGACGAAGATAGATATTTGTTTTTCCCTCATGACATTCAGGATAAAGCAAATCAAGAAATACATAAAGATAAAGAAGAATGGGAAGCTATACAAGAAGCAAAAAAATCCCAAGAGCAGCAATAAGATTAATCTAATTGCACATCAGTTCTAATTCTATCATATATATCATAAGCTTCTGGATGTTCATTTCTAAAAATATCCTCAACACCATCAACCCACTCTCCACCACCTAGATAAGTAAAAAACTCTTCAAATGTACCCCCTAAAACAGCATTTCTAAGTGTACCGGGAATATAGTCTCCACCATATCTAGCCCTGACTAAATAAATATCGATATTTCCGTCAATAGCTGGAGAATAATAACTTTCTTCCACTCTATCCATCATTGTCCCAGCAGCCTCTTCCATTATTTTATAATCTGGATTACTCAATTTTTTCATCTCTCTATGAAATCTCTCATGTTCTAAAGATTCTTCAAAATCTTCATCAGAAAGAGATTCACGAACCAGAATAGAATCTCTTCTAAATAAAGAAGCATAATCATTAATTTCTTCCCTAGAAAAACCCTTTTCAAGTAAAAAACTATTAAATCTTTGTCTTTTAATTGGATCCACCAAACTATACCCATTTATAAAAATAGCAGAGGGTGTACCCCAAACTTCATCCCGTTGATTGGCTTTATTATAATAAGCAATCAAAACATCATCAGGAACAACAAATTCCTTCTCTTCTAAATGTTCAACATGTGCACTAGGAGCATCTATAGGTAATGTATGTATATTCCTAGCAGTACATCCTACTAAAGTTTCTAATGCTATTACTCCAGCCAATAATAAACCCAATTTCATATAAATAAAGCTGTTTTTTTATTTTATAAACCTTTCTATTTTGTAACTACTTCATAGAAACAACAATAAAATCCCAAGAGCAACACAATAGAAACTAAAAATCCAAAACTTATTATTCATTATTACTCTCATCAATAACTTCAAACTAATATAGCCTACAACAATACTAACCAACATACCAACTAAAACAACTAAAAGATTACCAACAACAAAAGAACTATCATATTCTAAAATTGTAGCACCAATAATTGCAGGTATTACCAAGATAAAAGAAAACTTAGCCACTTTCTCCCTATCAATTCCTAATAACAAACCAGTACCAATAGTACTTCCACTTCTTGAAACACCTGGAACAAGAGCAATACCTTGCATAACTCCTATCAAAATAGAATCATACCATTTTAATTTCTTATAACCATCAACAAACTTTGTTAGATATAAAAACAAACCAGTACAAATCAAAGCAATTCCAACTATCTTAAGATTTGAAAAAAATGTTAAAATATAATCCTTAAACAATAAACCCAAACAAGCAGTAAATACACTTCCTAACAAAACAAACCAACCTAGTTTCCAATACTCATCCTTCTTCCAAGTTAACCAAGAATATATCACTTTCCAAATATCCTTCCAAAACACTAATAATATTACAAGTAAGGTAGCAAAATGCAACATAATATCAAAAAATACTGGAACATTCATACCAAATAGTTCTTGAAAAATAACTAAATGCCCAGAACTAGAAATAGGTAACCATTCAGTAATACCTTGAACAATCCCTAAAATAATAGCATCTAATAATTCCATAATAAAGAAAATTAATCCTGCCTTTTTAAAACTTAAGTAGCCAATCCTTCTAAAAACAAAGAAGATTTTTTATCCAAAGCTTGAACACCAACAATATGATCAATTGTAACTCCTTGAACTCTAATATCCACACTAGTATGTCCAATAAGTTCAGTTCCATTTAGAACCTCTTTTGAATATCCTAAAACAACTCCTTGATTTTCATCAGCAACCCGATTTACAAACCTTGCAGCTTGATCAAAGTCATATCCTCTCTGCAAAAGAAATTTAATAAATTTAGGTATTCTTCTAAAATTATATCCTTCTAAAAAATCCATAGCAAAATATTTCAAACTTAATTCATGACCTAAAGGACTAGGTTCATGCCCATCTGAAAAAACACTCCATCCCAACCTCTCACAAACTCTATGACAAAATGCATTTATTCCCGCATAATCCATAGCCTCTTCAAGGGCTTCCATTTGCACTAAGGGATCATCAACAATATCAGTTCTATCTTTAATTGGAAACATAAAAATATCTCCCTCTCTAACCATAGCTTGAACATTTTGATGGGGTACTTCAACAGCACCAGGTTGCTCACCAGTTTCAATTATTCTTCTTAAAACTTGCAGACTAGTACCATGATAAGCTACAATAGAATCCTCTCCAACCCCTTGCATAAAAGAATTATATAATCTTGCCCTATTAGTTTGTATCATTGTTACATATATTCTTTCAACTTAGAACTCTTAAATACATCTGGTCTAAAAGGTTCCAACCTAATAATCTTAGCATTCAAACCTCTTTTTTCTAATTTTTTCCCTAAACCTTCAGTAAAAGAAGATTGATCATATCCCAAACAAATAACATCTGGTCTAATTTCCTCAATAATTTTTAATTTATCTCCATTATATCCAATAACAGCATCAAATCCAGAACTTTTCAAAGTAGTTACTCTTTTATTCTGATCATTCCAAGGTTTTTGACCTTTAAGTTTATTAACAGTACAGTCTCTAGCAACAACAACAACAAGATCACCATATTCCTTAGCCTTTCCAAGAAAATATTCATGTCCTTTATGAAATAAATCAAATGTTCCAAAAACTAAAACCTTCATATCTGCTCCTCTAATAATTGTCTAGAAGCTTCAAGAAGAGCCAAACTTTCAGCAGAACCTCTTGTTAATTCACCCAGTCTAGCCAAACTTTGTTCATGACCAGGCATTCCTTCTAATATTGCTCTAGCAGCCTCAAATTGGCTTGCAGTTACTAATTCTTCAACTCTAGCAGCATCAGCAGTAATCAAAGCATTTTGTCCTTCAGCACTAACAACCAACCCTTCCAATTCTTCTTTTTGAGAATCAAGTAATTTAGTAGCATTTCTCTCAGCTATATGCATTTGATAACCTAATCTTTTTATCAAAGCAGTCCAAGTTGAGTTTCTATTCCTACCTTTTTTAAAAACAATATCTTGTCCATCCGGTAAAACTCCTTGTCTAAAATTCAATAAATCAACAACCCCATTGGCATCTCGTGTCATTGCATAAGCAATTGCATTATATGGTGGAGAAATCAAAACACCTTCTCCATGGGGCACATGTCTTATAGCCCTAACAAAAACACTAGCTGCATATAAATTTAAATTTCGATCATCTATTTCAGAAAAAACAGCTTCAGCATGATTTCTACCATAAACTTGAAGACCCATCTTTTCCATGATTTCAGTTTTCCTTCCCTCAGTTACCCATCGATTATTTCTATGATGATCTAAGTACTTTCTTTTAGCTGTTAATGGATCATTACCACCTAAAAAATCATTTAATTCATCATCTAATTCAAAATAACCAGAATTCTCATGAGCAGCAAGTTCTTCTATAAATCCCCTAAAATTAGGCTCATCCATTTTCAAACCAGCAACCCTTATAGCACCAAATAAAGCCTGCCAGTGCCTTGCTCTTCCAGATTCATCCAAACCTTCATTAATATGTCTTTGAGCAACAAGTTTCAAAGCAATATAAGGAACCCAAGTTGGATGCTCTTTAGCAAGCTCAGCACTAATAAACGTCATATCTCCTACATAAATTCCAAAAGGCTCATCATCCTTAACATATTGTAAAAATCTTTCTGGAGCTAAAACATATTGTGCTTCATGCATCTCTTCACCAATAGGCACTTTTAGTTTATGTTTGGGACTAGAAGTCCAAAAATCTACTAATTCATATAGAACTCCAGCCATCGGAGGCTGCAATTCTAGCCTAGTATCATCATATACTCCTACTATTTGCTTTAATTCTAGTGCCATAACTACTAGAGAAAGACAACAGCTATATAAATATATCTAAAAAAGAAAAAATAAAGGTTATCTAAACCTTCTTCTATTTCCACCGAAATTTCTAGAACTTTGGGGTTTCCACTTAATTTCAACCCTTTGAATCTGTGGCATATCCTCTTTAGAGATGTCAACATCATTATCTCTCAATACTCTTGAGAAGTTTTCATGATCTCTCTCACATAAAAGGTTCACAGCAGCTCCTTCATTTCCAGCCCGAGCAGTTCTTCCAATTCTGTGTACATATTGTTTACTCTCATTGGGGATATCATAGTTATACACGTGTGTAACACCCTTAATATCCAACCCTCTAGCAGCAACATCTGTACATACAAGGACAAAAGCCTTACCAGAATTAAATTTCTGTAATAACTGACCCCTTTTCTGTTGGGAATACCCACCATGAATAGGAACAGCATCTACTCCAAGTAATTTCAAGTTTTTAGCAACAAAATCTACATTTATCCGAGAATTACAAAAAATCATAGATAAATTAGCATCTTTACTATTTCTAATCAAATTAACTAACAAAGGGAATTTCATCTTTCCTGGAACATTGTAATAAATTTGACTCAATTTACTTGAATCAATATAACATTCCACTGAAACCTTTGTCGGATTTTTCATATGTTTCTTAGTTAAATGAGCAATATCTGTTGGGATTGTAGCTGAAAACAACATAGTCTGTCTATCTCTAGGACAGTTCTTTATAATTCTCTCTACATCATCAATAAAACCCATATCAAGCATTCTATCAGCTTCATCTAAAACTAGGGTCTTTACCCTACTTAAATTTAAAGTACCTCTAGAAAGGTGATCTAAGGTTCTACCTGGAGTACCAATAACTACATCTGCTTTTCTCAAATCATGTATTTGTGGATTAATAGATAAACCACCATAAATACAAACAATATTTAATTTACAGTATCTTGAAAATTTTCTCAATTCTTGAGCAATTTGCTCAGCTAACTCTCGTGTGGGAGTTAAAACCAAACTCTGAATACCCTTACCTCGTACAGAATTTTGAATAATACCTGCACCAAAAGCTAAAGTCTTTCCTGAACCAGTAGCAGAACCACCGATTACATCTTGATTATTAAGAACTAATGGAATTATTTTCTCTTGAATCTCACTTGGACTCTCATATCTTGCGTCTTTAATAGCTTTTAATATATCACTATTTATACCTAATTCTTCAAATTTTTTCATTGTATATATAAAATCAAGAAAAAGTCATTAATTGTAATAACTATGCTTTTTCTCTAACCTCTAATATTAATTCCAATTCGGATCTTTATAAACCTTTCGGTTGTTACTACTATAGAATAAAACATGCATTATTCCATACAAAAACCAAAACCTTTATATATGAGTGGTTCATCTTAATATACACATGGTTGACTTAAGCTCAACAGGAAAAGAGAAAATGAAGAAGGAAGCAGAAAAAGAAACTCTTGAAACACAAAATCAAGAGCTCGTAGAGCAAATTCAAAGAATTCAAGCTGAATTCATAAACTATAGAAAAAGAACAGATCTAGAAAAACAAGGTCTTGTAGATTATGGAAAAGAACAAGCAATATTAGATTTACTTGAAATCTATGAAAACTTTCAAAGAGCAAAAGAGTGCATAGACCAAGAAGGTATTCAATTAATATTCAAACAATTCACAGATTTGCTAAACAAATACAAAGTTCAAGCAATTGATAACAAAGGAAAATATGATCCAGAAGTTCATGAAGTTGTTTGTAAAGAAAATAATGAACAAGAAGAAGACATAATTATAGAAATTTTCCAAAAAGGTTATACTTACAATGGAAAAGTTTTGAGACCTAGCAAAGTAAAAGTCTCTGGTGGTAAAAATGAGTAAAATGATATTAACAGCAATGGTTGAAGAGGGAACTGAATCTTCAGTATTAATTACAGGACAAATGCCAGATCATCAACAACTTCCATCAACATTAAGAGATTTTGCAGGAAGAGAGGTTGCAATAAGTTTAAGATTTAATTATGATGGATCTAACGATTCTCAAAGAGGAACATTAGATCTTTATGATGAGGCTAGTGGTGCAACAAGATTCGGACCAGTTAAATTATCAAGAGACACAGTAGAAATGCTTGGCCAATACAAAGCAGGTCAAGAAGTTAATATTTTTGGGAGCCAAACAGGAGAGCTCCGGAGGTAAAAGAAAATGAGTAAAATAATCGGAATAGATTTAGGAACTACTAATTCAGCTGTCTCAGTTTTAGAAGGGGGCAAACCAACTATAATCCCATCATCTGAAGGGGGAAGAACAGTTCCATCAGTAGTATCCATAAAAAATGGAGAAGTATTAGTTGGAGAAATTGCAAAAAGACAAGCTGTTGCAAATCCATTACATACTATTAGAAGTATAAAAAGAATCATTGGTACAAATGATAAAGTATCCATTGATGGAAAAGATTACACACCCGAACAAGTCTCTGCAATGATCTTACAAAAAATAAAAGCAGATGCAGAAGCATATTTGGGACAAAAGGTAACAAAAGCAGTTATCACAGTTCCAGCTTACTTTAATGATAAACAAAGACAAGCAACAAAAGATGCAGGTAAGATTGCAGGTTTTGAAGTTGAAAGAATTATCAACGAACCAACTGCTGCTTCACTAGCTTATGGTTTAGATAAAGATGGAAGTCATACACTTTTAGTATTTGATTTAGGTGGAGGTACATTTGATGTATCTGTTCTAGAACTAGGAGATGGTGTTTTTGAAGTAAAATCCACTTCAGGAGACAACAAACTTGGTGGAGACGATTTCGACGATAAAATCATAGATTTCCTAGCAACTGAGTTCAAAAAAGATCATGGAATTGATTTAAGAGAAGATCCCGGAGCACATCAAAGATTAAAAGATGCAGCTGAAAAAGCAAAGATCGAACTATCAGCATCAATGCAAGCTAGTATTAATTTACCTTATGTAACCGCAGATGCTTCAGGACCAAAACACTTAGACATGACTCTAACAAGAGCAAAGTTTAATGATTTAACATCTGATCTAGTAAAAAGGTGTGAAGGTCCAGTAAAAACTTCATTAAAAGAAGCAAACCTAACACCCGATAAAATTGAAAAAGTTTTACTTGTTGGAGGTTCAACTAGAATTCCAGCTGTACAAGAACTTGTAACAACTTTACTAAATAAACAAGGAGAGAAATCAATCAATCCTGATGAAGCTGTTGCAATTGGAGCATCTATTCAAGGAGGAATTCTTGGAGGAGATGTTAAAGATGTTTTACTTTTAGACGTGACTCCACTAACATTAGGAATTGAAACACTTGGAGGAGTATTAACCCCTTTAATACAAAGGAATACAACAATCCCCACAAAGAAAAGCCAAGTCTTCTCAACTGCAGCGGACAATCAACCAGCAGTAACAATTAATGTTCTGCAAGGTGAAAGGTCAATGGCTACAGACAACACCTCTTTGGGAAGATTTGACTTAGTAGGGATTCCACCAGCACCTAGAGGAGTTCCACAAGTTGAAGTTACTTTTGACATTGATGCAAATGGAATTGTAAATGTATCTGCAAAAGACAATGGAACTGGTAAAGAACAGAAGATAACTGTTACAGGTGGTTCAGGTCTTTCAAAAGAAGATATTGAAAACTTGGTTAAAGCAGCAGAAGCAAATAAAGAAGCAGATTCCAAGAAAAAGGAAGGTATTGAAATAAGAAACCAAGCAGATACAGTAATCTTCCAAACAGAAAAAATGCTTTCAGAATATGGTGACAAAGTAGATCAAGAAACCAAAGATAAGATCACAAAAGAACTTGATAAACTTAAAGAAGAGATTAAGAAAGATGACACCGAAAGTATTAAAAGGCAACTTGAAGATTTGAATAAAGTGGCCATGGAATTGGGTCAAAAGATGTATCAACAGCAACAAGCTCAACCTCAAGAAGAGAAAAAAGTTGATGAAAAAGTTGTAGATGCAGAATTTGAGAAGGAGGAAGATAAAAAATAAATTTTTTTATTTTTAAGAAATGCAAGGCGAATATCAAGAACCAAGAAGATTATTAGATCCTTCTAGTCTTGATACTAGATTGCCACCTCCAGATAAAAGTTATACACCTCCTCAAGAATATAGGCCTCATAATCCACGTGGTTATCCTGGTGATGATACAGGTAAAGTAATTCAAAATGAAAGGGCAGGTATTTATGCTGGATTTCCCTATGTTGGAGAAACTGGAGATAATGGAATGGGAGCCTTAAAAGCACAGTTTGGTGGAGCCACAATGTCATACCAATGAAATGAGTAAAGACTATTATGAAAAATTAGGTGTAAAAAAAGATGCTTCTAAAGAGGAAATCAAAAAAGCTTACAAAAATCTAGCAAAAAAATATCATCCTGATCTAAATAAAGATAAACCAGAAGCTGAAAAGAAGTTCAAAGAAATTAATGAAGCTTATTCTGCTCTAAGTGATGAGAATAAAAGAGCTAATTATGATAGATTTGGAGAAACTGGAGAACAATTCTCTGGTTTTAATCAACAAGGTTTCCAAAACTTTGACTTTGGAGATATATTTGATTCTTTTTTTGGTGGTGGACAAAGAGGTCCAATGAAAAGAAGAGGAAGGAATCTTAAAACAGAATTAGAATTAAATTTTAAAGATGCTATTTTTGGAATTGAAAAAGAAATAAAAATTACTAAGTATGATAAATGTGATAAATGTAAAGGTGAAGGTGGAAAAGGAAAAATCTCTTGTCCTGAATGTGCAGGAACTGGAAGAGTAAAAAAATCATATAGAACTCCTTTTGGTACATTTGCACAATCTTCAACCTGTCCTAGATGTCATGGAGCTGGTGAAGCAGTTGAACATATTTGTGACAAGTGTGATGGAACTGGAAAAGAAAGTGTTACTAAAAAAGTAAAAGTAAAAGTTCCAGCAGGTGTTGATGATGGTACAACTTTAAGATTATCTAGTGAAGGTGAATTTGGAGAAGCAGGTTATGGTGATTTATTTGTAGAATTATTTGTAAAACCAGATGATATTTTTGATAGAAAGGGAGATGACATATATTTAGAACTTCCAGTATCATTTTCACAAGCTGCATTAGGTGATGAAGTTAAAGTTCCTACAGTTAGGGGCAAAGTTAAAATGAAAATACCTTCAGGTGTTCAATCAGGAACAATGATGAGATTAAAAGGTGAAGGTGTTGAAAATCTAAATGGTTATGGTACAGGAGATCAACATGTTAAGATTCAAATAGTAACTCCTAAAAAATTAAACAAAACACAAAAAGAATTATTCAAAAGATTAGCAAAAGAGAATAAAGAAGAACTTAAGATCAAAAAAGGTTTATTTGAAAGATTAAAAGAGAATTTCTAAAAAAAAGAAAAAAAAATTGGCTTAATTTCTAGCCATAGTAAACACAGACTTTAGAGCTACGATAATAGTCGCTGGTACGAATAACATCATAATGTTATTCAATATGTTTTGTAAGTACATGATTGTACCCATAACATCAGCTCCGAAAGCAGCCACAATAA
Source organism: archaeon (assembly GCA_018656555.1). Classification (GTDB taxonomy): domain Archaea; phylum Nanobdellota; class Nanobdellia; order SCGC-AAA011-G17; family GW2011-AR17; genus JABHZQ01. The sequence continues at coordinate 137,330 of JABHZQ010000004.1, forward strand.
CAAGAATAGTTCCTGCCATTAAAAAAGGGCTAACTTCACCTTCAGTGATGTTTAACAAACCAACAACGAGACCGATAACCACTAGAGTCCAGGGTAACCAAGTACCATATGTTACAAAAGCAAATACTACAGCTAGTATAATACCAACTAGAAATGCCCAAGCACCTAACTTACCTGTATCCATTCGTGATTTTTTTGCCATCGATTGTCACCTCCTTTTACGTAAAAGAATAATAATTCTCAAGCTATCATTGTTTAAAAACTTTTTGGAATAAGATATTTTCTAAAATTTCATTAATTCCATCAAAATATTTATCTTTAGATACATACCAACCTTCTTTCTTAGCAGTTTCTAAAACTTTTTCAAAAGAACTTCCCAAAACAAATTTATGCTCAACAATTCTCAAAAAATCTAGATCATTAATATCATCACCAATTCCAAAAGAGGGTTTAGACTTTAATTTTTTTATAAAATGCTTAACTGCATTATCCTTACCTGAACTTTTACAGATTATATCTAAACTACCAATATTAATAGTTTGCTTCAACTCTTTGGGTAATTTAATATTCTTTTTCAAATCATCTATCTCTTTATTATCAATCTCTCTAATTCTAATAGAAGTCTTTCTTCCTTTATCATCCAAAACCCACTCTTTCAATTCTTTTTTAAATTCATTCAACACTTTAACTTCATTATCCAATCTCTTACTCCACTCTTCATCTTCTTTCAAATTTTTATCTAATATGCTACCACCATTTTCAATAACAAAAGCATGAGCAAAATCTAATTTATGTTTTCTAATCTCAATAGAACTTCTTCTAGCTCCTGTAACCAACACAATATAATACTTCTTAGATAACTCTTTAAACAAATCATAAGTTTTTTTACCCATATAAGTATTATAAAACTCAGTAGAAAGATCAAAAGTATCAAACTCCTTACCTTCAACACTAACTCTATCATTATTTATGACTTTAACTCCATGAATCTTATCATGAAATAAAATTGTCCCATCAATATCACAAAATATTATACCTTGCATAAATAAAAGAAATAAATTAGTTATTTAATTGTTTCCATTAATGGACAAACTGAACACGATAAATATTACCGGACATACCATCACCAAGAAAGATAAAGTCAGTCATAAATATTGGTTCTTTTCTTCCTTTAATTTCAATTAAACTTCTATTAGTTCCATTCAACCTTAGGATAGCTGTACCATTAGTACTATGATCTTGTAAAAATAAATTCTCTCTTTCTACAGTAATAGTACAATGCTCTCTAGAGGGGGGAGATTTAGTAAGTGCTTCAGTAACAACAAGATGATTTTTCCTATCTTTACCAATTTTTACACCTTCATTTGAAGGAATTTCAATTCTTTGTGTCCTTGCCCATTTAGGCCCAACAAACTCAATTGATTCAACTACAATTTTACTTACCATATAAATATCCATAGCAAAGCAATATAAAAAGATTTCTATACAAAAACCTTATAAATTATACAAAATCACAAAGAAATATGCTAAGACAACCACTAATCGTAGTTATGGGAAATGTAGATGCTGGTAAAACACAACTACTAGATACTATTAGAAAGACTGCTGTCATTAAATCAGAAGCAGGAAAGATCACTCAAATGATATCTTCTTCAATGATTCCCCTTAACACAATACAAAAAATCTGTGGAAATCTACTAAATGGTAAGGATATAACAATCCCCGGAGTTGTTTTCATTGACACCCCTGGACATGCAGCTTTTTCAAACATGAGAAGAAGAGGTGGAAACCTAGCAGACATTGCAATCCTTGTAATAAATATAAATGAAGGAGTAAAACCTCAAACAATTGAGTGTATTGAAATCCTAAAAAAATATCAAACTCCTTTTGTTATCGCATTAAACAAACTAGATATTGTACCTGGATGGAAAAAGAAAGAAGGAAATGTTTTACAAGAAATAGAATCACAAGGCGCTGATGTAAAACAAAATATTGAAAAAAAATTATATGAAATAGTAGGAAAAGTCTTTGAACATGGATTCCAAGCAGAAAGGTTTGACAGAGTTGATGATTATACAAAAACAATTGCAATGGTTCCTTGTTCTGCAAAAACAACAGAAGGAATACCTACTCTACTAATGGTTCTAATGGGTCTATCTCAAAAATTCTTAGAAGAAAAACTGAAAACAGAAGAAAATCTTCCAGGAAAGGCAACAGTACTTGAAGTTAAAGAAGAAAAAGGAATAGGAACAACACTAGATCTAATATTATATGAAGGAATTATTAAAGTTAATGATCAAATTGTAGTTGCTGGTTTACACGAACCAATCATAAGTAAGGTTAAAGGAATATTTTTACCTGATGAAAAAGGAAAATATAAAGGTGTTAAAGAAGTAAAAGCTGCTTCAGGAATAAAAATATCTGCACCAGGTACAAAAGAAGCAATTGCTGGAATGCCAGTAGAAGTAGTAAAGGGAGATCCTGAAGAAACTAAAGAAAGGATACAAGAAGAGATAGGTGAAGTCCTAATAGAAACAGATGAAGAGGGAATTGTAGTAAAAGCAGATTCATTAGGTTCATTAGAAGCAGTTCTTGGTATGTTAAAAGATAAAGAGATTGATATCAAAAAAGCATCAGTTGGTAAAGTAACTAAAAAAGACATTGCAGATGCTACTTCTTCAGAAGATGAATTAAACAAAGTAATCTTGTGTTTCAATGTTACTGGAGAATCTAACGAAGTAAGAATAATTGAACATAATGTTATCTATCAATTAATTGAAGATCTAGAAAAATACAGAGAAGAAAAAAGAAAAGAACTTGAAGCAAAAGAACTAGAAAACCTAACAAAACCAGCAAAAGTTAAAGTCTTAAGAGGTTGTATGTTCAGACAATCCAATCCATGTGTACTTGGAGTAGAAGTCTTACTAGGAAACATAACTCCTGATGTTGATCTAATCAAACCAGATGGCTCAAAAGCCGGACATGTTAAATCAGTACAATTAGAAAATGAAACAGTGAAAAAAGCAGAAAAAGGAAAACAAGTAGCAATTTCATTACCAGACATAACTGGTGGAAGACAGGTAAAAGAAGAGGATATTCTAATTGTAGATGTATCTGAACAAGAATTCAAAAAACTAAAAGTACTAAAAAAATACTTAACAGAAGACGAAATATTAATTCTAAAAGAAATAGCTGAAATTAAACGAAAAGAGAAAAATACTTGGGGAATCTAATATTCTACATAAAAACTATAATCCCTTCTCCTTCCGCACCATACCTTGACACTAATTCTGCATATCTCACATTTGCTTCTTCATTAGATATTGCTTGAAAATCTCTAGCACGATGCAACAACGCAATAACCATAGTAAGATCTCTTCCCAAATCACCAATAGGAAAACCATCAGAAAGGTCATCCCATCTTCTTTCCAATTCATTTCTAACTCTTCTTCGCTCATAAGCTTCATAAGCCCCAAAAGCTACATCTAAAGAAGGATCAATAACTCTTCTATTAACAACACTCTTAACTCCAGAATATAATCTATCTCTAAATTTATCAGTCATAAGAAATCAAAAAAATAACATATTTATAAAATTTACTAATTATCTAAACATTTCTTGCACAGGTTTCAGCAGCATGAGGATTAAAATCAATATCTCTAGTTATAGTATGATACCACTTAGCACCCCTACAAATACCCCCTAAGCCACATCCATAAGAAATAGTAGTATTTGGAGCCTTAGGCATACCAGCATAAACATGCGCTTCTGGAGGAACTATATTTTCTGGATCCATAACAGATAAACTATTACTAACATCCCATAAAACTCTTTCAAATTCAGTAGTGGGTCTAGTAACAACTTGTAAATGCTTGCATATATCCCCTGATCTAAATTCTACCATACCTCAACAAGAAAATTTCTTATTTATAAACCTTATGTCACTCTTATCAATAGTGAATAGGTATACAAAAACTTTATAAATAAAACAAAATCCATACTCCTTATGGCAGAGTTAAGATTTGTAATAAATGATGTAAAAACAGGAAAATCATATCAAAAAGCACTAGACACAACTGACTTTGAAGGTAAAGAAGTTGGTGAAAAGATTAAAGGTGAACTTATAGGTCTAGATGGCTATGAACTAGAGATAACTGGTGGTAGTGATTATGCTGGATTCCCAATGAGGAAAGATATTAGTGGTTCCTCAAGAAAAAGAGCTCTTCTAAAAGGTGGAGTTGGAATGAAAAAAATAGAGAAAAAGGGAATCAGGAAGAGAAAAACTGTTTGTGGTAACAGAATACATGATAAAACTGTACAAGTAAACCTCAAAGTTCTAAAGGAAGGGTCAAAAAAACTTGAGGAAATCTTCAAAAAAGAAGAGGAAAAACCTGCCGAAGAAAGCAAATAAGGGTGGAAACCTTGAAACATAAAACAAAAAGTGTTCTTATAGCAAGAAAAAAACGAGTAAACGAGAATGATATAAACAGACCTTGTTTTGTCAGTCTATTCGAAAAAAACGATCCACATTTAAACACAGAAGGTCCAACAAAAGTAATTGAGTTTGACCAAAAGCACAAAGTGCTAATAAAAGGTTTAGATGTACACTATCTTCTTCCAGGAAATGACATTGTTATTAATAACTTAGAAGAAGTAGATGTAATTGAAGATGGAGAGATAGTCCACGTTACTGGTAGACAATCAAACTAAATCTCAAGGGTTTTAATTTCTATAGGAGAGAATGTCGCAATTCTATAGGTAACTTTTATAAATAACCCCAAATTCTACATTCCTATGCCAAAAAAGATATCCCAACCAGAAATAAACATAGGTCTTGTAGGTCATGTAGATCATGGAAAAACCACTCTAGTATCAAGACTTTCTGGTAAATGGACAGATACTCATTCTGAAGAGAAAAAGAAGGGTATTACTATCCGATTAGGTTATGCAAATTCCACTTTCTACAAATGTAAGAAATGTAAAGATCCAGAGTGTTATTCAGCTAGTAGTAAATGTCCTAAATGCAAGGGTGTTTGTGAACAACTGAGAACTGTTTCATTTGTTGATGCACCTGGGCACGAAACTCTTATGGCTACAATGCTTTCAGGCTCTGCTATCATGGATGCAGCTATTTTACTTGTAGCTGCTGATGAAGAATGTCCCCAACCACAAACAAAAGAACATCTAATGGCTTTGGAAATAGCAGGAATAAAAAATATCATAATTGTACAAAATAAAATAGATTTAGTATCCAATGAGGATGCACTAAAAAATTACAAAGAAATCCAAAAATTTGTAAAGGGATCAATTGCAGAAAAAGTTCCAATAATCCCCATTTCAGCACAACATAATATTAACATTGATTTTCTAATAAAAACAATTGAAGAAACTTTTAAAACCCCTAAAAGGGATCAAAAATCAAATCCAAAAATGTTCCTAGCTAGAAGCTTTGATGTTAACAGACCTGGAGTTGAAATCCCTAAAGTAGTTGGTGGGGTGCTTGGTGGATCTTTGATAGAAGGTAAACTAAAAGTTGGAGATAAAGTTGAAATAAAACCCGGAAGAAAAATAGAAAAAGAGGGGAAAGTACAATGGCTTCCAATTGAAACAGAAATAATTGGAATCAAAAGTGGTAATGATGATCTTAAAGAAGCAATCCCTGGAGGAAGTATAGCCGTTCTTACAAAATTAGATCCTTCTTATGTTAAATCAGACAAGCTATCTGGTAATATTTTAGGTTTACCTGGAAAACTACCTGAAGCTTATATTCAATTAGAACTTGTTCCAAAACTACTAGAAAGAGTTGTAGGTTCTGAAAAAGAATTAAAAGTAGATCCGGTAAAAAAAGGAGAAGTATTAATGCTTACTGTAAATGCATCTGCAACCGCAGGAGTTGTTACTGAGCTATCCAAAAATGCATTCAAGATCAATTTAAAATTACCTGTATGTGCAGATAAGAAAGATAAACTTACAATTTCTAGAAGAGTTGGACACAGGTTTAGATTAATTGGTTATGGAACTTTGAAATGAGTAAACTGCTAGTATTTGGAGCAAGCATAACCTGGGGAGCATTTGATTTGGAATATGGTGGGTGGGTTGAAAGATTAAAAACACATTTTCTAAGAAATTACAAAGAAAAAGGAATAGGCGTTTACAATTTTGCAGTTTCTGATAATAATACAAGAGGAATATTAGAATTCTTGGAACATGATATCAAAAAAATAACAAGAATAGAATCAGAAGAACTCAACCTTATATTTTCATTAGGTTCAAATGATTCAAGACATAATAAAGAAAACCAAATTAAAGTTCCAATAGATGAATATGAAAAAAATATAAAAGAAATAATAAAAATTGGAAAAAATAACTCCAAAAGAATTATAGTTATTGGACCTGCTAAGATCAATGAATCTCTTACTAATCCTTGGGAAGATAGTGGTGAATACTGGAAAAATGAAAATATTGAAAAATATAATCAAATTGTAGAAAAAGTTTGTAAAGAAGAACAAATAGAATTCATTTCTTTAATTAATGAAATAAAAGAATCAGAATTACATGATGGATTACACCCAAATACTCAAGGACATGAAAAAATCTTTAAAAAAGTAAAGAATTCTTTACAAACTAAGACCTTCTAAAATACCATCAAAATCAGGTAAAAATCTACTAGTAAGTCTATAACTTAATGAATGTTGTCGTACAAATCTCTCTCTTAAAACTTCCATTCTTTGTTTACCTGCATCAGTCAATCCTTTCCCATAATAGCTTTTATTTTCTAATCTCACTGTTTCCTCAAAACCTCTTCCTGTAAACAAAGCCTTAGGAGCAACATTAAGATTTCTTACACCACAAATAGCTATATCTACACTAGTCTCTGCCAAATAATGATCTAACATCTGAGAACCGATACCTGCACCCTTTTGTCCAGCAATAATCCATAAAATATCTCCAATCATTAATACATCTTTATGTTCATTGACTTCTAAAACTCCCTCTAAAAAACCATCCACACCTAAAGCAATATAAATCTCTCTTTGTGTATTCCCTGAAGCAACCTCATGTAATAATTCAAGATCTCTTCCTGCTTTAAATCCGATAATTTCATCTAAACCATACATTCCTCTTAAATGTCCTAATTCAACCTCATAAAAAGCAGCTAGCTCCGGAACATAACTTGCAGTTTTAGGGCCTAATTTTAATATATCCATAAAAATTCAAGAAAAATCATAATATTTAAGACTTACTACTCAATTCATAGTAGGTTTTTTACCTGCCCAAGGTGACATAACTGGTACTCTTTCACCAGATTCATGTGGTCTATCTTGTAAACTTCCAGAAGCAGCATCCTCTCTAGTATAAAGATTACTCAAAACCTCTCTAGCTTCTCCGTAAACTCTTACAGCAGTATCAATCTGTTCTCTAATAATTGGATCACTTAACTTCTGATCAAGTCTACTATCAACCCATTGAGGTGTAACTTTCATATGCCGACCAATAGCTCTTTTAATATAAGCTTGATTCAAATCTTCACCCTTAGCAGCAGTTCTTCTAATATATGATTCTAATCTCCTAGCATCACCAGGGTGTTCTGCAATAAAATCTCTCATCAGCTCATAATGAACCTCATCAGCCACCTTACCAATAACATCTCCGGTAGCTCCTTCTAATTGTTTCCCCCACTTTTCATAATCAGTTTTTCTAAAACCTGTAGACAAGGGAAGTCCTCTACCTAAAAAATGTTTTAACAGTGCACTTCTTTCATCAGCTTCTAATTCTCCAACAACTTCTACAAACTTAAATCTTCTATAAATAGCAAGAGGAATATTTTTTGGTTCATTAGTAAACCCTACAACAATAACACCTTCATAATCAACAACACCATCTAACTTCATTTGAAGTGTTTTCTGTACTCTACTATAAGTTCTATCAACCCAATGCCCATTTGTATTACCAAACCAAGAATCAAACTCATCCATTAATAAGAATACTAATTTACTATCTCCACTAGCCTTTCTCAATTCACTAGCAGCATCCCAAACTCTATCTACATTCTTTTCAAACTCTCCAAACCAAGCAGTTAATAGATTAGAAACCGCAACCTCAGCACCAATAAATCTTTGGTCTCCTGCGATTGCTCTACCAATTTCAGTTTTACCGCAACCATAAGGTCCTATCGCTAACAAATTACTCCTAACTCTTCCTCTTGGTGCAGTTGCTCCATACAAAGCTAAGTATTTTGAATAATCAGCCAAGTCAGCAAGATGTTCTTTCATAGAATCAAAACTTGCACCATGAACATCTTTTAATCTAACAGTTGGAGCTGGTGCTCTTTCAAACGCAAAAGCTCCCATCTCACCAGAACCACCAGTATAAAATTCATTCTCAGTTGTTCTATCATTTTTAAGTCTTAAAGAAGATTTTGTTTCTAAACTTGTTCTAGCAGTTTCTCTTAAATCCACATCTTTTTCAACAGCAGCTTTGGCAATTTCTAATTTATCTAAATAACCCTCAGCACCATCAATTCTATCTAAAGTTGTAGCAAGATGTTCTAACAATTTCTTTCTTGCTGTAAAATACCTTCTTTCAATTTGACCAGTAGGCCTTGAATCCTCTTCACGAGGTCTAACATTATTTAAATTAATATCTCTAACTCTAGCCACCATGGGTGAAGGATCAATAAGTGGTTTACTTATTTCTTGCACAATATCCTCACCTAAAGGTACAAGTGCTACTGGACTTTCTGCAAAAGACCCTATATAATCTATCACTATTGGTTGTATTCCTCTTATTAATTGATGATAAGTATGAACAATACCTGAAACTTCTTCCATAAAGTCTCTTGAACTATCAACATAACTCCTATATTTAGAATCAGATAATTCAATTAAAATTCTAGCAGCCCTATCCACCTCAAATTCATCCATATATTGGACCTGTCTAGGTTTTCTTTTACCTTTTATTTTTTCACTTCTTGTATATCTAGCAGGTAATCTATCAGCCATATCTAAAAGTAAATCAGTTAGCACTGGATTATCTCGAATTAATTCAATTTTTACATAAGGAACTCTATCCAGATCAAAACCACCTGGATGATCATCTTGTTCCCATGGTTTTTTATAAAGTTTAGCTTCATCAGCTCCCATATCTAAAAATCTTTTTTGTAGAAATCTATATTGGTCAACAGATCTTCTATAAATACCTTGAAGTTCTTCTTCAAATGGTTTTACAGCTGTAGCCAAAGCCTCCATTGCCGTTTTTAGAATATTAATTGAATTCATTAATTCTTGGGGGTCAATACCTTGATGAAAAGAAAGTTCTCTTCTTCTACCCATTTCAGGAATTTTATTGATATGCCTTAGGACTGTACCAAAATTCTTATCCAATAACACCCCCATTTGATGAAAATATTGTAAAGAAGTATAACCTTCAAAAGCCCCTAATTCAGCAAAACCAATTCCATCTTCTCTAGTATAAAGATCTTTTATTCTAGCTTGTAAACTATGAATCTCATCGTGTTTTCTTCCAATTCTTTCTGCAAATCGTCTAGAAGTATCTAATGTTTCTCTAACTGCTCCTTGCATCTCTGGAGGTATATTTAAGGCACCTACCCCACTAAGCAATTCTCTAGGATCCATGCGCAAAGAAATCATAGGGGTATTTATAAAGATTTCCGTAATTATTTATAAATAGTAACACTACTCAACCCCATAAGGATTACCAGTATGTCTAAGATTAGAAATAACTTTTTTATTAGAAGAACTTTCAACACCCTTTTCCAAAACCTTCTCTCTAAATTTCAACAAATCCAAATCAACACCATAAGGACAAGCATGTTTACAATTCCCACATAAGCTACATAGAAATATAATCTTATCATAAACCTCTTTCTTCTGCAAAATAGCAAAACCTCGAGGAGAAACTGACTCTCTTTTCAAAGCCCTAAAAACTGGACAACTCTCTTTACAAAGTCCACATTCATTACATCTAGGCATAAACTTTCCCTCTATTCATTAAATTCTTAGGATCCAACTGTTGATTTTTCAATTTCATCTTATCAATATCAGCACTTAGCATTTTATCTTTCCTTTTCAAACCCCAACCCCACTCTCCAGACACTCTTCCATTGTAAAAAGATAATTTCTCATACATTTCATCCACCATCTTTGAAAACTCCTTAAAACAAGGGTGTAAAACATTAATATTCAAATGTCCAAAACAAGGAACTTGATTCTTAGACAACCAGTGTAAGAAATGTGCTAATTTATCATCTGGAATATAAGGATCTTCAATCTGAGTATACCTATGTTTATACAAAATATACCTAATCTTCTCCTTCATCTCTAAAGCCTCAGCAACTTCTTTGATCCCCTTAATATTCCCCGTATTATCATTATACTCTACTAAAATATGAAAACCTTGATCCAAACCTGCAAGAACAGAAGCCCTTTCATCAAAATACTCAATTGCTAAGGCATTATTCTCTTTTTTCAACCTCATCACCTTATCAACTAAAGCACTTACAGTATTAAACTTAAAGATAGAAGCAGTCCTAGCCAATTGTTTTGGTAAAATTCTCAACTTTGCACCAACAATAATTCCAGAAGTTCCTTCAAAGCCAATAAAGTTTTTTATCGTCGAAGAATTCATCTTCAAATACCTTCCAGCACCGTCAACAACCTCTAAAGCAATTACATATTTACCTGTCTTTCCATAATAAGAATGTAAACCATGTGCATTTGCAGCAATCATCCCACCAACAGTACAAACTTTATGAGTATAAGGTATTACTGGAAAGAATTTATCCTTCAAAGCCCTATTCAAATCATCCAAAACAACTCCAGCCTGAACAATAACATAATCATCTCCAATCTCCAAAATCTTATTCATCTTAGACATATCAACAACAAGAGATTTTTGAGGAATACACTGTCCTTGATTTGCAGTACCAGCCCCTCTTGGAACTAATGTAACATCATTTCTTCTAGAATAACTAAACAACTTATGTAATTCTTCAGCAGTTCTAGGCCACACAACCCCTAAACATTCTCCATCCTCTGCAGTTGCATCACGAGAATAAATAATCTTATCTACCTCTGTATCACTTCTATTTGCCGATGTAAATATATCTGATAGATTCATATTAATACCTCATTTAATTCTAATACTTCAATACCTTCACTATTTTCCTTTAAATGCATATAACAATTAGGACAAGTAGTAATTAACTTCTTAGTTTTAACATCCTTTAATATTAATTGAGCCATATGATGAGCAATCTTTGGAGAATTCTCTTTTACCGCAAAACCACAACAAAGACTTTCCTCTCGATTAAATGGCAATTCTTGAACATCAAAATTAACATTCTTTAAGATCTCTCTAGGTTGATCATACAACATATTTGCACCTAAAAAATTGCAAGGATCAAAAAAAGTTATTTTCTCCCCTTTGTAATCCTTCTTTAACATCTCAATATTATCTAATATAACCTCAGAAATATGCTTAACCTCAATAGGATAGTGTTTCTTAAACATATAATAACAAGTAGGACAAGAGGTAATTATCATCTTTATCCTTTGATTTCTGAACATTTTCATATTCTTATTATACAAACTTTGAAAATCATCCCTATACCCTAAATGTAAGGCTGGTAACCCACAACAGACCTCTAAATCAGGTAATTTGACATAATCAATCTCAAAACTAGTAAGTAAATGTTCATGTCCTCTTTGTATATCTTTATTAACAAACTTACTAGAACAGCCTGGATAGTAGAGTACTTTTCCAAATAACTTACCAAAAATTGCCATCAAAACAAAACTACAGTTAGTGTTTATAAGCTTTTATTCATCCAAAATTAGTTTTAGGAGTTGGTATATTTCAGAATACAAATATTTAAATAACTTATTTTAAGTTTTTGTAGTAATTAGGGAGGTATAAATAATGGACGATGTTACATCAAATCAACCAAAGGAAGTTGTTATGACAGATCATAAAGAAAATGTAAAGAGAAATAGACAAAGAAGAGCAACATTCTGGAAGGTTTCCACAGTCATATTATTAGTATTATTAGTATTGGTTATTTACACAGAGGGAGTTCCAACCGGCCTATCTGTTGCTGATGATGACGAAGCAGTAGAAAAAGCTATAGATTTCATTAATGAAAATCTATTATTAGGAATGGCCTCAGCTGAATTACAAGAAGTAACAGTTGAAAGAGGTATGTATAAACTAGACCTTACTGTTACAGGTTCAACCGGCCTTGAACAAGAATTCACATCTTATATTACAAAAGATGGTCAACTATTGTTCCCTTCTGCAATTGATATGAGTGAGTATGATCTTACTGAAGAAACTGAAGAGGAAGAAGAAGTTGAGGAAGAGGTAGAAAGAATAGAAGTAGATACTACTGGTGATCCAGTTTATGGGGATGAAAATGCTCCAATAACAATCATAGAGTTCTCAGACTTTGAATGCCCTTTCTGTTCAAGAGGATATGAAACAATTAATGAAGTTAAAGAATTGTATGGCGATCAAGTAAAGATTGTATTCAAAAATTTCCCACTGAGTTTCCACGAAGATGCACAAAAAGCAGCAGAAGCAGCAGAATGTGCACAAGATCAGGATCTATTCTGGGAAATGCATGATATAATGTTTGAAAACCAGGATGCAATATCTGTAGATGATCTAAAAGCATACGCAGAAGAAATTGGACTAGATACTGAAGTCTTCAATGAATGTTTAGACTCTGATGAAAAAGCAGATGCAGTAACCGCAGACATGGATGCTGGATCTGAAGCTGGAGTTTCAGGAACACCTGCATTCTTCATCAATGGAATTATGTTAGTTGGAGCACAACCCTTAGAAGCGTTCCAAGAAATAATTGATGCAGAATTAGCACCAGAAGAAGAAGTTGAAGAAACTGAAGAGGAAGAAGAAGAGACAACTGAAGAAGAAACTGAAGAGGAAGAAGAAGAGACAACTGAAGAGGAAGAAGAGATAACAATAATCACAGAGTGTGAACAACATTGTACTAGTGAAGGTTTTGAAACTGGAGAGTGTAGAGCTGCAGATGAAACATCAGGTGAATTCTGTCTAGAAGGTGAAGAAATGTACAGTTTTGAACAATGCGTAGAAGGTAGCTTCGAAAGATGCTGCTGTCTTTAATTTTTTTTCTTTTATTATAATTATTTAGAAGTTTGATAATTACCAATTGAAACTCTTTTTACATCTTTTATTCTTTTTATTCTTTCAATTAATTCTTGTAGTTCTTCTAATGATTTTCCTTCAATCTCAAAACTACCTAAAATATAATCATCATCAATAGATCTAGCCTTTGCAGACTTAATCATAGTATTCAAAGAAACAACTGTATTCAAAATCTCGGCAAATATCCCTATTCTGTTTAATGCTTGAACTCTTAACTCAACCTTACTTTCCACAGAATCTAGCCAACTTACATGTACTATTTTCTTTCTCACACTACTCTTATTTTCCTTTATCACAGTACTACAATCAGTCTTATGGATAATCACTCTATCTGTTTTAGTAGCATAACCAATAATATCATCCCCTGGTAATGGATGACAACATTTAGATAATTTTATTTTAGGTTTAACCATATGATCAACATCAATAATCCACTCTTCTAACTTCTTTTCAAAGTCTTGAGGAATATCAAATCTCTTAATTGGAATCTTTTGAGCATTTCGGACATACTGTTTAATTTTAGTCCTAGCCTTTGAAGTCTTTGCAATCTTTATCCAATCCCTAGATGGATGCTGGGCCTTAGAAGTAATAATCTCCACTTGATCTCCATTCTTAACTAAAGTTCTCAAAGGAACAAAAATACCATTAATTTTAGCAGCAATACACTTGTCTCCTAATTCAGAATGGACTGCATAAGCAAAATCAATAACCGAAGCCCCCTTTGGCATCTGAATAACCTTCCCTTTAGGTGTAAAAGCAAAAATCTCATCCTCAAAAAAATCAACATTCAACATTTCCATAAATTCTTTAGCATCTTTTGACTCTTTTTGCCATTCAAGAATTTCCTTCATCCAACCCATCTTCTTATCAAATTCTTTATCTCCATAAACACCCTTATATCTCCAGTGTGCAGCAATTCCATCTTCTGCAACTCTATGCATTTCTTGAGTTCTTATTTGAAATTCAACAGGCTTACCTGCCGATGCAATAACAACAGTATGTAAAGATTGATACATATTCATTTTTGGAGTTGCAATATAATCATCAAACTCTTTAGGAATAGGAGTCCAAATATTGTGAATAATTCCAACAGCCTCATAACAATCTCTAACATTCTTAGTAATAACTCTTAATGCAATTAAATCATAAATTTCAGAAAAAGTTTTCCCCTTTCTAAGCATTTTTTTGTAAATACTATAATAATGTTTAGTTCTACCAATAATTGTCGCATCAATATCTCTTAATTTTAATTCCTTATCGACAATTCCCTTAACCCTTCTCATCTGGATAATTCTATCTTGTTTTGTATCCTTCATCCTTCTATCAATATCATTAAAAGCCTCTGGATCTAAAACCTTGAAAGCCAAATCTTCCATTTCATTCTTTATACTATGAATTCCTAACTTGTAAGCAATTGGTGCATAGATTTGTATAGCATCCTTAGCAATCCTTCTCCTTTTCTCTTCTCTAAAAGGACTTAAAGTTCTCATATTGTGCAATCGATCTGCAAGTTTAATCAAAATAACTCTAATATCCTTAGCAGAAGCAAGCATAACCTTTCTAATTGTTTCAGAATGATATTCATCATGAGAAATTTCTTTAATCTTTCTGATCTTTGTAACACCCTCTACCAGATTAGCAACATCATTACCAAACTCTTCCCCTATCTGTTTCAAAGTCGCATCAGTATCTTCAACAACATCATGCAATAAAGCTGCTGTCAAAGAAGTAATATCCAACTTATGCTCAGCAAGAATGTAAGCAACATGTAAGGGATGTTGTATATATTTTTCACCAGAAGCTCTTTTCTGAGTACCATGATAATCCTTTGCTAAATTATATGCCTTTTCCAATAGAGTAAGATCTAAACTAGGCTCATAAAGTTTAATCTTTTTTATCAAGGTTGAAAATAGCATAAATAAGAAATAATAACAAATTAATTTATAAATCTTCCCTCTAAACGATATCCGCACTTACATTTCTTCTTTTCAGAAATTAATAAATTATTATACCTTTTTATCAAAACTTTTCCACACCCTGGACAAAGAGTATCATTATTTAAGACCATATTACCCAGGTAAACATATTTTATCCCTACTTCTTTAGCAATATTATATGCATTCATTAGGGTTTTTTCCGGAGTTGCCTTAGCCTTCATCTTATAACAAGGAAAATACCTAGAAAAGTGTAAGGGAATACTACTATCTAAATCTTTCAACCACTCACACATCTCTTTTATTTTTTCCATATCATCATTATATCCGGGAATTATCAGATTAGTTACTTCCAACCAACTTTTTTTATGAATCTCTTTAATACTTTTCAGAACTGGTTCCAATTGGGCCCCACAATATTTTTTATAAAAAGAATTATCAAAAGATTTCAAATCAACATTAGCAGCATCAATATACTTATACAATCTTCTAAGTGGTTTAACATTAATATACCCATTTGTTACAGTAACATTCTTTAATCTTTTTTTCTTAGCTAATTTAGCACAATCAAGAACATACTCATAATAAACAGTTGGTTCAGTATAAGTGTATGCAATAATTTTACTCTTACATTTTTTAATAACTTCTTCAGGAGATAATTTTTTAAAAGGAACCTCTTCCAATCTAGCTTGAGATATTTCCCAATTCTGACAAAACTTACAACTCAAATTACATCCAGTAGTACTCAAAGAAAATACTTTTTCTCCAGGTAAAAAATGAAACAATGGTTTTTTCTCAATAGGATCCACAGAAATAGAACAAGGCTTTCCATAAGTAGTAGCAATTAACTTACTTTTAACATTCTTTCTCGTCTTACATTTACCATATCTACTTTTAGAAATAATACAATTATTTGGACAAAGAGTACATTTTACTTTTTCTTTAAATCTACTATAATAAAGGGCCTCTTTCATTTTAAAAAAAATAAAAGATTAATGACAATCGCATCCACACTTCTTAACACTATGCCAAGCTAGTAGTACAAATACCATTCCTATCAAGTAATGTAATGCTCCATAATACAAAATACCAGTAGTAAACTGCATCATAAATCCTTGTACTAGAAACGCAACCCCAAATACTTTTAAGACGATTGCTAAAACTAACCATCCGAAACAACCTGCATGACAAGTCTTTGCTTTCTTTTTTGCCATAAAGACACCTCCTTTAATTTTAAAAATAAGAGTAATAATAGTATAAAAACTTTACTCTTCTTCTAAACCTAATAAATCACTTATTTTTTGCTTATCAAAACCAATAACAAACTCATCACCAATCTCAACAACTGGTACTCCCATCTGTCCTGATTTATCTACCATATATTGTGCTTTTTCTTTATCTGCAGCAACATCAATATCTTCAAACTCAACATTATGATCCTTTAAAAATTTTTTAACCATAACACAATATGGGCATGTCGGTGTACTGTATACAATTACTTTTTTCTTTTCCATTTTATTAAACCCCCAATAATTGATACTACCGAAAGAATAATACTATATAAAATTATCCGAATCATTGCTCCATAAAAAAACTCTTGTGGAAACATTGTAATCAGTAAAGAATCTGAAGGCAAAAGCCAAAAATCATTCCAAAAGAATATCTTATGAAATGCTACAAAAGCACCAGAAAAGTTAATCAACCCCAATATTAATACAAGTAGAGTAGCAGACAGAGCACCAATACCCCCATGTAAAAAATCTCTTTGTCCAACAAAAACAATCAATAATCCAATTAAGGTAATTAAAAGAAAGATATTAATCAAAATCAATTTCCTAACATCTTTCATATGGATTAATTCTTCTTCACTATAATCTCCTTCCAAATCATCAAGAAATACAAAATATTTAATCACATTACCACAATTATCTTCACAATTAGAATTATTCTTATAGAAACTAACATCAAAGACAACCATATTTAGACTTAACAATAATATTACCAAAGCAATAGCAACAGCCCTCATATTGAAACCCACACAAAAGAACTATTTAAAACTTTATACTAAAAATTCAATATCGACCATATCTACTTGAGAATCAATCATTCTCTGCATCTGGCCTCTAATGAGAGATAAATCACTTTTTTGAAGTTCATAAGTTCTTATACCTCTAAGCACATATCCCTCACCATTAATATCAACTCCAAAATTACTAATGCGATTATCAAGTCTCAAATCAGCACCTAACATAGCTAAATGTACTCTATCTCTACCCTTAGCTAAATCATAAGAAAAATTATTGCTCATTATAACCTGATGCCTCCTTCAGTGAATCAAGTGATTGCTCTCCAATCAGTTGAGTCCCATCAGGCAAAATCCAGGTTGGGTATCCAGGAACACCATAGCTAGCAGCTAATTCGGCTTGAAGATCAGCATCTACAAAAGTAACATACTGAAAAGAATCTCCAAACATTGCCTTTTGATTCTGACAATGTCCACACCACTCAGCTCCAACCATAACTACTCCCTGTTCTGTTAAGTATTTTGCAAAATCATCTAAGTCATTCTCAAGAACAACATCACCAGTTGGAGTACAACCAGCAATCAATAAAATTGCAACAACACCTAATAAATATACATATTTCATATCTATTTTTTTAAAATATTCCTTTATAAATCTTTCTAAATACTCTATTTGTTACTACTTAAAAGGGAAAAGCTTATAAATCCATAGAATGAGACAAAATCATCTAAAATGAACCCAATTATAGAATCAAAAGTAGATGCACTAATGGATGAGTACCGTCCAGTGCCAGTTATTGATCCTGAGCAAATAAGGGAAGGAGAGGGTAGACAAGTAATAGTAGACCTTGTAGAACTTAGTAGAGCTCAAGAAATAAAAGAGCTTCCTCAATATGGACCTCCTAAAAAGGTAAAAGTAAAAAATCCCAGAGGATTGTTCAGAAGAATTGGAGACAGATATATTCTAACATTTAGACCTAATCAAGCACCTGAAGTTAAAGATCGGATTGAAGAACTAGAAAAAGTAGCAAGTGCTCATGCCAAATACAAATGGTTAACAAAATATGCACCAATAGTAGATGAAGCAATTCTAGCATTAAGGGGAGCATACACCCACATAAATCAATACAGACAAGGACTAAATGCAAGTGTAACAAATGCAGAAAGAATCTTAGAACAAAATGAAACAGAAATGGGTAGACTTGTTGCTAGTTTAGATAACCAAGAAGATGTTGGTTTACTAGCAAAAGCAGAACTTCATACTGGTCTTGAAACTAGATTAGAAGAATTAAGAGAGGGAGAAACCCCACAAAGAGGAAGATTAATAGTAAAAAAAATGCTTGGTTTTGATCAAGATGGATTAAATCAAAGATATTTCTATAATGGAGATGAAGATGATGTTCCCCTTGGCACAGAAGGAGATCTTGTTGAAACTCCTAGTCCTACAAGATATACAGTAAATGTAGATGTGAAAGGAAAAAGGTTCATGTGGCAACTACATCCAGAAGAAGTAGAAGATATTAGCCAAGGAAGAATAGAAGAACTAATGCAAAGAGCTGAAGGTTTAGACTTTGAAACTTTACTAACTGAAGCAGAATCATTAATAGATACTATCCACTTAGAAAGAGCAAGAGACATTTATGGTGCTAATCCAGAACTCCTCAGAAGAAGAATTCCTCAATTACAAAGAGTAAATGAATATATTAGATTAGTAATTAGAGATGTATCTATAGTAACTGAAAATTGTGAACAAACAATGGAAGAGCTTGAAGAATCAATAGGAGCAGCACAATCTCAAGAACTTAGAATAAAAAGAGCAATAAGATTTTATGAAAGACATACTTCAGAACAAATCACAGCAGAAAGAGCAACAGATTTCCTTGATGAAGTAGACAAAGTAGCAGTAGAATTACATCAAGACATCCAAGCAAGGGATACTGCATTTGATATTGCTGCAGATACTTACCAAGAAAGAGCAGAAGAAAGAGATGGGCAAGTTCCAGATTTACAAAGAGTAAGAGCTAGACAAGAACAAAGACAATTATAATTATCTCATAACCTTAGCACCACAAGTTATACAAACACCTAACTTCTCAAGAAAACAATTATCACAAATAACTTTACCACACTTCTTACACATTTTCATACTAATCTCTTTATGACATATTTGGCATTTATCCATACCATTACTATGATAACAACATTTATAAATTTTTATACCTCTAAAATAGACATGAGATTCAAAGAGAGATTAAAAAAACTCTTAAAAGAAGAGGATGCAGCAGTACTTCTATCCTATATGAAATCATATAAACTAAACACTAAAGTAGAAACGCAAAAGAGACTAGATTATCATATAACTAAATGTAGGAGCTTTCTAGCAAAAAATCATGAAAAAGTAACAAAAGCAAGAAGAGAACACACAAAAAAACTTGGATATTTTATAGACATTAAAAAAATAGTAAAAAGATTATAAAATGGTAGATATTTCATATAAAGGATTGAGAAGATTAAACACCTTACAAATACAATATGTAAAAAATCTTTCTGAACAAGAGTTTAAGAAAATAAGAAGAGACTTCAAAGACTGCACAATGTTTGTAGATGTAAAAAAACAAGAAAAAGCAGGCAACCGATTCAAATTTTCATACCATATAAGAGTAGAATCACCAAATACCATTCTAACAGCAAAACAATCCGATTGGGATGCACTCAAAGCACTACATAAAGTATTTGATAATCTTAAATCAGAAGTAACCCACAAGTTCAAAAAAGAAGCTACAAGAAGAAGAACAAAGAAATTCTAAAGATTTATAAATACTCAGAAAAAAACCCCAATTATGAGAACAGAATTAGCAGTATTAGCAGCATTAGGTCTTCTAGGCTGTCAGCAAGGTGGGTCTTTCACTCTTGACGATGATGACACATCTCCCCTAGATTGGAATAGTGATGATGATTCAGCTGATGATGATGACACTGTAGAACCCTTAGGTTGTACTGTTCTATCTCAATACCCAAATTGTTTTGCAACTGATGGTACTTTCAACGGTCAAATAGTTGTTGGATATTCTTCACCAGCACAAGATATTCTATCTGCTACAGATATTAAACAAGGTCTGCATGAATATGGACTTTCTGTTGATAATTTAATGTACTATGATGGAGAAATTGAAGATCCTGCAGCACAAAACTTAATTGTTGTTGGCCATTTTGAAAATAATACCCTAACAGATGCACTAATCACAGATAGAGACATTCCTGGGACAATTGGAAGATTAGAATTATACTTACATCCAACTGGTTACAGTTCTTTAGTTGTAGATGGGGGAAGTGATGAAGCAACAGGTTATGGAGCAGAAGCTTTAAGATTCAATATTAATGAACTTCCCGGTACTACTGGAACCTTTGTAGAAATGGTTGATGGTGAAATTGTTCTTACTCCTTATTCTAGGTAAAGATTTAAATATTAATTTATTCACTAATTTAATATGCATTACAAGCTATCAGGAAAAGAGGTAATAAGAAATCTTGGTTCTTCTAAAGAAGGTTTATCTGGAAAAGAAGCAAAAAAAAGATTAAGAAAATATGGAAAAAATAAGATAGAGAGAAAGAAACATATCTCTGCAGCTAAAATATTTCTAAATCAATTCATAAATCCTCTTGTAGTTGTTCTAATTGCAGCAACTGTAATCTCTGTATTAATTCAGCACTATGTTGACGCTATTGTAATAGGAATAATCCTTGTTCTAAATGCCATTCTAGGTTTTATACAAGAATATAAAGCAGAAAAAGCAATAGAGATGCTTGATAAATTAAGGTCTTTCAAGGCCAATGTATTAAGAAATAATAAATTAATTAATCTAAACACATCAGATCTTGTTCCTGGAGATGTTATAGTTCTAGAAACAGGAGATAGAGTTCCTGCAGATGCAAGATTACTAGAAGTTATCAACTTAATGGTAGAAGAAGCTCCACTAACTGGCGAATCAGCAGCAGTAGACAAAACAGTCAAACCAATCAACAGGACAATTGCACTAGGAGACCAAACAAATATGGTTTTCTCTGGAACCACAATAGTTGAAGGTAGATGTAAAGCAATTATAACTGAAACTGGAGAAAAAACAGAAATTGGTAAAATTGCAAGATCTCTTGATGAAATAGAAACAGAACCTACTCCTTTACAAAAAAAACTAAAAGAACTTGGAAAATGGTTAACTATTGGAGTTGTTATTGTAACTGCATTAGTAATTCCAGTAGGTCTAATTAGGGGTATGGCCTTCTTTGATCTATTCTTAACAGCAATAAGTCTTGCAGTAGCTGCAATACCAGAAGGACTTCCAGCTGTTGTAACTATTACCTTAGCATTAGGAATAAGAAGAATGCTTAAAAGAAAAGCCTTAATTAGAAAATTAAAATCCGTTGAAACTCTTGGTTCTGTAACTGTAATCTGTTCTGATAAAACTGGAACACTAACAAGAAATGAAATGACCATAACCGATGTTTTTGGTAATTTAAATCATTACAAAATTACTGGAAAAGGATATGACACTGAAGGTGCATTCTTACTCAACAATAAAATAATTGAACCTCTAGAACTAAAATCCCTTCTAACAGTTGCAAACACATGTAACAATGCTTCAATAGATACTGGAGATCCAACAGAAAGAGCACTAAAAGTCCTTGCAGCTAAACATCCCACTCCTGAAGTAAAAAGAATAAAAGAAATTCCATTCTCTTCTGAAACCAAATACATGGCTATTGTAGATAGAAATGGCAAGTATTATGTTAAGGGTGCAGTAGAAACCATACTTAAACAATGTAAAAATATTGAAGTTGACTTTGACAAAAGAGTTCTTTCACATAATACAAGAAAACTAAGAGAATCTGATAAAAAACTAATTTTAGAGAAAAATCAAGAATTTGCATCAAAAGCACTTAGAGTCCTAGCACTTGCATATGGAGAAAAAGATAATCTAACCTTCTGTGGACTAGTAGGAATGATAGATCCCCCTAGAAAAGAGGTAAAACAGGCTATAGCCCTATGTAAACAAGCAGGAATAAGACCCGTAATGATTACAGGTGATCATGCTGTAACTGCTAAGGCAATTGCTAAAAGAATTGGTTTAAAATGTGATGTCATGATCGGTGAAGAATTAGATAAATTAACTGATGAACAACTAAGAAAAAGAGTAAAAGATGTCTGTGTCTTTGCAAGAGTATCCTCCATACATAAAGTAAGAATTCTAAAATCTTTACAAGAAAACGGTGAAGTTGTTGCAATGACTGGAGATGGCGTAAATGATGCTCCAGCATTAAAAAAATCAGATGTAGGTATATCTATGAATATCAAAGGAACAGATATAGCTAGAGATGTATCTGATATTATTTTACTTAATGATCATTTTGCTTCAATAGTCTCTGCAGTTAGAGAAGGTAGAATTATTTATCAAAATATTAAGAAATTTATTAAATTCTTATTAGGTTCAAATATCGATGAGGTTGCAATAGTTTTTATCTCCTTATTAGCAGGTTTACCTCTACCTATGATTCCTGTTCAAATCTTATGGATTAATCTAGCAACAGATGCTTTACCCGCATTAGCTCTCGGTCTTGATCCTCCAGAACCAGGTATCATGAAGAAAAAACCAAGACAACCAAATGAAGGGATATTCCACAACATGACTGGATTCCTAGCTTTTATTTCAATATATTCTATCTTAGTACTGGGTGCTCTATTCTTATATTACATTAATACCTCTACAATAGAACACGCAAGAACAATGGTCTTTGCAGCTATAATCTGTCTAGAAATATTCTTTGTAGTATTTGCAACAAGATCAAGTACAGTTCCATTATACAAACTAAAAAGGAATTATTACTTAATGGGTGCTGTTATAATCTCAGCAATAATGCTTTTAGTAACAATATATACTCCACTAAGCCAATATTTTTACACAGTACCTCTATCCATAAAAGATTGGCTATTAATAATCATTCCAACATTAGTAGGTTTAGCTATATATGAAGTAAGTAAACTATTCAAAAAAGTATATAAATAATTAAACTTCTAATTATACTATGAAAATAAAAGAGGTGAAAGCCACTGTAATTCAGAATTCTAGAAATAAAAATACAATCCAAGTTACAGTTAACAAAAAATATCACTGTTCAGCACCATCTGGAGCATCAACTGGTAAGTTTGAAGTGCCAGCATTCAAAAGAAATGCACCAGTAGCTGTAAAATATATTAATAATTCTAGAGAACTAAAGGGTTTAAACTTCGAAGAGTTCCATGATTTAGATTTCTTTGACTCTTGGATAGAAGAGTTAGGTGCTAATCCAGTTGTAGCACTGCAAGGTGCAATACTAAAAGCAATGTCTGATAACAAAGTATGTAATTTCCTTAATCCTAAACCAAGAAAGTTTCCAACCCCACTAGGTAATTGCATTGGTGGTGGAGCACACACAAAAGCAAAAGCATCTGATGTTCAAGAATTTTTATTAATTCCTAAAGGTGGAAATTTCTCTGAAAAAGCCCTATTAAATGATTATGTTTACAAAAAATTAGGCAAGGCACTAAATACAAGGAAGATAACTGATGAAGGTGCATACATAACGCCTATGTCTGACTTAGAAACATTTGAGTACCTAACAGACTTTATTTCCAACCCAGAAAATACCCTAGATAACAAACTCTACTTAGGAATAGATCTAGCAGCAGCCCGGTTATTCAATGGAAAAGTTTACACTTACAAAAACTTCTCAAAGACAATAAAAACAAACAGACTACCCCGAGAAGATCAAATTGAATTAATAAATGACTTAATTTACAGGTATAAATTAAAGTATGTTGAAGATCCATTAGATGAAAATGACTTTGAAGGTTTCTCAAAAATAACAAAATCCACAAAAGTATGTGGAGATGATCTAATTACTACAAATATAGATAGATTAAAACAAGCCATAAAAGTTGATGCAGTAAATACAATCATAGTGAAGCCAAATCAAATTGGTTCTCTAACAAAAACAAAAAGAATAGTAGATTATGCACATAGACATGGAATAATAACTGTAATGTCTCACAGATCTGGTGAAACTCTAGATCCATTAATTGCACATCTAGCAGTGGCATGGGAGATTCCTTATATAAAAATGGGTATTTATGGTAAAGAAAGAAAAGTAAAATTAAAAGCAATAGAAAAAATAGAAAATGAAACAACCTAAAATTGGATTAGCACTTGGTGGTGGAGCCGCAAAAGGAATTGCCTACATAGGTGTCTTAAAGGTTTTAGAACGAAACAAAATACCTATTGACTATATCTCCGGAACAAGTATTGGTTCTGTTATTGGTGCCTTATATGCCTCAGGTTACAAAGCAAAAGAAATAGAAAATCTAGCATTAGAAGAAAAATGGGAAAAATTATTTGACTTTACAGAACTTGAACATGGATTAATCTCTGGAAAATCAATGGAAAAAGAGATGAGTCATTTACTAAAAGGAAAACAATTCAAAGATTTATACATTAAGTTCATTGCAACAGCGGTTGATATTAAAACTGGCCAAGAAATATTGTTTAATAAAGGAGATGTTGCAAAAGCAGTAAGAGCAAGTATTGCAATCCCTGGAATATTTTCTCCATTACACTTACACAATATGATTCTAGTAGATGGAGGAGTTATTGATCCAGTTCCAGTAAAGTGTATCAAAGATAAGGTAGATAAAGTAATAGCTGTAGCGTCAACACTAAATTTAACTCCACCAAGATTCAAAAGAATGCCCCATCCTGAAAAACACAAGTTCATAGATTACTTATTAGACAAAAGCATGTTATCATTAAGAGACCAATTAAAAGATTCCAAAAGAATATCAAAAACAGCATTATTTTTCTTTAATCCAAAAAAACTAAAAACCTTAATCCAAGGACCACCTCCAGAAATATTTGTAGTTGCTGGACATTCTTATCACATTACATTAAGTCAGTTAACCAAACAAAGTTTGGAGTTACACAAACCAGATGTAGTAATCAATCCAAATATGGATGGAATTCAACTATTTGACTTTGATAAAATAAAAGCATTAGTAAAAAGAGGAGAAAAAGCAGCATTAAAACACTTACCTAAGATAAAAAAGTTAGCAAAGAAATAACTATAATCTTTTCACAAAAGCCCTTCTTCCATCTGACACAACATGAAGATCTAAGTATTGATCTCTTTTTAATAGATAGCTAAAATCATCAGGAGTAATTTTAGCATATTCATCTCCTACAAGACCAATAAACAATTCTGGACTAAAGACTAACATTCTACCATCATGTCCATTAGCAACACCTTGTAACAATCCCCATAAACCACCCATATTATCTAAAGCTTGCAGTTTAGTCTTATGTAATGTTAACTTACCCAGATAACTTCTTCCAAACATATGAAGAAGAGAATCTGGAACATTAGTTAGATCTTTTTTCCCAGCACCGCTCCACAAGGTATGAAAAACCTCACCTTCACTTGTCTCAGTAGCTCCCCTGACAAAAGAGATTTCAACTTCTCCTTCTTCAGGTTCTCTATCTAAAACAAAATTAGCTGGTTTAAAATCTCTTGTTCTAAAATATTGCAAAAAATAATTCTTCTGTCCAATAGTTTGAAATTCAATAATTGGACAATGGTTTGCATCAAATCTTCCTAAATGTCTTACTTTTTCATATTCTCTAATCAAAGAAGTTACACCTTCATCCAATTCAGTAGTTAACTTCCACATCCTTGGAGATAAATCCCTTAAACCTAGTTTCTCATCATAAATTGAATAATTAAGAATAGTATGATTTCTTTTATCATCAGTAAATATATGCCATCTATTTGGAACAGAAGAATCAGCTACAACTGCCCTATTATATCCACCCAAATGTTCCCATAAAGAAAATGAAAATTGAGCTTTGAATTCATCTAAGGGAATTCCTTGTAATTCACAAAATTCGACATATTTACCCCAAGTATCTCCATCATCCTCTTTTATATGTTGATCTTCAATTCTAAAATAAATCTCTACAGCTTCATCAATAGATCTTACTCCTCTATAAGGTGATCCATCACGATAACTAAAATAGGATAAAGAAAAACTATCTCCTAATCCTGAAACTCCAGCATAATCTTGTTCATGTTCACTTCTCAAAAAAACTCCCCTTCTAGATCTTCTAGCTTCTGCCAAAGAATCAAATCTTCTTGGTATAAGAATTCCATTACTCTCAACATAGTCGGCAACAACTCTTTTTGGTTGTCCTTCCAACCTACTTGGATCCTCTAAATAATAATCTCCCATCTTATTCATAAGTAAAATGCTTTGGTGGTGTTCTGGTAGTTGTAGCATCCATTTTATCAATATTTTCTAGAAAAGAGCTCATTTAAATACCTTCCTGTTAACTTCCCCAAGGTGGTAACATAATAGAAAACCTTATAAATCCAAATAATGGCTAATTCTAGAAGCAAATGAAGCCAAAAATATACAATTTTAGAGACATCTCAGGTGCTACTCATAAAGAGATTGGAGTAGCTGAAATCATGCAGAATGCTCAAAATAGGGGCCTTGAAGCCATCTGTGTAATCAGTTCTGGTAATTACATAACAGCTTTACAAGAAGAAGGAAGAAGACAAGGCATTGAAGTATACAATCTAGTAAATCATGAACCACAAAATGATCACGAAGTGCCTATGAATGGAAGAATCCTAAGAACAAAAAAAGAAAGATTAGAAGCAGTAGAAGCACGGGGCATAAAAACCACTCTAGATGATTACACTGATTTCACACCAACTGCATACACTGCACATGCAGATGGAATTCTACAAGACAATCCAGACTATGTAATCTGTCCTATAGGCTCAGGAAAGTTATGGTTATCAATTGTAAAAAGAATAGAAGAGAGAAACTTAAAAACAAAAGTAATTGGAATCACACCAAAAGGAAAAAATCCATTTCATAATGACTTTGAAGAAGGAGAACTTGATCTAGATTCCATTGCAGACAAACTACCCTCACCATTTACTGCAAAAGCTGAAGAAGTAAAATCACACTTTCCAAGACATGAAGTAATAGAAGTAGAAGAAAGAGATCTAGAAAAAGCTTACAAAAAAGCAATCAAAACAACAGAATGTGAACCAAGTGGAGCAGCTGGTTTTGTCTATCACAATAGAAGATTCAGAAAAGAACAAGGAATAACAAAAAGTGATTCAGTTGTTATCATCTCAACCGGTTCTGGATTAGAAGATCAAGTAAAAAAATTAAAAAAACAAAGAAGAACAAGATTCATTAATCTATCATTAGGAATAACCCTTGGTGCAGCAATATTAACTGGAGCAATCTACTATGCCGCGCTAAAAACAGAATACGAAAAATATGCAGATCTAAATGGAGATGGAAAAGTATCTCCTTGTGAAATGATTGAAGTAAATGAAATTGCCGGTGCATTTAATAGAAAAGATTACAGTAAAGATAAAATAAAAAGAGAAGCAATGGAAGCATTACCCAACACTCCTTTAGAAACTCTAAGAATTGCAAAAAAAACAAGAGAAAGAATGATCTCCGAATTAACAGAAAAAGATCCTTCAAGAGAAGGTTTAGAATCTTTAAGTTACAGAGATTTATACGAACTACACTTATTAGATATAGTTAGTGAAAATTCAGATTGGGAAATGTGGAGAGCCCATAATTTCCACAAATTATTTGGAAAACAATGTGAATAAAAACACATATAAACACTAACTTTAAACTCAAAAAATATGGAAATCGAATATTTATGGCAAATGATGGTAGAACCAGGCTATAGGCAATTAGCTTTTGCAACTGGTGGAGCCACCCTTGGATTTATTCAAGGTGGAATAGACAAAGCAGTAGGAATATACCAAAGAAGTAATGGTAGTACAGAACAAAACAGAGACCCAGCCCTAGTATTACCTCTAGTAACTGGTGGAGCAGCAGCAATTGGAGGTCCAACAATTGGAGTTTCACACGACACACTTATTGTACCTTGTCCTATTATTGAAGGTTTTGCTGATTTCGGTTCCGCAATAATTCCATTTTATGCTACTAAGACATTAACTAATCTTATAATGGGAAGATAATGGGAAAAATACTAAAATTAAGAGCACCAGAATCAAACCTAGAAATAGGTAACAATACTCTAATAGGTAGATCTGCAGAAATATCTGATTCAACTTTAGAACTAGATCTAGATCTCGAATTAGCTCTAAACTTTCCAGATACAATTGGAAACAGAAAAGTTTCAGGAAACCATTGTGCAATCATAAGAGAAGGAGATCAATTCTATGTAATAGACTTAGGAAGCACAAATGGAACCTATGTAAACAAACAAAAATTAAGATCAAAAGCAAAAGTACCACTAGTAGCTGGAATGTCAGTTCAATTTCATCCAGATCTAGCATACAGAGTACAAATAGAAGACTCACCAACAAACTCACATGCCTTATTAGTCGGACATCCAGGAGATGATATAAGATTTTTTGGAAGATCAATGAGACTTAGAGGAATAGAAACTGATCTTAATTATTTAACAGAAGCCCTAGTACAAAGTGGATTCAGAGGAAACATAACCAGACTTTTTGATGAACAAGCAACAAAAGCAAATACTTTAAGTGCTCTAGAACGAATTGCAGAAGAAACACACAGAGATAGAAGACTTGTAATACCTCACACAATATTTACTTATTCTGGTCATGGAATGAGAGGTTTAAGTCTAAATGATAGTAGACTAACACCTGAAGAACTTTATGAAAGAATAGAAAGAATAAAAGGAAAAAAAGCAGTTATCCTAGACACTTGTGAAGCTGGTTATTTCTTAGAAGGAGATATCCCTCTAAACACATTAGTAATAGCAGCAACAAGATCAGAAAAACCAGCATATGAAGTTAGAGTAAGGGAAGAAACAGCAGGTATAATTCAAGCAACTGATGATGGAGATACTTACATGGGAGTTCTAATGAAAGAACTTATCAACTATTTCAGATTAAACCAAGAAGATTTTAATCTAGCTGGATTCAAACATTATATTGATGAAAATAGAGATAGATTTGCTCATAAATACAAATTTCAAAGCCCAATAGTGGCTGGACCGACCTTTACAATGATAGTACCAATCCTTGGTAAGGGCAATTAGGCAGAAACCTTTATAAACCCTTAATTTTTCTCTACTCTCTATGACTGAAGATGAATTCCTAACACCATTGGACAATTACCTAAAGGTAGGTCTCCACATTGGTACAAAGTTTAGAACTAAGTACATGGAGCCATTTATCTATAAAGTAAGGTCAGATGGTTTGGCTGTTCTTAATGTTAAAAAGATTGATGAAAGAATTGGTCTAGCAGCTAGATTCCTATCTCAGTTTGAACCAAAAGACATTCTAGTTGTTTGTAGAAGAGAGAATGGTTGGAATGCAGTTAAATTATTTTCAAAGCTTACTGATATTAATGTTATTGCAGGAAGGTATAGACCTGGACTAATGACAAATTCTCAATTAGAGGATTTCAAAGAAACTAAAATAATTCTAGTAGCAGATCCTTGGCCTGACAAGAATGCAGTAAGAGATGCTTTTAAAATTGGTATTCCAATAGTAGCTTGTTGTGATACTAACAACGAAGCAAACTATGTTGATTTAATTATCCCTTGTAATAACAAAGGTAAAAAATCATTGGGATTATTATTCTTCGTTCTAGCAAAAGAGTATCTTAAGAATAGAGGACTATTAAAAGATGAATCTAAGATAGCTATTCCTCTTGAAGAATTTACTAAAGAGTAAGTTTTATAAACTAATTCTTAAAAAACACAATTATGGTAGATTTACAAGAACTTGTTGCAAATTATCAATTAGCCCAACCAGCTATAGCTTTTGCAGGTGGAGCTTTATTGGGTTTAGGAACTAGAGTTTTTCAAAGTTTTACACCTACTGAAAGAGTAAAAGAAGGAAGGAAAGAATATTGGCTTCCCGCTAGTTCTGTTGTATTTGGATTTGCCACAGCTAAAGCAGTAGAAGCTAGCAATGAAATAGTTGCAGCAAGTGCTGTTGGAGCTCTAGTTGGTAATTATATTGCAACCAGCGCAGCAGATAGATTTATTTATGGAAAATGGTAGAAGGACTAACATATTTAATTGAAGTACTTTAAGCGGGAGAGGGTCAAGACTCTTCCCTCTCATTAAGAGAAATGGCTAAACATATGAGAAAAGGTGTTCAAACCGAACCAGAAAGATTTAGTGAATATGTTGATGCTTTTATAGCAAGAGTAAATAGATCCCTCTGAAAAAGCTTCCAACCAAAAATGAATTTAAATTGTTTCTATATGTTACTACTTCCTAAGGGCTACAAAACAGAAAGATTTATAAACCCTCATTCTCATAAATAATTATGTTAGAACCAATAATGCTTGGAATTAATCATCTAGACCCTCATGGTCCAGAAAGAATAAAACATACTCTAGAAAGAATTCAACCCGAAGTAGTCCTAGCTGAAGGTTCTGAAATAACACTAATAAATGGTCAAAGATATACTGAACATGTAAGGGAAAAACTTCGTTCTTCAGACATATCTAGAAGTGCAGCTTCAGCTTTTATGCAATTACAAGATGCTGAAGGTTATGAACAAGAAGTATCTAAAGAATATTGTGAAAGAAATGGTATTCCTTTCTATTTTTTTGAAGATAATCAAATAACCCTGCCAGCTCAAGGCCAATTAGATCAAGTTTTAAGAGCAATAAAATCTGGATTGGTTAATCCTCAAAAATTATTAGAAGAAAACTCTATTATTGTTGATCAAGTTTATTGGGCATTAAGCCTAATTCAAGCAGATCCCGAAATGGAAAAAGAATGGATAAGAAGAAATCAAGAAGTATTTTCTAAAGAGATGAAAGATTTCAAACGTGAAGAAATCATGGCAAGAAGGTTTCACGAAATTAGGTCAGCCCATCCAGGAAAAAGAATACTAACAATAAATGGATTCTATCACACATTAATTGATCCAACAGAAAATACTCTATATTGTAAATTAAGAAGTTTAAACCCTAAAAGAGTTATAAATCATCCAGAATATCTTGATTTTAATCTAAAGAACTTTTAAAATCTAACACCATTTTATTTTAACCTTTACCAATAAGAATAGGTCTCACAAGGTTTCAAACACTTTCCATACTTCCTCACCTGTTCACATAAATGCTTTTGGGTTCAGTCCTAAGGTTTGTTACTCCCTTGTTCAGTCTCAGACATAAAGTCTAAGCTTTGACCACTATTTTGGTTAAAATTATAGTATTTATACCTTTCTATAATTCTACTTCTCACTCACTTCAGAAAGCACCTAATATCCATATATTCACTATTTTAAGGCTCAATATAAGTCTTTTTCTCTTAATTGATCTATAATCTTCTTTGCCGAATGTGTTTCACCTAATTCCAAATCAAAAAACCATGCAAAAAAATCATCATCACGTTCAAACCACTCACATTTTTCTGTTTTTCGCGTACATCCATCACAAAAATAATCTAAAGTTGTAGTAAGAGTTATATTCATATCTGTTCCAGATTGCATTCTAGCATAAAGTTCTAAAACTTTATCTCTAAACTCTGGACTATATTCATCAGTAAAAACCTCACCAGTGTGTAAATAATATTGCAATGGTCTAAGATGATGTCCTCTTAATTCTATATTCATAGAAAAAGAAATTTAGTTAGTCTTTATATTTTCTTTCCTTTAGGAGCACTCTCTCTTCTCCACACAGGAACAGCCATTATTTCACTATTTAACAACCGCTCTAACTCTCCCCTAAGAGAAGGATGTACTTCTTGAGGAGGACCAGAATGTCCATAAAGAATTACCTGACCTCCAGCATATAATCTGGTTCCAGGATCAACTCTAACTTTAATTCCAACAGGATAATCATCTTTCATACTTTTAAAATACTGCTTTTTCTTATAAATATTACTAAACTCTACCTCTAGAAATATTTTTATATTTAATCCAATACTTAATTAAAATGAAAAAAATTGATATAGCCATTATAATCTTAATCTCACTTTCAGCATTACTATTCTTAGATCATTTCAGAATACATGGTTATTTTTTTGATCTACATGACTTACTATTACAAACAGATAGTGGTTTAGGATTTGACAGCCATGAATTTTTCTCAATGTTGTTTATATTCATAGCAGCAATACTAGCTCTCTTCAATCTAAAGGACTCTTAACATCCAACATAGAAGGTCTAGCAATATGCACATAAATCATTGTAGTTTCAACCGACTTGTGCCCTAATAAAACTTGCACAGTTGTTATTGGATAACCATCTTCAATCAAATGGGTAGCAAAAGAGTGTCTAAAAGTATGACAATTAACTTTTTTCCTTATTCTTGCTTTCAAAGTGGCTTTCTTTACAATCTGTTGAATTGTTCTCACAGAAATATGTCCTCTTCTTCCTTTGAATAAATAACTTTTCTCAATTATTTCATTTAAATCATCTTTAATACTCTCAGCAATAATAAACATCCTATCTTTATTCCCTTTTCCTCTTCTCACCCACCCATACATATTATCCAAATCAATATGTTCAACTTTTAACTTTACCAATTCAGAAACCCTTAATCCAGCAGAGTACAGCAACTTAATCATCAATCTATGTTTTTTATTTTTAATAGCTTCAAAGATTCTTGATACTTCTTTTTTAGAAAGAACAATGGGTAATCTTGTAGCTTTTTTAGATCCGGGTAGACTTAAAATAAATCTTTTCCCTAAAATATTAATCAAAGCAAACTTTAAAGCTTGAAGATTTAGATTTAAAGTACTCCTTGCCATTCCCTTTTCTGCTAAATAGTACAAATAATCTCTAACATCTTTCTTTGTAACTTTTTTAGGATCTTTTTTACATTTTTTTAAAAAGTTTGAAACAGAGTTAGTATAAGCGTCAAGAGTTCTAGGGCTGTAGCCTCTTCTAAAGAGCTCTTTCTTCATTAAATAAACTAAATCCATACTTCTTACTCTTCTTAAGGAATTTATAAGCCCTAACTTGTAAAACATAAAAATCTTCCAATAGAATCAGAAATAAATTTAGGTATTTTGAATTCTTTAGATTTAAACCTTATATATACCAAAATCAAAGATTTTCGTATAATAACTGTTATGTCTAATTTCTAAATCTCTAAAATATAAAACGCCCCCCTTTCTTTAAAATTGAAATAAAAAAATAGCTATCTAAATCTATCAACAAAATCTTTAAATTCTTCTTTTACTATTTGATTTTGTTCTATATCATATAA
>JABHZQ010000005.1 GCA_018656555.1 archaeon
ATGATATTGTGAAAAAGGTCCAGAATCTGTAGAGCAAAATACACAATTAAGATTACACATAGAAGTAGCTCTAACCTGTAATAGATTTGTACCTCTATCTATAATTCCAAAAGCAATACAGCCCATTAATGGGATATCTTCATTGATTTTTATCATAAACATAAGGAACTTTAATAACTATATAAACCTAATCCTCTACTGGATGATATTCACTTCCATGATCTTCATCAGTCAGATAATAATCAGCACCAGAAAGAATAATTACTTCTTCCAAAATAGCTTGACTTGTACCTTCACCAATATGGATCTGTGTATCAGAACCAACACCCACATACTCTGCTCCTTTTCTAAAATGAGTGCCATTCCCTTCAGGTATAAATCCTATTCCTTCTAAATACCTTCCAACCAGATCTCTCTCATCCTCATTAAAGGAAATTCTACGTTGAAACCATTCTTCTCTTCTTCTCTCATCTACTAAATTTTTAACTAAATATATTGCCATTATCTCTCTCCTAACTAAAAGAAAAAATTAACTATTTATAAGTCTTATTAAACACAGAATATAATACTCTAGAATCCTCTGAATCTGAAAAATTATACTT
This sequence comes from archaeon, assembly GCA_018656555.1. GTDB lineage: Archaea > Nanobdellota > Nanobdellia > SCGC-AAA011-G17 > GW2011-AR17 > JABHZQ01. The sequence continues at coordinate 603 of JABHZQ010000005.1, forward strand.
CTCTTCAGATAAGAAAAAACCTTTTTCTTGATTCAAACCAAAACCATCATGAGTAGCCATATGAAAATCTTCAAAAGTAACTATCTTTCCATCTTTTATAGCTCCCAAAATAAACAAATCACCAAAATATTTCATCTTAACAAATGATTTAAGACTATTTTCCAACCATTTAGCATCACCATATTTCCTTAAAACATCCTTCTCCTTACTCAAAACCTTCATCTCACCTTTTTCCATACCAATTACTAAACCAATCCCATCATGATTAACTAATTTATCAACAACACCAGGATGTAAATTTTCAATCTCACTTAAATCCAATCTATGCTCTTTATCATTAAAATAAATATGAGCAATACAAGAAGCCTTACCCACAGAAATTTGTTCAACCTTTTTACTCTTCTTCTTAACCTTAAAGATTCCTTTCAAAAAAGTATTAACCACTCTCAAAGGTAATGAAAAATTCTCATGTAAATAACTTAATTTATAAGAAATATAATCCCAGTTCTTATCTCTAACCTCTCTTTTTTTCTCTTTAACCCTTGTGACAAATTCCAACAAACTCTGATTATACAATTTATCAAAAGGAACTCCAGGAACAATCCCATGATCTGAAAAAACATAAAAATCATATCCTTCTTTCTTAGCACTTTTATACAACCATTCTAATTTCTTATCAATTTCTTTCAAAGCTAAAAAAGAAGATTTCTTATTTGCTCCCCGATAATGTGAAATCCAATCAAACCCATGAAAATTAACACAAATCTTAGGAGACTTTCTCTTCATCTCTAAAATAGCAGCTTCTGTTAAGACCTCTCTAACAAAACCATTTATTGCAAATCTAAAAAAAGGAAAAAAAGGATAAAAGAAAAACCAATTAACAAAATCTCCCTTTTTCTTCTTAAGCTGATCATCAATATTTTCATAAAACTCAACAAAGAAATCCTTTACCATATAATACAAAACTCGGGGTATTGAAAAAGGATTAAAAACCAACACTTGTAACACATCTCTTACATTAGTAATTCTAGAATTTGCATGCATTCCAGGAAAAGTAAACAAATTTCTCTCTGCACCACCAGTAAACATGTTTCCTAAAGAAGAACCCCCTTCAAGAATACCTTTATTTTTTTCTTTTAACAAACTCTCTAAATAATAAGCAACCTCTGGATCTGCAGTACTCATATCCCATTTCTTTTTCTTATCCCTAAACCTAAAACCTGGAATAATTTTATTATAATTATAAAACAAACCAGCCTGCACATAAGGAGTTGTAGTTGGTATCCCTACATTATATGAAGTTACATTATATCTTGTCATCAATTTGGATAAAAAAGGTAGATATTTACTTCCCTTAAGATCCATTAAAGTATCATAACCAAGAGCATCTATCATAACAAGAATAAACTTTTTCTCTCTATCTTGATATTTCCTTAATTCCAGTTTTTTCCTTAAAAAACCAAACTTTCTGTCCATATACGATAGATTTAAAAGAGAGTATAAAAACTTTATTGAATTATGGCAGTATCAGTTATAATACCTGCATATAACGAAGAATCAGTTATAGAGACTACTCTAAAATCTATTCCAGAAAATGTACAAAAGATTGTCATATGTAATGCTTGTACTGACAAAACAGCAGAAATTGCAAGAAAATACGCTGAAGTGGTAGAACTACCAAAAAAAGGAGTCTCCTATGCAAGAAATGTGGGTGTTAAAATGGCAAAACATGACAAATTAGTATTTTTAGATGCTGACATCCAATTAGACAATAAAACCATTCCATCTATAATAAAAACAAATGCAAACATTGGAACAACAAAAGTAAAAGCAGACTCAAAAAACTTAATTCATAAAATAATGATGTTCTTAAAATCAAACACTCACTGGATAGGTTTCAGTACAGGTTTAGTTTTCTGTACAAAAGAAATTTATGATAAAGTTGGAGGTTTTGATGAATCAATGGTAATCCATGAAGATGGTAAATTCTTAAGATCAGGTAAGAAAATAGGGAAATATAAAATCCTTGACTCTTTTGTTTACAATAACATGAGAAGATACAGAAAAAAAGGTTATCTAAAAATAGCCTATTATTGGGTAAAAGAAACTCTATTCTTTTCAGGAAAAGATTATGAAGCAATAAGATGAAAATAGAAGACTGCTACCAAAAAGAATTCACATTTGTTGATGTTCGTTCTCCACTAGAATATGAAGAAGACCATATTCCTGGTGCTATTAACATTCCCTTATTATCCAATGAAGAAAGAGCTATTGTTGGAACTATCTACAAAAAAGAAAGCCAACAAAAGGCAGTAGATAAAGGATTAGAATTTATCTCAAAAAGTCTTCCAGAGATGGTAAAGAAATATAGAAAACTAAAACAACCTATATTAATATACTGCTTTAGAGGAGGAATGAGATCAAATTCAATAGCCTCCCTATTAAAATCCATGAACTTCAATGTAGAAATCTTAGAAAGGGGCTACAAAGATTATAGGAGATTTGTAAGGGAAAAATTAGAAAATTACAAAATAAAATCTAAGTTTTACATTCTATATGGACTCACTGGTTCTGGAAAAACAGAAATACTAGAACAACTAGATAATGCATTAGACCTAGAAGGTTGTGCACAACATAGAGGTTCAGTATTTGGAGACATAAACCTAAAACCCAAAAGTCAAAAAATGTTCGAATCATTGCTTCTCAATAGACTAGAGGAACTTCAAAATAAACCTTTAATTCTTACTGAAGGAGAATCAAGAAAAATTGGTAAAGTACAAATCCCCTTAGCTCTCTGGAAACAAATGCAAGAAACTACAAAGATCAAAGTAATAAGCCCCATAGAAGAAAGAGTGGATAGAATAGACAAAGAATACAATCTAAAGTTAAATCAAAAGCTAATAGAAGAAAAATTAGATATAATTGAAAAGTATCTTGGAAAACAAAAAACATTTGATATCAAATTATTATTAAAAGAAGGTAAAGTAAAAGAGGTAATAAAGACTCTTCTACTAGACTACTATGATAAATTATATGCCCACACCATCAATTCTAAAACATATGAATTTGAAATAAAAAACAAAGAAGATCTACTTAAACAGCTTCCTAAATAAGAAGGTAGCAGCTGTAAAGTTACTCTTAAACTGATCCCAAGTCTTAATTCTTTTAATATGTTGTAAAACCTTTCCTGGTCTCAAATAAAAAGCCCTATTAGCCTTTTGCTGATATTTCTGTATTGTATCTGCACTTACATCAGGCAATCTATGAACTGGACCAGTATATACTCCATAATTAGAATAATTATAATTAAAAATTAAATTCTTTTCATTTAACTGATTAAAAACTTCACTTCCTGGATAGGGTTTTAAAATTAAAAACTTAGCAAAGTCAGGATCTAACTCAATTGCAAAGTCAATAGTATCCTGCATAGTCTTCTTAGTCTCACCAGGTAAACCAAACATAAAGAAACCCCAAGTCTGAAATCCAAACTCCTTAGCTAACTTAAAAGCCTTAACAACTCTCTCCTTTTTTATCCCTTTCTTAATATTATCCAAAATTTGCTGATTACCGGACTCAACACCAAATCCTAAATTAACTACACCAATATCTTTCAAAGCTTGCAATATATCTCTATCAACATTATCTGCCCTTAAACCATTTGCAAATTCAAAATAAATATCATATTTTCTTTTCTTAAGCTCCTCACAAAACTCTAAAACTCTCTTCTTATTAAATACAAAATTATCGTCCATAAAATGAATTTCTTTAACACCATATTCCTTAATACATCTATCAATCTCTTCTAAAATATTCTCAACACTTCTTGCTCTTATCTTCAAACCAAAAATCTGCTTAGTACAACAATAAGTACATTGTCCAAAACAACCCCTTGTAGTCATAATAGAAGCAACTGGCTTATGTAAAGCATCTGGAGGAGCATATGCCTCTGGATTCTTTAACAAATGTCTTGCTGGAAATGGGATCGTATCTAAATCATGAATCAAACCTCTTGGTTCATTAGCTATTATCTTATCCTCTTTCTTAAACCAAATTCCCTTTACTTTTTCAAGATCATCTAAATTCTCAACTAACTCCCTAATTGTATCCTCTGCCTCTCCCACAGCTACAATATCAACATACTCAGATTCTAAAGTTTTCTTAGGAGCAATTGTTGCATGTATCCCCCCTAAAACAATAGGAACTTTAGACATTCCTTTAATATTCTTAGCAACTTTTAAGGCATTATTAATAGTAGAAGTAGTACCTGTTATTCCCACCAAATCAGGATTAAAATCCATAAACATTTTCTTAAACTCATCCTTATCAGTAGATTCATTATCCATATCAATCAATCTAACTTCATGTTTATTTTCCTCTAAAACAGCACCAATATATAGAAGTCCTAAAGGAGGATAAGCCTGTGGAATTGGTACCCCATAAACATTTCCTTGTGATGGATTAATTAATAATACTCTCATTCTATCTACATTTTAAATTATCTTTTATAAATTTAATGCTTTTTAGAAATCTTTCTCTTCTTTCTCTTCTTTTTTCTTTTCTTATCAACAGTTTGGGTAATCTCTACTTCTTTAACAAGTAAATCTCTTAAAACATAAACAATACCTAATCCTAAACCAGTCAAAATCCAAGAATACCAAGAATAATATCCTGCCTTAGATATATCATCAATTAATATTGGCAATAGATAAATAACTTCATCCACAACCAATCCAATTGCAACAGCAAAAAGATAAAACAACTTATGGTGAAATTGATAATTATATAAAATTAGCACAAACAAGAATAAAATCCCAAAATAAGCATGATGGTAATAATCAGCATAAGCCATATTGTTTGCAGGAACAAAAAACATAACTAATCTAACCAAAATAACTGTAACAAAAACAACCCAAAAAAACTTCATACTCTTTTTCATAATATAATAGAGTAATATCAAACTTATATAATTTTCTAAGACTTCTTCTTTTTATAATACCACCAAAGGATAAAAGGAACATCAAATGGAACTTTCAAAACATAAAGAATTGTCCTAGCCAATCCAAAATGTTTTTTCATATACTTCAAAAATCCAGTTATCTGCCAGTATCCAGTTTTAGAGAAAAAGTACTTCTTAAACACATTACCTGTATCTTTAAGATAAGGGACATTATGCAAAACAACTGTATCAGGAAAATACATCAATCTATATCCAGCATTTCTAACTCTCCTACAAAAATCCTTTGCTTCCCAATTAAAAAAGAACCTTTCATCTAATAACCCCACCTTCTCCAAAACATCTCTCCTAATAAACAAAGAACAACCAGAAGCAAACCCTACTTCTTTCTGCTTATCAAACTGAGGACCATCTTCTTCACCATGAGATTCCTCAATTAATAATTTTATAATATGATTCTTCATAAAATCACCATATCCTCTAAAAATAGGAGAACCTGCATACCAAATGGTCTTATTAGAATAATACAAGATCTTAGGGCAACAAACATCAGCATCACTATCAAGCATCTTTATTCCAGCATCAAGAAAATTCTCTTGAACAACTGTATCTTGATTCAATAAAACAAAATATTTATACCCTTGATCCATAGCCAACCTCAATCCCTTATTAATAGCACCAGAAAACCCTAAGTTCTTCTTATTATCAATTAAATGAACCTCTGGATGAGTCTTAGTAATCCAATCCACAGATCCATCTGAACTCCCATTATCTAAGATTATAGTCTTAAAATCTTTAAAATGCTGTTTCTGCAAAGAAGGTAAACACTCAACCAAGTATTTTTTCCCATTCCAGTTAGGAATTATAACTGCAAGGCTTTTTTTCTCTAGCATAATGAAAAAAATAGAAGACCTATTTATATTATTTTCTACTAAAATAACCCCGAAAATCTTATAAAAAAATAAATATGAATAATATCAGGGAAAATGCCGTTTATAGACTTACATATACATACAAACCACTCAGATGGATCAAATTCAATAGAATCTACTCTAAAAAAAGCAAAAAAACTAAACATAGGTATTGCTATCACAGACCATAATACTATTTCTGGAGCAATAAAAGCAAGCAAACAAAAAGAAGTCATTGCAATCCCCGGAATTGAAGTGGGAACAATAGAAAATCGACATGTTAATCTATTATTTTACAATATAAAAGAACTAGAAGAATTCCACAATAAAGAAATTGAAAAAAATAAAATCTCAAATAAAATATTCAATTGGTGGCAAACAAAA
>JABHZQ010000006.1 GCA_018656555.1 archaeon
AAATCAGGAAAAAATGCATTAACCAAAGTAACACAACCAGCCCCACCATTAACACCAATATCAATCATGAAATTCTTACCATACTGACTTACAGAAATAACACCAGAAGGATATTCAGTAAATTGTAATTCTCTTGTTGGATGCTCTCCCCAAGCTTTTACTTCAGTAATTTTACCTCTAACATCTCTTCTACTACCAAAAACCCTAACCAAATCTCTTCCTAATAGCTCTCTAGCTACTGTAACTGGATCATGTTCAAATAATTCTCCTAAATCTATTGCCATTTTAAGTATACCTCACTTAAAAATCCCCAACTCATCATATATAAACTTTTTGGTTTTAGTAACTAAGAAGTGGTTAAAAATAAGAAAAAAATAGATCTATTTAGATCTGCCTTTTTGTGCCCTTCTACTAGGTCTTAACTTCTCTGCACCAAGTCCTTTCTTAGTTAAACCTCTACTTTTCTTAGCAGCAGCAGTTTTACCTCTGAATACTCTCTTACTTTCTTTGCACAAGAAGTTCAATTTTTTATCACTCTTGATCTCAGGTCTCTCAGGATCTACCATAATAACTTCAAACCAATAGTAGATTCCATCCTTAGCAACCATATATGAATTTAATACTTCCATATTACTATGCTTTCTCTGACATCTTTCCTCAGCAATCCACTGATATGATTTACCAACAATCTTTCTCCTTCTCTGAGTCTTAGATCTTCTACCTGCTTTTCTCTGTTCTCTATGTCTTCCACCTCTCCTAAGCCTAACCCTCATGACAGTGATTCCTTTCTTAGCTCTATAACCTAAAGATCTAGCTCTATCTAATCTTGTTGGTCTTTCTAAAGAAATAACAGCTGGTTCTCTTCTCCATTGAATAAGTCTTTCTTTATATAGCGGGCCTAAATTAGCCTTTGGCTTTTTCCAAAGCTCTCTTATTGATTGATACATTCCCATTTTATATTACTCCTTGGATTCAGGTTGCAAAGCCCACATCTCCATGATATTACAAAAAATCCACCCTTTTTAAAGGTTCTTATTGGAAATTATTATAAATAACTAAACTTTTTTCTAAATATGGAAAAATGTCTATTCTGTGATGTACAAAAAGAAGAAAACACAATTGTAAATGATCATTCTTTTGGAAGATGGGATGAAAATCCAGTTTCTAAATGTCATGCACTAATATTTCCAAAAAGACACTTCTCATCTTTTTTTGATTTAACAGAAGAAGAATTAAAAGACATCTATCAAACAATAAAACAAATGAAAGAAATAATCAAGAAGAAATATAACCCTGACGCTTATAACATTGGAATAAACGATGGAGAAGCAGCAGGTAGAACAATCCACCATTTACATATCCACATAATCCCTAGATACAAAGGAGATTGTGAAAATCCAAGAGGAGGAGTAAGGAAGTTATTCCCTGAAAAAGCCGACTACACAAAAAAAGTTCTAAAACATAGAAAGCAATACATTTCATAAATACACAAAATCTAAAATTCAATAACAGTCTTAATGCCTTGCCTATCTCTCTCAAAAGCTTTTTCAAATTCTTCAATAGGTATTCTTCTTGTAATCAACCCACCCAATAAACCAGGCCATTTATTTTCAAAAGTATCAAATCTCCTAACTCCAGTCTCATAATCTCTTATATTTGCATTCACAGCACCAAATAAAGTATTATTATTCAAAACCCAATCTAGATTAATTCTATCACTTGCTACTAAACTTTTAGTTTTACCGGCAGTAATACTATTCCAACATAATACTCCATTAGGAGCAAGATTATCCATCATACTAAATGCTATTTTAGAACTACCTGAAGCATCAAAAATAAAATCATAATCTCCAGCAGGAACACCTTCCTCTGTGCTATAATAGGTAGCACCAATATCTCCAACAATCTCAGACTTCAAATTACCTCTAGGACTCCTTGCAACAACAGAGGTATTAACATCGTTCGCTCTTAATATCATTGCTTGCAATAAACCAATAGGTCCTGCCCCTACAACCAAAGCCTCCCCCATGTACCACCCAGGCACTCTCCCTTGCTTCTCATATGCAACTCTAAAAGCCTTCTCAACAACACTCAAAGGTTCTAATAAAACAGCAACATCTCTATGCTCTTCAGGAACTCTAACTAAATAATCTGGATGTTCAACAAAATAGTCAACCATCACCCCATGTATTCCTTTTATCCCTACTTCAGTAAAATCTCCAGTATCACACAAATCATTTGAACCTTGATCACAAGGAACACAAGATGAACAAGGTCTTCTAACAGTTCTTACAACATAATCTCCTTCTTTAAAAATAGAAACATCCTCTCCTATATCTACAATCTGCCCTAAAGACTCATGACCCAAAATAGCATAATCATCACCCTCTGGAGGAGAACCATAACCTCTTTCAATAATCTCATGATCAGTACCACAAACACCTGCATCCCTCATAGAAACCAAAACCTGATCAGGATTAGGCTTAGGCATATCCAACTCTCTTAAATGAACTCCTAAATGTTGATCAATACAAATTGCATCCATAAAAAAACAAAACAACCTCCTCTTTAAATAATTTCTGAAATACCTACAACACTTAAGATATCTTTAAAATTAACAAGAACAAAGCAAAAACATGGACTGCACCCAATGCCATGGCAAACACTACCAACAACCATTAGTCTGTGGAAAAGATAATTGCCCCATCTACTCAAATACAAAACTCTTCAAATCACAAAAATTAGAAAAACAAGAATTCTTAGGTACTCCTCCAACCGTTTTTGTAGGAAGATTCAACTATCCAAAAATAAATGTAGGTATTGTTACAACTCCTGAACACACATTAAATGCAGAAATATATGATGATCCTAGAACTTGGGGTAAAAACAAATTGCCAATAGAACAAATAGTAGATTTTAGGTCTGCACTAATAAATTCAAGATTCCAATCAGAAGTAAAATTCAATAATACTCTAGAAACAACACAATTAATTGCACTAACAGAAAAACCAGTAGACACAGAATTCTCCTTATTCAAAAAGCCCCACTATTCTCTAAAATCTTCACAAATAGAATCACCACTAGGAGCTTCAGCTCAATTAAAGCAAGCTAAACTAACAGAAAATCCTAAAATACATCAAAAAGTAGATTATATCTACTCAGATACAGATCTAAAATCTTCACAAGGATTAAACATTCTTTACAACAAAGGTTTCGACGAGAACTTCCTCTCAAGAATTCTATCAGTAGGAACTCTAGGAGTAAAAAAAGATAGAAAACTTGTTCCAACAAGATGGTCAATAACAGCAGTTGATGACACACTAGGTAAAGAAAGAATAAAACATCTAAAACAATACCCAGAAGCAAATCCCACATTATTTACTGGTTCATTACATGGAAATTATTACTTTATTTTACTATTCCCAAAAAAATGGTCATATGAACTATTTGAAACCTATCTTCCTAACACATTAATGAATCCAAAAGCACAATTACAAACAACAACAGATCATGAATTCTATGATGGAAGAAAAGGTTATGCACAAAACTGTGTAGGTGGTTACTATTCTTGTAGACTTGCAATCACAGATAAACTATCTGAACTACATAGACAAGCATCAATTTTAGTATTAAGATTCATAACAGATGAATATCATACCCATTTAGGAGTCTGGGTTGTAAGAGAAGCAACAAGAATAGCACTAAACAATAAACTAGAGTTTTCTTCAACAGAAGAATTACTCAAACATACTAAAAAATTAATAAAAGAAAAATTTAACATTAACATAGAACAATTCTACAAAAAAAGTAAACTATTAGATTTTGTAACAAAACAAAGAAGCCTATTTGAATTCTAATAAATCCAAAAACATTTCTAAACTCTTAAAACCATTATTTCCATAAACCAACCTCTCTTCAAAAACTAATTGCAAAATTCCTAAATCCCAATTCGCCATACTTCTATAATCCTGTCTCAAAACACAATCAATTCTTCTAGGATCTTCTCTAAAAAAATCTAAAGAACCTACAAAAAAATCAGTCAACTCATTCAAACTTCTTCTAAGTCTGGGGTATTCTGCATAAGAACGAACAACTCGATGATACTCCCTTACTAATTCTTTCGCTTCCATCTTAAATATAAAGTGGTTTAAAGGGCAGTGAACTGCCCAATAAACACAGGGAGGGATTGCCTAAATTATAGACTACTCTACAGTAAGTACAACTCATTTATAAGCCTTTCGATTTTGTAATTACTAGAAAAAGGTAACACTATTTCAGTCTTAATGCATCTAAATTTCTAGGTGCATTAGTCTCAATTCTCAAAGCTTTATGAGCTGAACTAGCCAGGTCTAAACACTTGGAGTTCTCCCCATGATTAACAATAATTCTTTTAGGTTTTGGATCTAATTTATGGAAGAAACTCATTAACTGGGGTCTTGTTGAATGTCCAGTAAATCCATTAATGGTATGAATATCACATTTAACTCTTACAACATTAGACTTACCATGTCCTGCTGCATAACCAATCTCTTTCTCACCATTTTGTAATCTTCTACCTAAAGATCCTTCACCCTGATAAGAAGTTAAAACCAATGAATGTTTTGGATTCTCTGCCAAGTTCTTAAAATACTCAACAGAAGCTCCACCTACCATCATACCAGATGTTGCCATAATAATACATGGATCTCCAGAATCAATAACTTGAGTCATCTCCTTTCTACTTGCAACTTGTGTAAATGTATCTGACAAAAATGGATTCTCATCTTTATGGAAAATAGATCTCTTAACTTGAGCACTGAAAAAATCAGGATAAGCTGTATGAATTGCATTAACATCCCAAACCATTCCTTGTAAATAAATTGGTATTTTGGGGATCTTTCCTTCCTTCATTGCTTTTTCTAAAATAATCATAATCTCTTGACTCCTACCCACACCTAAAACTGGCATCAAAACCTTTCCACCCCTTTTAGCAGTCTCATTAACAATTCCAAACAGTTGTTCTTCACATTCTTTTCTTGAAGGCAAAATATCATCTTTAGCACCATAAGTACTCTCTACAATAAGAGTTTCTAATCTTGGGAACTTTGTTACAGCTGCAGGTAATAAATTTGCTTTCTCATAATTCATATCTCCAGTATAAAGTAAATTATGCAATCCATTTCCAATATGTAAATGAACCATAGAACTTCCAAGAGTATGCCCTGCATTATACAAAGTAATTCTAATATCTGGAGTAATATCTGAAACCTCTTCATAATCTAAACAAATAGTCTGTTTTACCATTTGCTTAACATCAGCAGCTGAAAATGGTGGATTTTTAATCTCTTGATAACCAACTGAAATATAATCCAAAGCAAGTAAAGCCATAATATCTCTCACCGGTGCAGTACAATAAATAGGTCCTTTATATCCATACTTTATCAACAAAGGAATCATAGCACAGTGATCTAAGTGAGAGTGAGATACAATAACCGCATCTATCTCATTAATTCTAAATTCTGGACAATCAAAAAGAGGATATGCATGCTCTTCTGGAGCAGCAACATTAATTCCACAATCTAATAAAATCCTAGACTCTGGTGTCTGTAAATATAAACAACTCCTTCCCACCTGTCTTCCACCACCCAAAAAAGTTAATCTAACCCATTCATTTTTCTTCCCTCTTATCCAACCATCATATATTCTCTTTCCAACATCATTCAAGAATTTCTTTCTAAAATCATTATTTTCATAAAGCACCCCTCTAATATTCTCAATTAATCTAGATCTAATTCCAGGAGTCCTTCTAACAACCGGAACCCATAAGGTTTTTTCCTTAATTATTTTCAACAACTCACCAGACTTACCAATAGCAACTCCAGGTTTTTCTGCTTCTAGAATAACAATACTTCTTTGAGGATCAAATAACACATCTCCCAATTTAGCATCTTCAGGAATAGTATCTTTTATAATTTTCTTAGCCTTTTCCATATCCAACATCATAGAAGGATCTGGTCTCAATTCAATTCTTTTCTTATATTCATTAACTAACTCTCTAATTTTTCCCTTATTATCCATAAAGAAGTCTTTTGATTTAGTGTACACTATAATATTTGCACCCTCAAAGTTACAAAGAGAAATTTCCGCCTCTTTAGACAGTTTCCTCATAATTTCTGCTAAAATATCTGCCATTTTTTTAAAAAAAGAAAAATTTATTTCAAAGTTTTCTTTATTGCTTTGTTAAATATGTACTTTGCTCCCTTCTCATTGATCATTAAAACATCAATTCCATCACCTGTTGCTAAATCTCTATCAATTGCTGTTCCAATTGCTTTAACAGCTAAATCTTTTCCTTCCTCTGTAGTCATTCCTGACTTAAACAAGGTTTCCATCACTCCAAGTGCAATAACACTTCCACTTCCATCAGAAGCATAATCATCAATCTCTAATACACTACCATCAAATGCAATTTCATACAATTGGTAGTTATTCTTAACATCCCATCCAGCAAACAAAAATCCAACAATTCCAGGGATCATACTTGGTCTCCTAATATTAGAGTAAGCCAAATTAGCTAACAAATTAGCAGCTTCTTTAACTTGTGGTTCTTTACCCTTTCTCAGCTTTAAAAGCATGATTTGAGCTTTAATTATCTTAGTAAACAATTGAATATCACTAACCAAACCCGCTGTAGTCAAGCCCATATAGTCTCCAACAGGCAAAACTTTCTTTACTTTTCTATTTGCGATTAAGTAACCAGCACTAACTCTTCTATCAGCTGCCAGTACAATTCCATCCTTACATACTATTCCTAATGTAGTAGTACCTTTTTTAGCATCCATATTATAACACCTCAGATTGTTTGAGAATAAGTCTCATTTATATCAAGTATTAGAAATAGGTTATTTATAAAGTTTTTGGAAATAAAAAACTATAGAGTAGGATATACAGGCAGTTCCATTCCACCATCTGCTCTTGATTCCATACCAAGAACCAAACCTCTTTCAAAAGTAGCATCAACATCTATTCCTTCAAGTTCAACAGAGTACTCAGAACCACTTACTGTTCTATAATGTGTAGTGCTTCCATCTCTTCTAACTTCAGCAATATTTGAAGTTGTCACAGGCTGCCCAGTAAGCAAAGGATATACTAAACGAGAACCCTCTGTCAAAAGCGCAGCATTTCTAATTGGAAATGCAAAACCTAACCCACAAAGTGCTTCTAAATTATTAATATCAACTACCATTTCAACATGGTTATCTTTTCTAAAAATTATACTTTGATCTTTATTTAACATTTTTCTAATAAATCTAAGAGATTAATTCTTTATAAATCTTTCTATTATGTAACTACTAATAAATAACTACACCCTATTCAATTCAACAACTTTAGAACCAACATACTCGTCATCTAACATAGCAATAAACAATTCTTCAACATGCATAAAATCTCTCTCCTTCATAACAAAACTAACTCCCTCTTCGTACCTCACCCTTCCCCATTTCTCCTTAAAATGAACCAACCTATCTTTGTGTTCTTTTCTAGGACCATAATGTTTCACCTTAGGAGTCAACTTAACCTCTTTCAAAGCATACCAAAAAACAGCATTCTCACCTTCCCAATCCCAACCCGAATTAATCACCTTAAACTCATTAGATTTCAATTTATTAAATAAATAATCATAACATTTCAATAACTTAGCTCCAACCACATCTCTCTTCCCTTCAAAAGGTACAGCTTCAAAAACAAATAGATCTTTATGTTTTTTCTTTAGTTTTTCTAAATTAAGTTCATTTTTAACAAAAAATCTATCTCTCTTCTTAGCTCTCAAATATTTTCTTGCAAGATCTTTAAACAACAGAAACTTATCCATACCTACAACAGCAGTAACATTCCTAGTTGCTTGTACTGGATCAATTAAAATTAAAGGAGAAGTTTTCTTAGATCTATTCAACTCTTCTAACACATTACCTTTTGGGTAATACCTCTCAATATCAATTATAACTTTAGGCTTCCATTTAGTAACCTCTTTCAACATTTTTTCAAACCCACCATAATATATAGTTAAAATCTCTAAAGAATATCCTGAAAATCCTCTAATATAAGATTCAGCACCATACAATCCATTAGACTTACAAAAAGCCTTAACCAATCTTATTTCATCTGTCAAATTCTTATGCTTCTTTACCCACTTAACATGTAAAGGAGAAATATCAGTAATATTATGTGCATCTTTTGCATTCTTGATCTCAATCAAAGGCACAACTTCAATATCAAAACCCTTATACTCAAATTGAAAGTAATCTCTAGAGCCATGTAAAACTCTCAAACCCTCAAACTTCAATTTTTTCTTTAACATAGCTGAAATATTCAAACCAGCATACTTTTTTTCACCAAATCTAACATAAATATCAATATCATGATTATTTTTCAAATAAGTTCCTTTGGCAGTACTTCCCCCCATAATAATCTTAGTATCTTTTATCTTAATCTTGGATTTAATTTCAGAAAAAACCTTCTTTAGTTCCCTTTCCTCTTTGGGAGTAGGTTTAATTCTATCTAAAATCTTCTTCATTACAATTAATAGTAATTAGAATTAATATAAATGTTTTGGATACTTCTTTTTAAATTTAGTAAAATCAGGTCTTTTCAATAGAATAACTTTAACCAAATTACTAAGGTTACCTAACCAAGTTCTGGGAATTTCAAATTTTTCCCTTTTCCAATTATAATTCCAAAAACACTTTTTCCCATGCACAAATCTAATGCTCCTTCTCCATCTAGGACACTTAGGACAGACATATTTCAAATGCCATAGAGCATTCCCTTTCTTAGTCATTAAAAGTCCTGGAGCAGAAATTAAAAAAAGATAAATATCTATCAACCTTCTTTTCATCATCCTAATTATATATTACAGGGAATATAAATGTTTCTGAATAAACTTTATAAATACAAACATAAAAAACAAAAATATGGATGACGACAAAGGACTAGGATTTAGATTTATTTATGCAACAAGAAAAAATCCTTATGACAAAAAAGCTACACTTCTTCATAGTGCAGGACTAGGTTTAGAAAGTGCAATGGAAGAAGCTTGGGCATTAGTAGAACAAATGCCCATTATTCACTTATGGTATCAAGTAATTGCAGAAGCAAATGGATTTGATCCAAAAGAACCAGAAGTTGCAGAAGCCTATTGGCTTGGATCAGAGCTTTTAGATCATCTTTTTGATTATAGCTGTATACATAGAAGAATAACAGATAGATTTCCCCATGCTGAACCAAGAAAACCAAATAATGCAATTCCCCCACATCACAATCTACATGTAAGTCATTATGGAATTGTAAGTGAACCAGATGTATCTGCTGAAGAAAGAACTGCTTGCTTAGTAATTCCTGCAAAATCTTTAGATGGGGTTGCTAGATTTGAATCCTTATTAGATGAAAGAGAACTAAAAGTAAGAAATCCATTTGGATATTTAATAGAAAATAGTAATCCTGTTGCCATTCACAAAGATGTAGTTTGTGCAGTTCTATCAAATGAACAAAATCAAAACTTACAAGTATATGGTTTTGAATTACAAGGATAAGCTCTTAACCATATAAACACCTTCTTTAACATAACCTAATTTCTCATAATAACCCCTAACACCAATTCCAGAAATAACAACAATCCTCTTCCCCTTACAAAGTTCCTCAGCTTTTGCCATCAACTTTTTACCTAACCCTTTATGTTGAAATGAATTATCACTCTTCTCACCAACATTAATAGCAGTAGAATAAACATGCAACTCTCTTACAATTCCACAATTCTTTAATTCCTCTCTCAACTCTTCAGAAGGAAACCTCAACCTACAAAAACCATAAAGATTATCATGCTCATCTTCAGCAGAGATAAAAAACTCTTTTCCTTTTGAAGCACCATATTCAATAACTTTTATCTTAACCTCTCCAAACTTCTTAGCTCTTCCAACCTCTCTACATCGGATACATCTACATTTAACATTCCAACCATCATGAATATGCTGTCTTAAATTTGTCATATCCACACCAGCCTCGATAACTTTACCTGAAATATCTCTTTGTATTCTTTGTATCCTACAGTACTCTGGGACATACTTCTTAAAATGAACAATCAACTCAGCAGCTTGACCAGTTGTAATAGGTTCAAACTCTCCTCTCTCCCACATTTCATACAACTTTGTTCCCTTAGTAATAATACAAGGATACAATTTTATCATATCAGGTTTAAATCTTTCATCAGAAAACAAAGTTTTCATATCTTCTAACTCATCCTTAACTCCTGGTAACCCAGGCATATAATGAATTGAAATCTTAAATCCTAAATCTCTTAACACTCTAATAGCTTCAGTAGTATCCTCCACAGTATGCCCCCTTTCAATTTTCTTCAAAACATTATCATCAACACTTTGCACACCCAACTCAACTCGTGTACATCCAAGTTTCAACATATAGTTACCCTCTTCCAGCTTCCCAAAATCAGGTCTAGTTTCAATACAAAGAGCAACACATCTTACCTTTGTAGTTTCATTTCTTTCATGTTCCTTAATCAAATTACTCTCCCCTTTTAACTTCAAGATTTTTTCATGAATCCGCTTCATCCTCTCATCACTAACTTCACCAGGCAACTCAAAGAACTTTTTGAATTTATCAAACTTCAAGCCATTCTCATCAAAAAACATTTCAGAAAAATCATTCATTGCCTTAAAAGCATACATAACAAACTCTTCTTGATACTCCTTTTCTCTTGCAGGAAAAGTTCCCCCCATAATAATCAACTCAACCTTATCAGAAGACTGATTCAATAAATTATACTGTTCTAATCTATTAAACACTTGCAAATAAGGATCATAATTATTTCTAATCCCTCTCATAGTTGCAGGCTCTTTACCAGTATAACTTTGAGGAACATCACCAAAGTGAGAATCGACACCACCAGGACACATAATACATTTACCATGAGGACAAGCACAAGGACTTGTCATTATAGCAACTGGAGTAACTCCAGATAGAGTTCTTGTTGGTTTTGTAATTAAAAACTTTAATCTCCCTACTTCTTCTTCCTTAGCATGCAATAAAATCTGAATAATTGATGGAAAAACATTAGGTTTTAACTCCCTACAAATCTCTCTTCTTAATTTCAAAACCTCCTCCACACTAGTCAAACCTCTAGCTAAAATCTCTTCTATCAATTTTCTATAAAATTTCTCCATAAAATAAAAAAATAAAGAAAGATTTATATATCTTCGTACTAGGTATAGGCCTATGAAACAAAAACCTGCAAGGTTTTGGAAAAGAGGTGTGGCATATATCATTGACACATTCATAATCTCATTCATTATAATGAGTCCTTTCTCAAGTTTATTATCTCAAAATACAGATATTAACACCTTTGCAGATTTCATTACAGCATTACAAGCAACATTCTCAATCCAATTTTTAACAATAACAGTAGTAACTGCTATACTCACACTTCTATACTGGTCTTTCATGGAATGGAAATTCAACCAAAGTGTGGGAAAAATACTCTTAAAACTTACAGTAAGGAACCTAACCAAAAAACCAGTTACTTACACACAAGCACTAGTAAGAAACCTAACAAAGTTATCAACAATTATTTTACTACTAGATTGTATCTTCATAATTAAAAGTAAAAAAAATCAAAGATATTTTGAAAAACTAAGTAAAACTCAAGTAACAGAAGAGGTGATGAAATTTTGAATAGATTTTTCCAAGTAATTGTATTCCTACTAATGTTATGGATAATTAGTTTTGCAATAGCTAACCTATTCTTTGAATCAGATGGAGATATTTCATTAGGAGAGAAAGTAGCTGTAATCCCAATAAAAGGAATGATCACTCTTGAAGGTGGAAGCAATTTTCTATCAAGTTCAACATCTGGATCTGAAATAGCAGCTAAAATAAAAGATGCAAATGAAGATTCTCAAATAAAAGCAATTGTATTAGAAATAAATTCAGGTGGGGGAACTGTTCTTGGATCAAAAATAGTAGCAGATGCAATAAAAGAAGTTGAAAAACCAATAGTTGCATCAATCTCAGAATATGGGGCATCAGGAGCATACTGGATAGCATCACAAACAGATACAATAGTTGCTGATGATCTAAGCTTCGTTGGAAGTATCTCAGTTTTGGGTTCACATCTAGAATTTGCAGGATTATTACAAGATTACAATGTTACATATAGAAGACTTAACACAGGAGAGTACAAAGACATTGGAACTCCTTATAGAGAAATGACTGAAGATGAAGAAGCACTTCTAATGGAAAGACTCCAAGGAGTTCATGATTATTTTGTTCAAGAAGTTGCAACAGGAAGAGATATGAGTATAGAAGAAATAGATGAACTTGCAAATGGTTTATTCTATCTTGGTTATGAAGCAAAAGATCTTGGACTTGTAGATGAACTAGGAGACAGAGAGTATGCAATTGATCTAGCTGAAGAAATGGCTGGAATTGAAGATGGAGCAATAAAAGAATATGAAGAAAAAGAATCCTTCTTTGATATGCTAACACAATACACTTCTCATATGGGATTCTTCATAGGTCAAGGAATTGGTTCTGTTCTAATATCACAAAATACTGAAGATTTTAAAATTAGTCTATAATTTTCAACTTTCTATCCTTAAAACTTATAAATCCTAAGTTGATTTTAGCTTTTATGCCAAAAACACGACATAGGAAAAAGTTTTTTGAACAAAGAACAGTAGCTGAAATAAAAAGAGATAAAGAATTAGTTCCAGTAGAAAGAGGAATTCTTACAGCTCTTGACTCTCTGGATATAGAATCACAAGTCTTAGTAATAGAAAGAGATATGATTATTGGATCAAAAACAAAGGATACCAAAAGAAAATATGGGGCTTCATTACAACTAAACTCCCCTTCAGAACCTGGACCAGTTGCACCAGAATTTAATCTCATGAATCTTCTAAGAGGAGAAACAGATCATGCTCAACTCAGGGAAATGTTACAAGGTTATACTTATGAACCCCATGAAGGTCCAAGTAACTTAGTAAGAAGAGTATACTTCTGGGATATTTTTGAAGCAATGAGATTAGCTGTATATTCAAAAATGGGAATTCAATGGGTAGAACCAATAGAACTAACTGTAAAAGATAGGGGTAAATCAGTAGCAAATTATGGAGCAGAAGCAGTAGTAAGAGTTCCATCAAGAAGAGAAAAACTAGCACGATATGAATTCAAAGCAATAGGAATCCCAGTTTATGATAACGAACATGCAAGAACAATTGCAAGAAACTTTGCAACAACTCATAATTCTGGAGATAACTTACACAGAGATACAAGACAAGCAGATACAGGTGAAGATCCAAGACAACACAAACATACAGTACAATCAATTGCAGCATATTTTGCATTAATAGAACATTATGCAGCACAAGGTAATCAAATTCCATTTGATGTAAAACCATTTCCATTCCTATCTGAAGATATAGTAAGAACAGCCCAATTACTTGACAACCATACATTATACAGAGAAGAAGGTGAACTAAAAAGAGTAGGCTTTGAAGTAAAAGAAATGATTCTTACTGCACAAATAATTCTAGCTGGACCTTACTCACCATTCAGAACAGGAAAAAATATTCAAGATTACAGTTGGGGCAGTTAACTTTATTAACCATTAACACCTAGACTAATTTAATGGACTCTATAACAGTTGTTGGACTTATTGGTTTGGCTTTAATTCTTGTTGCTTGGATAGCAGAAACAGTAGATCTAATCAAAAAGAAAAAAGGAAAGCTTGATACCAAATTTGCAATGTTTTATATTATGGGTTCAATTGTTCTTTTAGTATATTCAATTCAAATCAAAAGTCTTGTTTTTGTAATTCTAAAAGTCTTTGTAATAATATTAAGTTTCATCTCACTCTATTATTCTCTAAAATTACACAAAAAAAAGCGTTAGAAACCTTTAAAAACACTCATTTTCTTTTAAAACATGGCAGGCTAGGTGGGTGGTTAGCCGTCACCTGTTACTCTAAATCGGCTATACGAGAGACTGACGCCTCGGAGAGGTACTTTGTGGAATATTAGTCTCATTACTAACGTTGAGGCTTTGTCCACCAGGGTTGGTACCTTTGTGAACCGGGTCAGGGCAGGAATGCAGCAGCCCTAAGCACTGTTACTGGCGCTTGGAGGGTAGCGAAGCTGAGGAGGTTTTGAGGTCAAACTAATGTTCTATTCTGTGTCAATCCTTGGCATGCCTGCCATTCACAATTCTTAACTAACTACTAGAAAAAAGAAAAACTTATTAACTCTCTATTCCCAAATAAACCTAATTAAGGAGGTTACCAAAATGTGGGGATTAGGAGAAGAAATTCTTAAGGCTGAAAAATTAATAGATAGTGATCCAAGAGCAGCTTTAAACATAATAAAAACAAAACGTGATAAAATTGATAAAGAATTAGTAATTATTCATGAACTAGGAAGAGAATTTAGCGAAATGGCAGAAGACTTAGGTCATGCAAATTTTGTCCTAAAAGATAAAGGAAAATCTTTTGGCAAAAGTTATTCTGATACAGACATTGATTCTGTAATTCAACATGATCTAAATGAAGTAGTTAAAAGATTTAATACAGTCAAACCACTTTTCGATCAACTAGTTGCAAATATGAAAAAACTAGAACAATAATTTTTTTATTTTTTAATTCATAATTCTTATAAAC
>JABHZQ010000007.1 GCA_018656555.1 archaeon
AAAGAAAGAAGATTAAAAGAATTAACCTAAGTCTTTGTTTTTGAGAAGATATCACTAAGCATTCCACTTAAATCTTCATAATCCTCATTTTTAGGTTTGTCTTCTTGTGGTTTTACAGGTTCTGGCTTTGGTTGTTGTGGAGCAGGTTGTTCCTGAGTTGGCCAGCCACTTGGTTGTTGTTGTTGTTGTTGTTGTTGTTGTTGTTGTTGTTGTTGTGCAATCTCTTGTGATTGTTGTGCAACTTGTTCTCCCAGTTGATGAGGAGATGTAGCATTAACCTGTGTTTCATCTGGTTGAGTTGGAAACCCAGCTGATTCTACCTTTGGTTCAGGTTCAGGATTATGTGTTTGTAATGGTTCAGGTTTTGGCTCTGAATGTTGAGAAACAGCTCCTAACTTTTTACCTATTAATTCGTCTATAGCCTGTTGTAATCTTTTTAGATCTTCAACAGTCTCTTTATCAGTGTCCAGTGTGATTGTAACTTGCATTTTAGAACTCTCTTGTTGAGGTAGTTTAAAAGTATTTTTGTGGGTGAGTACATAGGTTTGCTAGTGGACATGAATTACAAGAAGGTTTTTTTGTACAGTGTTGTTTGCAATGTTCTACAATTAAAGCATGATATTCTTTGTAAGTTTCAGAGGATATACTCTTGTGGAATAGTTCTTGAAGATCTTCATACTCTTTAAATTCAAAGCCCAATCTCTCAAATACTCTTTTTGTATAAGCATCAATCACAAAATAGGACTTATTGTAAGCATAGAGAAGTATTGAGTCTACTGTTTCTGGCCCTAAACCCCATACTTCAAGTAATTTTTCTCTTGTGAACTCATTTGCTTTTAGGAATTCTCTTATTTTTCTTGTTTTTTGATTATAATAACCAGAGGGTCTTATTTTTTCTTTAAGTTTTTCATCAGAAAGGTTGTTAATTTCTTTTTTAGATATTTTTTCAAAATTGTTTAATGCTTTTTCTACATTTTTCCAGGAAGTGTTTTGTGTCAGAATTGCACCTAGACAGATTTCAAATACTTCATTATCATTTTTTGGTGATTTACCGGAATATTTACCTTGAATGGGCCACCAACCTTGTTTCCCATAGTGTTTTAGTAAAATATTATAGACTTCTTGTATTTGATTCATAGTATTAGAAAAAGAGATTATTTATTTAAAAATTATTGCATTAATAGTTGGGATTGTCCAGTTAGGTAATCAGGACAGAAAGTTTTAGCTAACGCGACCATTGGATCATCTGTTTGGTCTCTAGGGCAAGTATAGAGATGTATTTCTGGTCTAGTAGCCATCTCATCAAAAATATCATACATTGTGGTTTGTCCTTCTGTAAGATGTCTTTCATGTAAACTTCCAATAACCATTGCAAAATCATCAAGTCCTCTTCTTTCTGCTTCTCCAAAAGAAAATTCAATTCCTGCTCTAGTTCTTGTTCTACCTTGTTCAACAAATCCACAAATTAATTGAGCCATTTCATTTGAAACTTGATTGAAATAAGGATCATCAGCTGAAATCTCTCCCCTATGTAGTTTATCTGTTAGAACTATAACTTCATTTGCTAAATCTCCAGATCTTTGTAATTTTTGTCCTTGGATAATTAGTTCTTCTGGGGTGTAGGGTTCCCATCCTTGATAATGAATTCCATCTGAGATATTATCAAATGCGAATTGTTGTGCACCACTACCGTCAGTATTAAAAATTGTAGTTCTTAATTCTAGATCATCTCTATGTGCTTCTCTATATGATCTTATTTTTTCTTCTGTTAATCCAGATTCAATAAAATCTTCATGCATAATGTATTCAGAAGATGGACCTTCGTCAAAAATTCCATCAAGAGCTCCTGCTTTGTATCTTTCCTCTAATTCCCTATAGATTGATCCTTGACAGGCAATAGATAAGGGAGTATGTCCCTCTAAATTTGCATGGGTCTGAACAAAAACATTAGCTCTTCCAGTTGAACCTCTTGCAGGTATGATTATTGGTTCCCCTATAACTGAAGGCATTTTTGTTACTTCTTCTTGAGGTGGTTCATCTGTTCTTGGATTCTCAGTGTCCTTTCTAGAAGGATACAAAAGTAGTGCAGCCATAGCAGCAACAGTTACAACCGGAACTATCCATCTTCTACTCATAATTGAGAGTTTTTTGTTTTTATTTATAAAACTTAGCAAAAGGCTATAAATCTAAGAATATTCTACTTTTTTTATGAAAAATCTAGATTTACCAATAAGATATGTTTTGGCTGTTTTAGTAGGAGTATTTTATCAGATATTTTATTGGATTTTCTCTCCTTGGACCTTACATTCTACTTACTGGATTTTAAATTTAGTCTATAATGTTGTTTTAGAAGGGAATCTTATAACTTTTGACTCTGTTACATTTGCTCTAATACCGGCCTGTACTGCTGCTACTGCTTATTTATTGTTGACTATGTTAATCTTAGTAACAAGAGGGATTAAACTCTTAACAAGGATTAAAATCTGGATCTATGGCTGTTTATTGATTCTTGTGTTTAATACTCTTAGAATCTTTTTACTTATTTGGATCTATGTTACATTTGGCCAAAATTACTTTGATGCTTTACACTTAGTATTCTGGCATGTTATTTCTACTGTTGTAGTTGTTTTGATTTGGATTGGGTTGACTAAGAAGTATAAAGTTAAAGGAATACCTATTTATTCAGATTTTAAGTATATTCTTAGTCTTAGATAAGAAGTTTATCCATATAAGATTTTTTTAAAAATTATATTGAATGTTGTTTTGGGTTTGGTTATTGCTCTCTTTAATACCCAAAATGGTCGTTTTTTTAAATCTCTTTTGATGATATCAATCTTAAAACTTTTCATTAATTCTCCTCTTTTTTTGTAAAATTTATGATATTCTTTCATATCAATATCATCATCTAATAAAATTGGATTTAATGCTTGGTCTTCTGAATTTTGTCTAAGAAAATCCCAATCCATATCATCACTTACTTTTCCTTTTTGTTTTGCAATTTCCCATATCTCTGTTCCGGGGTAGGGAGTTAGTACAAATGTAGAAAGATCCTTAGCTCCTATTTTCTTGAACTCTTTTATTAGATCTAGTGTTTTATACATATCTTCTATTGTTTCACCTGGAACTGCAAACATAAAACTTCCACCAACCAAGAACTTGTGTTTTATCATTAATCTTACAGCTTCTTTTGATTTTTCAAGATTTACTGTTCCTTTTTTTAGATAATTTAATACTTTTTGACTACCACTTTCAAATCCACAACCAATTCTTACAACATTTAGTTCTTTTAGTGTGGATAATAGATCTTCATTAATTAATTCAGCTTTTAACTGTACACCCCATTTTATTTTTTCTAAACCTTCTTTTTTTAATGCCCCAACTAATTCTCTTGCCTTCTTATTATTGGTTAGAAATAGGTCATCTGGTACATTTATGTAATTTACTCCATATTTTTTATGTAATATTCTTACTTCTTCTACAATATAATCTACTGAATGATATCTAATTTTTTTTGCCCAAAATTTAGATGTTGAGCAGAATACACATTCAAAAGGACACCCTCTTGAGGCTATCATATTATGCCTTATCCCTACACTCCCATCTTCTAATATTTCTTTTTTAAAATATCCCTTATTGATCAAAGATCTGTCAGGATGAGGAATTTCATCAAGATTTTTAATTAATTCTCTTCTTCCAGTATTGATAAGTTCTCCATTTTCCAAGAATAATAATCCAGTTATTTTTTTTAATTCTTCTTTAGGGAATTTATTATATTTTTTGTAAATTTTTATTAAATCAAGCAATATATATTCTCCTTCACCTAAAATACCAATTTTAAAACAATCCTTAAATGAATTTGGAAGTGTGGTTATATGGACTCCTCCAATTAAAATAGGGATATTTTTTATTTTTTTTGCTAATTTAATTGCTCTACCATAATCTGTAGTCATTGCTGTAATACCAATAATATCTGGAGAATAATTTTTTAATTCTTCTTCAACGTCTTCAAAATTAGCATCAATAATCCTTAATTCTTCTGAAGGATATTTTTGTTTAATAATTGTACTTAGATATACTAGCCCTAATGGGGCATTAGTGGGTTTATAGGTATTTAAACTTACAAAAGCAATTTTCATATTATTGCTACAAATTGGTTACTTTTAAGTTTATCTTTTTTAGTAGTTATTCTATGTAAGAAGTGTAACAACTCCAGTTGCTACAAGTGTTAGAATTATTCCTGCTGTTATGACTCCAAGAGTTATGGCAACTAGAGACTTTTTTCTATCTAATTTAAAAAACCAAGAGACAATAGTTCCAGTGTAAGCACCAGTTCCAGGTAAGGGGATAGCTACAAGTAAATACAACGCAACAAACTCCCAAGAAGTACCTAGTCTTTTCTCTATTTTTTTTCTTCCTCTTTCTACAACCTTAGTAAATAGCTTTCTATAAGGTTTGATATTCATAAAAAATTCATGTAAGTAATCAAGAAATGCGAATATTACAAGTATAATCAATATGTTTGCTAGTGTACAAAGTGCGAATACTAGAAGTGGATCATATCCAAAACCAATTCCATAAGGGATACCACCCCTAAGCTCTGCAATTGGGGCCATACTGAGTAAGATAGCAATTAACAGATTATTAATCATCTTTAGATCCTTGGAATGCTATAAGATCTTCTGTAGTTAAAACTTTTTTCTTTTTTATTTTTTCTTCTACGGCTTTTGATTTCTCTTCAATTTTTTGTTCATCTATTTGCTGTTTTTTCTTTCTAACTTTATCTTTCTTGTCTTTATCCTTCCCATACAATCCCTTAACCATTTTTTGTTTTTCTCTTAGTTTTTTGTTCAACTCTGAGAATTCTTGTTTATATGTAATGAATTTATCAAAAGCATCTTCTTGTTCTTTTTTAACTGTATTGATCTCTTTTGAAATAGAATTAAATTCTTTGTAACCATCTTTGTTATCTTTTAGAGTTTCTTTTATTTTATTATGGAAATCCTCTGCTTTTTTCTTAGTTGTATCAATTTTTTCTGATAGACCCTTAGATTCCCCTTGTAACTCATCAAGGTCTTTAACTCCAGCTATTTTTTTCTTTAGATCTTTAATTTGTTTCATTAATTGCTTTTCTTTTGAGAATGATAGGGCCTCTGTTTCTAGATTAGTTTCTAGTTGGGCTATTTGTTTTTTAACAGAATCAGGATCTTTTATTTTTAATTTTTGAAGTTTGTCCTTCTTTTTATCATTAATTTCTTTTATTTTTTTAATTAATCCTCTAACTTCTTTGTTATATTTCTCTCTTTCATCTTTAAATTTCTTTATTTTATCAGAAAAAGTATCATTATTGGACTTAACACTCTTAACAGCTTTTATTAATTGAGCTATTTTATCCTTAAGTTCCTCTTTTTTCTTGAACCACTCTTCTTTGTGAGCATTTAGTTCATCTAATTTAGTTTTCAAACTAGTAATCTCTTTCTGTACTTCAGCTAGTTTGTCTTTAACATTGATTTCAGTCATTATAACCACTTTTGGATTTGCGTCTAAATTAAAAAAAGGTTAAAAAAAATTTAACCGAATAGTGCTCCTAAACCTGCAGCAGCTTCTTCAGTAGATTTTTTCTCTTCTTTCTTCTCTTCTTTCTTTTCAGCTGGTTTATTATCCCCACCTTGAGCTGGAGCAGCTTGTGCAGCAACTGGAGCTACAGCAGCTTCTTTGACTGCTTCGTCAATATTAACTCCATCTAAAGCTGCAACTAAGGATTTAATTTTACCATCATCTGCAGCAACACCTGCTGCGTCTAAGACTTTTTTAACACCTGCTTCGTCTACTGGCTTTCCTGCCTTATGTAATAGCATAGCCGCATAGATATATTCCATTTTATTGCCTCCTAAATTTAAGTAGTAGTCTTGTTATGAAGACTTGATGCTTGTGCATTTGCTTTTTGTACAAGCCGTTTGATATTTTCGTCTGTGATTATGTCTTGTGAGTCTGCTAGAGCAGTACCCTCCCTATAAGCTTTTGATAATAATGTTTTGATAGTATCTTTTGAAAGGTATCCAACTTTAATTGCTAAGTTGAATGCTTCACTGTGCATTGATTTTAAGTTGTTCACATAAGCTTCTTCGTCAATGTCTAATACTTTTCTATCAAATAATGTTCCTGCTTCTAAAACAGAGATTATGTTTAAACCAACTTCCATAGGCTCAATTCCTAATCTAGTTAGAATTTCTGCTTGTTTAGCATTAATTGCTTCTCCTGCTGGAACTAATAATTTATCTTCTTTAATCGCGATCTTTCCATCTTCAATTGCTGTTTTAATTCCTAGCTGTCCTAATTCACCAATAACAGGACCAGGTGCAAAAGGAGTCTTTCCTGCTGGAACTATAACATCTTTAGGTGCTATTGATCCTGCTTTTGCTGGAGCTGGACTCTTACTTTTTTGCAACATTTTGTAAAGTTTGAAAGGATTTTCCTTTGTGAATATTAAAGCCGGCATTCCTCTGATCTTTTCTTTAAGATCTGAAGCTCCAGGAACATCTTGACCTAATTTTGTAAAGGCCACTCTCATTAATCTTCCTTTTGTCATGAAAATTACTACTTTGCCCTTAAGTGAATCTCTCATTCTCTGCAGCTGTCTTGCTGGAAGGTTTTCCATATCTACTAAACCTAGAATAGGGTATTCTTTAGCAAAATCACTAATTTGTTTAACAACATCCTTTTTCTGCTTTGAAACAAAAGGTTTGGGTTTCATAATTTACCTCCAAGTAAAATTGGTTTACCCATTGTTGTTTTTAAGAATGAATTTTTAATATTATGTTCGTGTTGTGGAAGTGAATTTGTTAATGTTGTGAATAAATGTACAACATTATCTGCTAGATCTTCATCTGACATTGATTCTGTTCCAATTTGACACTTAATAACTAGCTCACCTTTGGTTATTATCCTTACCATATTTTGTAATTTTTCCATAAGTGGTTTTAATTGTGCTTTTGGTGGAACGATCATTCCTGCCTTTGGATTTGGCATTTTTCCTTTTGTTCCTAGAGCTCTACCAAAATTCTTTGCGATCAGAGGCATAATTGTTGCTTGACCCAGGAAGAAATCAAATTCTTTGATTAGGTTTTTTACTTCTCTTTTATTCTTACTTAATGCTTTAAATTCTTCTTGTGAGATTACTTTATCACAGTTTGCTTGTCCTTCTTTTATTAATTCAGAAGCAAATAAACCACAAACTTTGATCTTTTTTCCTCTTCCTTTGGGTAGATTTATGAATAGATCTACTTTTTGTTCGGGTTTTTTAAGATCAAGTTGTTGTAAATTGATAATTAGATCGAATGATTGAGAGAAATTTCTTTTTTTAGCAGAATCTCTTGCTTTTTTTAGGGTTTCTAGTACTTTATTTTTATCCATTATGCCCTCCTACTTCACGTAGTGATGCGGGTATGTTTTGGGGAAATTTAGGGATTTATAAAGGTTTCGGCCAGAATATCCCTTATTCTAGCGTCTAGAGTATCATCTTTAACAAGTACATATTGAGCTTGGTCTTCTGAAGTAATTACCCAAGGTATTGTGTAGCTGGCATCTACTAGTATATATGTCTTTAATCCTCTTCTATTCAATTTGTGGGCAAGAACAGCACCCTCTGGTTGAGTGGGTTTTTTGAAAATAGCATCTATGAAGAATAAACTATATTCTGATAAAACTGAGGTATTTTCTCCCCCAAATAAATCTACTGAAGTGGTAAGAGTAGTATATGTGTCTGCATCTCCACAAAGCTTAGCTATTCTTGCACCTAATTCAGGTTTCTTTGTAACTATGTATACTTTATTCATAGAAAGAGTTTTTGAGAGAGATTTAATAAAAGTTACTTTTTCCCTTTTGTCTCATTGAAATCATAGACGAAAACTTTTCCGCAATTTGGGCACCAATGGTAGCCATTATAAAAATTGTCAAAGTCCTCCCCACATCTATTACATCCAGTCATAGGTTTAGAAAGGTTTTGATTATTTTTAAGGTTTACTGTAATAAGTATACACCTAATGTTTCCATGAAGATTTCTTCAGATTCTAATAATCTCCAAGAATAATCTTTGAATAAGGTTTCGGGTTTTCCAGTAAGTGTGGATATAAGAAGTAGGATCTTTCCATCTTTGTCTAGGTATTGTTTAGCTTGAGATAGGAACTTTTTAAGAATCTCATCTCCTTTTTTACCTCCTGTTGTGGCAAGCTTTGAATCTTCTGGCTCTTTTTTGTCTTCAGGTAAGTAAGGTGGGTTGAATATGATTAAGTCGAATTTCCCTTCCACATTTTCAAATAGATTGGATTGTATTGCATTAACTCCTTTTTTCTTTACATATTCTACTGCTTCAGGATTTACATCTACTGCTAGAACTTCATTTTCAGGATCTTCCATAGCAGTAATTGCTTGTATACCTGTTCCTGTACCCATATCTAAAACTTTTCCCTGAGCATGCTTTCTAACATGTTGGTTTAATAGATATGAATCTTCTCTTGGTTCATATAAAGACATTATAATGCTTTGACATATTCTCTAATACGTGCAACTATTGAAGGTAGTAAAAACTTTTCAATTTTTTCCTGAAATATTACTGAGATTTCTTCTTTTTCGTGAACTCGGTAGGTATTTTTGTATTTTTCAATAAAGTACATATCTCTTAATCTTTTTAATTGCCTTCGGATGTTAGAACTAGCTATTCCGTTTAATGGTAATTTATTATCTTTTCTTGACTGTATTACTTGTGTTCTTATCTCTTCACTTGTTAAATCTGATTTTGAATCAAGAAGTATTTGAAAAATATCAACAATTACATCCCTTGAATCTCCAGGTTGGAGTAATCCAGTCGACAAACAGACCTTTCTTATTAAATCTCTTCTTGACATTTCATAAGGTTTTTCATATTTCCTTAGAGTCAATTCGGAAAGAGGAACATCTCTTGATACTTTCATGTATAAGGTAAAGAAATAGTAATTTAAATACCTTTTTGTTATATAGCAACTGCTTCTGCTATTGCTGTTGCAAAAACTGGTTGTGATGAAAAGAGCATTGTAAACAAAATAGCTCCTATTACCAACAAGATAGTTAGTGTTATTATTAAAGAAATTAAACACCAGATACCTTGTTTAAATCCATACTTCATTCCAATTAGTATTGGGGGGATGGCAAGTAATAATAACGAAATGAGTATGGTTATTAAGACAAAGAATAATGCAAATATATCGTCGTACCTGTATCCTATTAGATTGTGTAGGTTTGTTAGTAAATATGCAACAACTAACCAGAGTAATGATAATACCAAACCAAAAATTGAACCAAATAATACTGATTTTTTCATTTTCTTTTCTTTGATTCCAGTTTTAATTCCATATACTGCTGCTAATAAAACTGCACCAACAAAAAATATACCTAAGATAACTTTCCACCAGTTGATTGCAAACCAAGAGTTAGCATATTTTCCAGTTACATGGAAAGATTCATGGGGATCTAAAGCCCCTGTACTCTCAATGAAGTTTGAGTTTTTCATGTAAGGAGCGTAAGCCATCTCTTCTGAAATATCAAAAGTTCCTGCTGCAAGGTTTGATCTATAGTCAGTTTCTGTTGAACCACCTTGTAAGTATAAATCTTCAACAACATCAACTGAGACACTCATTGAGTGGATATCAGATTCACTCATAATTGATTCAAAGTCAAAATTAAAAACATCTCCTCTTTGTTCTGCATAGGATTCTGATTTATAGTAAATATAGAGATATATTGATTCCTGATCTTCTTCAGGTATATTTAATGTCATTAGAATAGATTCAGATAGTTCTTCTATTTCATAGTCTACATTTGCAAAGTCCCAATCATAATACCAGTAGTCTTCTCCTTCATCTTCTATGGAATATTTTTGAACAACACTTATAATTCTAAAATCTTGTCCAGGTATTTCAAATTCTATAGTATCTAGATTATCATCATAATTATCTAAAGTTATTTGGGCTAATACTGCTGCTTCTCCTTCTCCATCATATACAACATAATAATCATGAGTTTGGAATCCTGGTTCCCAAGCTAGTGCTGTTGTGAAAGGAATTAATAGTAACATTAGTAGTAATATTGAGAATAATTTTTTCATTTTTTAGACCTCCTATAGTCCAAGTATACAATAGTTACAATGATAATACACACAAAGATTAAGAAGAATAACCAGTAAGGGTTGTAAACTCCTTGAGAGAGAGTATTTACAGCTGTGTCTGCTACTGCTTCTTCAGCTGCTTCTTCCATTATTAACATTTCTTTTGTTCCTGTTAATTGTATTACAGGTTGGAATACTTTTAGTAGAGCAGTTCCTACTAAACCCACTAAACCAATTGGAATTATTTTCTTTAACGAATCTTTCCAATCAAATCCTTTAGGAGCTATGATAATAAGTTTTCTTGCAATAGAATATAATTCTACTTTCTTTCCCTTATCACTCCAAGCATGATCTTTTGTTTCAACTAAACCTTGTTTTTTTAGATGGTTTAAGTTGTAGGTTACTGTGGAAATAGGAATATTAAGTTTCTTTGATAGATGTACTGGAGCTACCTTATCATGTTCTCCTAAATAGTCTAAAATCTTTCTTGATGTATCATTAGAAATTACATTAGCAAGATCTTTTGATTTCTTTTCATCGAGTGAAACTAGTATGTATTTATCTACCATAGGAATTGTAAAGATAAGGTTATATATAAAGGCTTTTTTAGGTTTAATCTGAGTTGAAGTTATTAGGAAAACATTAAAAACTCTTATATATTAAGTAAACTTAATGAAGAATATGTCTTGGGTCTTGTATGCTGTACTGGCAATGGTAGGTTTTGGATTATTTAATTACTTTGTTAAATTGTCAGCAGGGAAAATTAATGTTCCTTTAGCTGTAGCAATTATTGCAGGTACTGCTTCAATTATTGGATTTATAGTATTTGGTTATTACAAATTTACTGGACATGAATTAGTATTTACAACTCAAGGTTTGAAGTTTGCTATTTATGCAGGAATCTTCACTGCTTTGGCTGAATTATTTTATTATTTAATGTTCCTTAAGGATACTCCCCTTTCTATTGGTTTACCTGCTGTTGTTGGAGGGACTGTTGTTATAGGTGTAGTTTTAGGATTTGTTTTTCTTCATGAAACATTGCCTTTGTTAAAAATTATAGGAGTAATTGTTACTCTCATAGGGATTACTTTATTATCTATTTGACTTATTCTAGAAGTATTGCAGGTTTCCCAGGCATTGCATTATTCTTCTTTGCTTCAGAAGACTTTTCAGCTAATTCAACTGTAACTTTAGCATTGAATTCTTTTTCAAGTAATTTTATATTCTCTTTCATTGTTTCTAGATCGTCCTTTTGAGTTAGAACTATCTCAGGGATTCTTTGAGGATTCTTTACTAGCATTGGAACTAACTTAGAAATATCCTTTCCATGTTCTTTATCTACTAATCCTTTAATCAATTCACCAATATTCCTTGTCTTCTCCATTAGTTTTTTGAACTTTTTAATAAAGTCATACTTCCACTTGTAAGAAATTATTAGTTTGATCTCTTTTGGCTTGTCTACTTTGGCCAATTTCTTAACTTCATTGATATCACTGATCAAATTAGATAAAGTATCTTGTAAGAATTCTGCTTTTTGATCTATTTTCTTAGCATCAAACTTTGGCCAAGTGCTTAAAGAACAGAAATCCTTACTTAATTTAGACCAAAGCTCTTCTGCAAGGTGGGGTGCTACTGGACACAATAGTTTAATCCATCTTTCTACAATATAATCATAAACAACTGCTAGCTCTTCTTTTGATAACCTTCTTT
Source organism: archaeon (assembly GCA_018656555.1). Lineage (GTDB taxonomy): Archaea > Nanobdellota > Nanobdellia > SCGC-AAA011-G17 > GW2011-AR17 > JABHZQ01. Next base: position 11,846 of record JABHZQ010000007.1, read on the forward strand.
GAACTTTTTTCAATTCATTTGTTAAACCATAGACTACTGCAGTTCCATACTCTCTTAACTCCATGTTTTCAAGATGTTCTGTTGATTCTTGGATAGTTCTTTCAAACTTAGAGATAAAAGCTAATGAATTTGAAGGAAGTTTACCTTTTTTCCTCTCTTTTATTGCTGTTTCTAAATATTCATAGGTTTTACCTAGTATTCTTTTTACATTTTCTGCATCTTCATCTCTCCAATTAAAAGCTCCATCAAGTGTTGTTGATGTAGTCATGTAGAATCTAAAGACATCTGCAGAGAAATTAGTCTTAATATCTAGTAAAGTAATTACATTACCTTTTGATTTTGACATTTTCTGGCCTTCACTAGTTACAAATCCATGTAATGATATTTTCTTTGGCCAGTATTTCTCAGGGAATATACCTGCATGTGCAAATATGAAAAATGATAGGTGATTTGACAGATGTGCTGTATAGGTATGTCTGTGATCATTAGGATACCAGTAATCAAATTCTGTTCTAAGTTCTTTTAGTGCTGCTTTAGATATCTTTGTTTCTTTAGCAACTTTGTCTACATCTCCTTTATCTAAGTAGACATAGTCAAAGAAAGACAAAGTTAGTTGATTAGGTTTTATTTTGTGTTTGTTGATTAGATTCTTTATTATGTAAAAAGACATGTAGATTGTTGAATCACTTAGAGATTCTATGATCCACTCTTTGTTAAATGGTAAAGGTGTACCAATACCTCTTCTTCTTGCACAAGGTCTTTTGTCTAACCAGTCAAATGCATCATCAAACTGTTTTCTAGACTGTTTTGGGAAGAGTTCCATTTTTGAAAGACATTTCTTTGCCTTATCCTTCCATCCTTTTGCATTAAAATCTAAGAACCATTGATCATTAAGTACAGAAACAACTACTTTTCCCCCACATCTACAATATGCTTCTCTGGAGGTTTCATACATCAGATCTGCTTTTTTCTTTTTGATAAGTTCTTGTTTCATTAATTCTTTAGCTTTAGTTACTGTCATCCCAACATATTTACCACATTCTTTTGTAAGAACACCTGAATGAAAACCTTCTTTGTAGATCAATTTTGTGGCTTCTTCTAGTTTTTCATCCTCTTGATCTTTTATTTTCATGATTTCAACTATTTTCTTAGCTGCAAAGTCTCCATATTTCTTTGTGGTTAGAATTCTAATTGGTTTTATTTTCTTAATCTTTTCTGGATCGAGGCCATATCTTTTACACAAGGCTTTGTCCTTTTGTAAATCTAATATTGCTACATAATCATAAGCTGAATCTGATGGTACTGAAGTTACTAGACCTGATCCTATATCTGGATTAGTGAATGTAGATGGTAGAATTATTACTTCTCTTTCTATTCCAGGAGCTATTGCATACTTTCCAATTAATTCTTCTCCTTCTAAGTATCCCTTTGTTTCTAGTTTTGATTTTTGATTTGCTAATTTTTCATAACAAGGTTTTGACATAACCCATGTTTCTTTTTCTACTTTTACTTTTACATAGGTTGTATTTGGATTGACCCATAAGTTTGTTTGTCCATAGATTGTTTCAGGTCTTAGTGTTGCTGCTACTAAGATTAAATCAGAATCTTTTAATTTGAATTTGAGCAATGTAAACTCTTGTTTTTCAACTGGTTTTGTATCTGCATCTTGGATATCATCTTCACCCACTGCATTGTCACAAGAAGGACAGAATAGAACAGGATAGCTTCCTTTTATTAGGTAGTTTTTCTCTTTATACTTATTAAATTGCCAAGTAATAAATTGTTGATAATCTTTATCTCCAGTTGTGAATCTTCTTGTCCAATCTATTCCTAGACCTAAACTAGCATATTCATCCATCATTTTAGGAATAAAGAATTTAACAATGTTCCAAGGGTCTTTGAATGACTTGATTGTTTTTTCTATCTCCTTTTCATTGGGGAGATAGTTTTTAACATAACTCTTGTAAAGTTTTATTTTCTTTTCATCCCCTTTTTCTATAGCGGCTGAAATTCCAAGAACAGGTGTACCAGTGATATGAAATGCTAGAGGGAATATTGTGTTGAACCCTTGCATTTTCTTATATCTAACATAGACATCTCCTTCTACTGCAGCCCTACCATGACCTATGTGTAGAGATCCAGAGATATATGGATAAGGAGTTGTGAAGAAGAATTTCTTTGATTTTGTTATTTTTGGTTCAAAGATCTTATCTTTTTTCCATTTTTTTTGCCATTTATCAGATAATTTCTGTAGGTCCACCATTGTGATTTAAAAAGAAAAGATTGTTTTTAAAGTTTTCTTTAATTTCTTCCTGAAGATATAGACTGTTGCAATAGGAATTACCAGCAATGTCCATAACCAAGAATAATCCTTGCCTATTTTTAGTGCTCCAAGGTTTAATCTTGAATCTGATTCTTTATCTATTGTTATTTTAATTGAATTGGCTATTCCTAACCCCTGGATATCTTGTATTTCGTAGATGTATATTTCTTCTGAAAAATCTTCAGTAAGGTTTAGTTTTATTTTTTCATTAGGGCTTAGTTCAAATCTTTCTTCATAACTTCCAGACTTTACTATATAGTCTGCTTTTTCATCTATATTGTTTATTACTAAAAAATCAGAGGTTACAGTTGTTGGTGTTACTGCTAGTGCTGACACAGAAGGGAGTAATAATAAAAAAAGTAAAAAATATTTCATTTTTTCTCCCTTAAGGTGTGTACTTGGTGGTTTCTGTAATAGTCATAACTTATTTCTAGTATTGATTGGTTGACTTCAAGATCTTTACTTAACTTAGTCATTATTTTTTTCAAATTCTTTGAAGAAAGCTCTTTTAATTCAAATCCAATCTCCCAATACATTGTTTCTAGGTTTTCTCTTAAGGAAAACGTTAATTCAACTTCTGTTTTGTTTATTATTCTTCTTATATTTTCAAGTAATATATCATAGTACATTTTATGTGCTCTCCATACTTGTTACTGTTATTATCCCATTGTAGTCTCCAGGTGTTGCCTCTCTAGGTACTGTTATCTTGAATAGAAGTTCTTCATTGGTATTAGGAAGTACATCTAAGTCTAGTAGTGGATTTGTGCTTAAAGGCAACCAAATATCATTAAAGACTTCTAGATTTTCTATAGATATATTATAACTGTTTGATACTAAATCTGTTCCTCCAACTTCTAAATCTACTACTACATTTCCAGTATTTGTTATTTGTAGGTTTGTCTCTTGTTGTTCATTTACATTTAGTTCAAAGTCTAGAGATGAAGTGTTTATTATTGTACTAATAATTCCTAGATATTCAAAAGAGGTTAGTTCTGAATCACAGTAGGTGTTATCACAGATGGTTATGTTTACTGTATATTCTTGTGCAAGATCATAAGTTTGCATTTCAAAACTTAGATTACTTGATGTAAAGTTGTAAGTATTGTTATTTACCTCTAAGAATATTTGGTCTACATCTCCTTCATGGTCTTCATAGTCTATATTTAGATTGATTTCTTTTGGTAGATCTATGTTTGGTAAGACTTGAACTCCTTCATCTAAAGAGTCATCTGTTAGGAAAGTTATTCCAGTTAGGTTTGGAGGGGAGTTGGCTACGGTTAGATGTATTTCTACTTCTCCATCTGATGGTTCTGTTGTTGTGAAGATTCCATTTCCAGGTGTTGCAGGACCTTCTTCCCATTCAGTTAAGGAAAGCCTTTGTATTGAGTTTCCTCCATCTCCTCCAAATGATTCATTGTAAGAAATAATCTCACTATAAGTTCCATTCAAAATAATTGTGTCTTCTGGAGTTAGAGAGAATGAACCATCTGCACCTTGATAGGGTTCGTCCCATATTCCATTGTTATTTCCCCAATAAGATTCAAAAGAGTCAGTGTCTTCATCCTCACCATCAAGAAGTTCTCTTGCTATGATAACATACTCATCAGGTTCTATGGTTATATCATCAAAATTACTTCCATCTAAGGTGTAGTCTGAAAGGTTGACTGCTTCATTACCTGAGTTGTATAGTTCTATCCATTCTCCATCTGGATCTGAGATATCAGGGGAGTGCATTATCTCAGTGATGTAGATGTTGGCTGTGGCTAGGGGGATAAAGAGTAGGAGTAAGGGTAAGATCAATAGTTTTTTCATTTTATCACCAAGTCTTTTTTTGATCGTATTTTTAAAAAGAGTTTATGAGAAAAAGCTGAAGGATTTTCAGGTAAGACCAAAAAGTATAAAAAAGGCTAATTTCTTTGTTTTCATTATATGGGCCCGTAGCTCAGCTTGGATAGAGCGCTAGCCTTCTAAGCTAGAAGTCGTGGGTTCGAATCCCTCCGGGCCCGTATTTTTTCTTTTTAGATAAATTTTTAAATAGATACTAAAAAAGTTATTTTATGATAACTACAGATCAAGACCATTTTTCAAGACATCCCATACTTCCAGATAGTGAGGTCTATAGTTTATTAACAAGTGCTCAAGATGGAGATGGATACGCAAGAAACAGACTGATTCAATGCCATTATAAGTTAGTTAAAGGTTTGGCAAGAAGATATGCCCTAGGGCTTGGTGTAGATGAGCCAGATCTTATTTCAAGAGGATTAGAGATTGTTAATAGAAGTATAACGGCTTATGATGGAGCACAGGGTGTACCATTTCCTAGTTATTTAACAAAAAATGTTGCTAGAGGTTTATCCTCATTAGCTAAAGCAGAAAGAAAAAAAAGAATGCCAGTTGATAGAGATCAAGTGGGTGATGATGGTTCTTGGCTTGAAAATATTACAGAAGATGATAGCGCTAATCAAGAAATGAGATTATATCAAGAAAGGTTGGTAGCTATTATGCCTAGATTTTTAGGAAACCTTGTTGATTCGGGTTTATTAGCAGCAGACTATGCAGAAGCATTAAGTATGCGATATGGCTTAGATGGAAAACCCCAACATACTAATGCAGAGATAGATGCTTACTTTGGTATGTCAAAGGGTTGGGCAAGGGTAACTTTAAGTAGATGCTTATCAGAAATAGGTCCAAAGTTAGAAGGTAAGGGTCTAGACGATTTCTTATAATAACAACAAATCTTATAAATCAAAAATTATTCTATTTTGTCTATGCACCCGTGGCCAAGCGGCTAAGGCAAGTGGCTGCAACCCACTGATCCCCAGTTCGAGTCTGGGCGGGTGCTTTTTTAACATAATAAATTCTAGAATCAAATTAAAATAAAAGAAAAAAAATAGAAAGTCTATCTTGTCAATAGTCTTACTAAGATGATCAGGATCACAACCAGGATAATAATTCCTAGGATCCAGAACCACAATGTAGTGTCCCAATCTGAGATGCCTGCAAAGTTTCCAGTAATTTCATTACCTTCTCCAAAGTCGAGACTAATCAATTCTGATACAACGTCACCATCAGCATCTTGAACTTCAATAACTAGGTCATGGACACCAGTTGTATCAGTTTCTAGATTTAGGTAAACGTATGCATGAAGTGATTGTCCTGCTTTGATTGAACTTAGGTATTCAGTACCTTCAATGTCTCCCCAATTAACATCATCAACTTTCAAAGAGATTGTTGAATCTTCATCACCCATATTTTGGATAATTAATGGAATTGTTAACTGGTCTTGACCTTCAACATCAAAGTCGTTATCAACACTTAACTCAATTTCAACACCTGAAACAAGGTCATCGTTTGGTTCTGTAGTTGAACCACCATCTGTACCATCTGTTCCATCTGCTGAACAAGAGTCAACATCAATACTAATAAGCTCTGAATCAAAAAGATCTCCAGATTCATCATAAAGCAAAATATCGATGTAATAGGTTCCTGCTACAAGATCTTCTGGTAAGTTTAGATTGAATGTAGATGTATAATCATTGTCATTGTCATTATAGTCACCTAAATCAAATCCAGGTGTACTTTCACTAATATCCAATTCAGATTCACCAATTTCAATGTAAACATTGTCTTGTTCATCATTACCTACGCTCTCTACTTCTACTTCAAGAACATATGAATCTCCACATTCAAGGTCTGAAGGTGAAACTGAGGTAGATATGATTCTAACATCATCATCTTCTCTATCAAAGTCGATTCTTACTCTTTCATAAGTACACTCATCGTCTTCGTCTCCATCTTCGTTAACCTTTACATATAAGTAATATGTATTGTCTTCATCAATATCTGTAGGTAATTCAAACTCAACATCAAAGTCTTGTTCTTCATCATCATCAATATTAACTGTATCAACATTTTCAGTTCTAACTTCTTCTCCTTCTGTAAGATCCCATAAGATTAGTTCAATTTCAACATCAATATCATCATTGTCATCATTTTGAACTTCGAATTCAACTGTAATGGATTCTCCAGGAGTGAAATCATCACCATTATCTGGTTCATCAATAGTTACTTCTAATTTGTTTCCTTGAAGACCATCTTCACAAATTTCTGCATCTAGATCAACATCTAAAAGGATCTCTGCTGTTGCAGTACCTGCACTTAGAGTAATTACACCTTCGTAAGGTTCTCCAGAATCAATATCATCATCAGCTGCTGTGTTTAAAGTAATATCTGCTGAATCTCCAGGTGCAAGAGCTGTTGGAATATTTGTAAATGTTAGAGTGATAGGATCACCATCATTGTCTTCCATTACACAAGGTCCATCTTGTACACAGGTTGGATCATCATTTTCATCACTTACAAAATCAACATGAAATGCTAATGTGCTTGAACCAGTATTTGTAACTGAAATTGTAGAGTCTTCAGAATTATCTGGAAGTACTTCTACATCTAGAGTTGAAATACTAGTTGTGAAAGCATCTGCAGAGTTTACAGTTAGAGTTAATGTTGTTTGCTGTGTAGCTAGATCAACATTCTCAGTACAAGTTACTGTAGATGTGTATGTTCCTGCCCCGATATTCTGTGGGACTGTTATTGAAAAATCTGAGGTTCCTGTCAATCCTGCTCCGATTCCAGTAATATCTGAAATTGTAGGAGCTACAATTGTGTAGGTTCCATCAGTTAAGTCTGTGGAAGTGCAAGTGAATGATAGATCAACTGCATCATCATTTTGCAATTCAAGTGTGTAGGATACGCTATCACCGATATCGCCACTACCAGAGTTTAAACTAACTATAGAAAAACTCGCAGCTGCAACGCAAACGATCCCTAGCAACATGATTGCTAATATGGCCAATAATAGCTTTTTCATTATGTTTTACCCCCAAGTAAATTTTATAGTCTGTAAAATACATGTTTGTTTTATAAGTATTATGTAATATAGAAGGGATTTTTGTCTCTATATGGGGACATTAGATTTTTAGTGAAACTACCTTAGAAATACCTTCTTGCATAGAAACACCATAAATTACATCTGCTTCTGAGATAACAGAGTCATTGTGTGAGATAACAATATACTGTGCTCCTTTTGCATATTTAGCTATTAGTTTGGATAATAGTTCGGAGTTTCTTTTGTCAAGAGCTGCATCAACCTCATCCATTAGATAGAACCAGGATGGCTCGAATTCTTGTATTGCGAAGATGAATGAAAGAGCTGCTAGGGTTTTTTCTCCACCTGAAAGGCCTTTGATATCTAAATATCTAGAACCTGCTATTTTTACTCTTATGTCTACACCAGATTCAAATATGTTTTCTTCGTCTTCTATTAGAAGCTCTGCAACTCCTTTTGTGGATAATGATGTAAAGATCTCTTTGAAGTTTCGCTCAAGCAGTTTGAAAGTTTTCATGAAAACATCTTTTTTCTTGGTTTCAATCTCATACATTAATTTTAGAACATCATCTTTTTCTACCTTTAAGGTGTCATGTTTTTCTAAAAGTAGGGCATATTCTTTGTTTACTCTTTCATAGATTTCTAGAGCTCTTAGGTTTACATTTCCAAGAGTTCTTAGCATGTTTTCAAAGTTTTTAATTTCTGCATTAAGATCTTCAATTGAAATACTTCTTCTTAGTTGTACTTTTTCATATTGTTCAAATTCTTTCTTTAATCCTTCTACTTCACCAGAAAGAACTGCTTTTCTTACATTAACATCATTTCTTCTACCTTCTACAGACCTTATTCTTTCTTCTTGTCTGATAAGGTTAGTGTCTTTGTTTTGTATTTCTTTTTCAAATCTGGATCTTTTCTTGAATAGTCCTTGGTATTCAGCATAGAACTTTCTTTGATTTGCTTCTTTAATCTTTAATATGTCTTTGTTTCCTGCTAAATCTTCTATTAGTTCTTTTTGTTCTTGGTTGAATTCTTCATATTCCTTATCACTGTTTTTTAGGATTGTAAGTGTTTTTTCTTGTTCTGATTTGTATAACCCTATTTGATCTTTTAAAGAATTTACTTCTGAGTCTCCTTTGATTATTGATTCTCTTACACTATTTTTCTCATCTTCAAATCTAGTTAACTCTTGGTTAAATTCAGAACTATTTAATTTTGATAATTTTTCTCTATGAGTGTTTCTCTCTTTCTTTGCTCTTTCAAGTTCAACATCAATTGATTTAACATCTTGTTCAAATCCTTTGATATCTTTTTCAAATGTCTTTAGAGCTTGTAATAGTTCTCTTTTGTTATTTACTAGGTCTTTTTCATCCTCTCCAGCATCGAATTTAACCTCAGCCGCTTTGATCTCTGCTTCTAGTACTGCTTTTCTTTCTCTTAGACTTATGATCTCTTCTTCATTTGCAAATTTCTTTTTCTCTAAAAGTTCTACTGTGTTTTGTAGTCTAGAAATATCAGCTTCTAGGTTTTGCATTCCTCTATTTACATCTTTTTCTTGGAATCCTAAGCCAGTTTTTCTTCTGTAACCCCCAACCATTGCTCCAGACACTTCAACTAGGTCTCCATCTAGAGTTACCATTCTTGATCTTCCAATACCTAATTTCCTAGCTGTTGAAAGACTCTCTACAACTAGAGTTCCTGCAAATACATATTTGAATACATTTTGGAATTTAGAATCATACTTTACAAGATCTATTGCTAAACCTTGAACACCACTTTCATTTTTTAGTCTTTTAACTTCTGGAGAGATAATCTTTTCCTTAAGTTTGTTTAAGGGTAGGAAGGTAACAACTCCGGATTTACTATCTTTTAGTATTTGTATACATTTAGCTGCAACTGTATCTGTTGATACAACCACACTTCTTAATCTTGCTCCTGCTGCAACTTCAAGTGCTAATGAATATTTGGAGTCCACCTGTCCTAAGTCTGCTACTTGGCCATAGACCCCTTGAATCTTCATATCTTTTATCTTTTGGATTGCAAAATTACTAGATGCTGCTTCTTTGATTCCTATACTTCTTGTTCTAAGTTTTGTATACTCATCATTGGCATCCATTAGTTTATTTCTTGCTGTTCCAAGTTGAACTGAGAAAACTGAACTTTCATTTAGTGAATTTGTTAATTTTTTTGTAACCTCTTTGAATTCTTCTCTGTTTATTTTTAGTTTTACAAGTTTTTGTTTATCCTCTTCCTTAAGATTTAGAGTCTTTTCAATTCTTTCTTGTATTGTGCTTAATTGGTATTCTATCTTATCTTTTTCTCTAATTACTTGTTGTCTCTTTTCTTCTGCATCTAATACTTGTCTTTGTTTGTCTTCTACTTTTTTATCCAATTCATCAATTTTTTGTGAAATATCTTCTTTATCTTCAATCCCATTTCTTTTTTTGTAACTAGCTATGTTTCTTTCTATTGAATCTTGCTTTTTCAAGAAGTTTTCTTTATTTTTTAGAATTGAATCTCTTTTTACTGTTAAAGATTTAATTGTTTTTTCTGATTCAGTTAGAGAGTCTCTTAAGCTCTTTTTTCTATCTTTTATTTTCTTTAATTCATTCTCAACAACATCTTTTCTTGTGGATAGTTTGATTATGCTTGTTTTTAGCTCTTCTATTTCTTTTGCTAATTCTCTCTGCCTTTTGTCACCTTTTTCATTTAATTCATTATTAATAGATTCTATTTCTTTTTTCTTATCAATTATCTCTGCCTTTATTTGATTGATTCCCTCTTGAATTTTGCTGACCTCTTTTTCATAATTAGCAAATTTCTTTTCTTCAATGTCCAGCCTTTCTTGTTTGCCTTTTAGAAGGAAATTTATTTTTGTTGCTTTGTTTCTTTCAATATTCTTTTCTAATTCTTTGTATTTTATTGCTTGATCTCTGTCTTTCTTTAGATCTTTTAGGGTTTTTTCCCTTTCAGTTAGAATAATATCAGCTTCATTTAATTTTTCTTGAACCTTATTAAGTTCGTTCATTGCTTTGTCTTTCTTTTCTTCAAAAACAGATATACCTGCGATCTCTTCAATTATCTCTCTTCTATCTCCACTCTTCATGTCCATGAATCTTGCAATGTCTCCTTGAAGGACTATGTTGTGTCCATCTGGATCTATTCTTGCAGTTCTTAGTAGGTCTACAACTTGGGTTCTTGTTCTTACTTTATCATTAATGTAATACTTACTGTTTCCTGTTTTTTTAACAATCCTTGTAACCTTGATCTCTTTTTCTTCTAATGGAAATGACTTATTATCATTACAGAAATAGATAGAAACCTCTGCTTCTTTTGCAGGTGATCCTTTTTTTCCACCATTGTAGATTAAGTTTGCGGATTTTTCAGCTCTTAAGCCTCTTGCCGAGCTTTTACCTAGAACAAAACAGATTGCATCTACTACATTGGACTTTCCATTACCATTTGGACCGATAACACAATTGAAATTGTCTCCTAGAAGTACCTCTGTTTTTTTGGCAAATGACTTGAATCCCCTCGCAGTAATCTTCTTAATTATGGTCATTATTTAATCCTACTATTATAGTATATATAAATCTTTTTATTTTTATATCTATATTAAAGTGGTTTGTTGTACTCTCTTGTAAGAAGCCCAAGTTTTTCTAAATATTTCGGGGTATTTTTTATGGTATTTTTTTAGAAATTCTTTGGTTTTTGGGTCTGCTGGATATCCCGAACCTAGATCTCCATATTTTTCTCTGAGTTTTTTTACTTCTGCATCCCTTGTTACTTTTGCTAGAATTGAAGCTGCACTAACAATTGGATAAGTATCATCTGCTTTATTTTCTACTATCAATTTTGTAGGTTGTTTCATAAGATTTTCCATGTAATCTTTGAATGCAGTGTTATTATTACTTGGGCAATCCACATAAGCTGTATCTGCTTTTAGGTAGTTGATAGTCATTGCATATTTAATTGCTTCAAGCCAGTTTAGATTTAGAGTAGGAGAATTGAGTGCATCATCTATTTCTTGGGGTGGGATTATGAATATTTTGTATTTTGTTATTTCTTTTATTTTAGGAAATAGTTCATCTCTTTGTTTTGGTGATAATAGTTTAGAATCCTTTGGATTAAGAGCTAATAGTTTAGGTAGATCTTTTTCATCTATTGCAACTCCAGCTACTACTAATGGACCGATCAATGGTCCTCTTCCAGCCTCATCTACTCCACAAATTATTGTCATGAGTGATATATTTCCTTCTAGTTTTTATAATTTGTGTTAAAAGAAAAAGAAAATTATTGAGGAAAATCAATTTTTCCAATTTTTTTATTCATGAAAACAGCTGTTAATTCCAGTTTTTTCATTGCATTAAGATCTTTTTCAAGAGCTATAGTAGCTGTTTGATAAGCTGGAGGTAATGTATCTTTATTGTATGCGACAAAAGATGTTTCAGCTATTTTCAATGTAGCTTTAACTTCTCCCATTTTATCTGTTTCCATTCCTGCATTTTGTAATGCTTCAAGAATTCTAGATTTGTATTCCAGTTGATTTCCGCCTGGAAAAGATTCCCATTCTTTTATTACTCTATTAGATTTAAAAGTTCTACTAGTTTCCAAATGAGTGATAGTGTAGTCAAAATGCGACTCTTTGTTAGTAGGATGTAAACTGAAGGACAAAGCAACCCTCAAACTAATTTGATCTTCCATAATAATATCTTGAATTCTATAGTTTAAAATATTTTCTATACTCTATTTAGTCAAAACCTATATAAAGTACTTAAAATAATTTCTAAATATGATTGTTTTAGGTATAGAATCAACGGCTCATACTTTTGGTGTAGGTGTCACAAAAGATAAGAAAATTCTAGTAAATGAAAAAGATACTTTTACAACTAAAGAAGGGGGGATGATTCCTAATGAGGTTAGAGAACACCATGAAAAGGTTAAGGATAAGGTTCTTAGAAGGGCTTTAAGAAAAGCAAAAGTTACTATAAAAGATGTTGACTTGATTTCATTCTCCCATGCACCAGGATTAGCACCTGCATTAATTGTAGGAAGAGATTTTGTGGAAACACTCGCAAAGAAATATAACATACCAATCATAGGAGTTAATCATATTGTTGCACATTTAGAAATAGGACTTGCAACTACAAAAGCAAAGGATCCTATTTTTTTATTCACTTCTGGAGCAAATACACAAATTATTGCACATGAGGGTGATTACTATAGAGTTTTTGGAGAAGCACTTTCAATTGCAGTTGGAAATGCATTAGATAAGTTTGGAAGGAATATTGGTTTAGGATTTCCAGCAGGACCAAAGATAGAACTTTTAGCAAAGGAAGGTAAATATGTAGAATTACCTTACAAGGTAAAAGGTATGGATGTTGATTTCTCTGGTATTGTAACAAAGGCAACCCAATTATATGAAAAAGGAGTTCCAAAAGAAGATTTATGTTTCTCATTTCAAGAGACTTGTTTTGCAATGTTGGTAGAAGTTACTGAAAGAGCTCTAGCACATTGTGAGAAAAAAGAAGTTTTACTTATTGGTGGAGTTGCAGCTAACAAAAGATTTTCAGATATGTTAGATATAATGGCTAAGGCGAGAAAAGCAAAAGCTTATACTGTTCCTTTTGAGTATGCTGGAGATCAAGGTGCTATGATTGCCTATCTTGGAGATGTTATGTATAATAGTAAGAATTATAAAGCTCCAGGTGTTATAGATATTGATCCTAGACAGAGGATAGATGATATTAAAACATTTTGGAGGTGATCATTTTGTCTGAGGAAAGTATATGGATTCTTATACCTGTAGTTGCTTTGCTAGTTGTTGCTTTAGCAGTCTACTTGAGATATAGAAAGGATATGGCACTTATTGCAAAGGGAGGTAAACTTCCAACTAAAGATAGAGCACCAGAAGGCGATTTAGCAACAGGTTTAATTCTTTTAGGATTAGGAATTGCTTTGTATCTTGGTTTCTTTTATGGACTTGGCGGTTTTGGAGCTTATATGATTGCACCACTAGTGCTTTTCTTTGTGGGTATTGCATTCTTGTTATTGTATTGGGCTAAGAAACCTAAAAAGGTTAAAGCTAAGAAAGTAAAACCAAAAACTAAGAAAAAGAAGAGATAATTTTTTTTATTTTTTTATCCTGTTCCAGTTTGAACTTTTAGAAAGGTTCCATCACCATCTAAACCTTCAACAGATAGTTCATCTATTGTTTCTTCTAATTGTACTAATTGTCCACTTCGGTATAGTCTTCCATCTGGAGTTATTCTAAATTCTGATGCACCAGGTCTTTCAAGAATTTCAGCTGCAAATGCATGAGCACTTCTTGCTGCATCTAGTGGACTTGATCCTGCAAGAACATCTAAAGTAAATTTAACTGAGTATGCATCTCCTGCACCGGCAGGATTTATAGGATTTGCAACAACCATCCCAGAAGTAAGAGAGAAATCATGCTTATCTCCTCCAGTATATATTGTTGATCCTTTTGATCCTTTTGTAACTACAATTAAAGAAAGGGGGCTTAACTTTCTTGCAAAAAGTTTAGGTAGAGCTTCAGTATCCCCATCATAAAGATTATCAGCAACTATTTGTGCTTCTGTTTCATTTAAGAACAATAAAGAAGAATAATCAACAATGTCATCAAATAAAGATTCGTCAAATGTTGGATTTTCTAAAGTCCCCAATCTTGGACCTGGAGTGTAAACCACAAAACCTCTATCAAAATGCTCTGATGTTAAAATGTCTCTTGCAAATCCTGGATGAGTTGTGGGTAGATGAAAAACATCTGTAAGTGCAATAGCTTGTCTAAAGTCGTCTGCTTTTAATCTATCAAATCTTCTTGAAGCTCTTTGATCATACCAAGTTCTTACTTGATCTTTAGACATATTTCCAAGAAGATATGCACATCTAGACATATTTCCAGTATCTTTTAATATACCACCAATATCAGCTAATTCTAGTGCTTCATAAGCTCTTCTTGCTGCTGCAGCATATTGATCTTTGCATCTTCCAAGAACAGTTAGTACTGCAAGTTTTGTAACTCTTCCAGAAAGATATGATGCTGTATTAAAACCAGGACCTCCCACCCAAGTAGTAGCCTCCCCTCCAAATCTATCTACAAATGTTTGAACTGGATCCTCAGAACCACTTATTTCAGCAGCAACCCTACTATAATTTGTTTCGTGGTATGGAGTTACAATATCTAATGTTGTATTCCCAACAACCCAATTATTTTGAAACCTGGAATCCATTTTTTAAACTTATTTTTTGAAATTTGTTTCCTCTTTAAAAGTTTAACTATTTTTAAATAGTTTAAGTTCTGTCTCTAAAACACTCTTTGTGAATGCTGTATCCTTTATTACGACCAATTTGAAATTTCCTTTTTCATGAATTATTTCAATTAATTCTCTTAAATTTATTCCTCTAAAATCTCTATTTTTATTGAAAAACTTTACTATTTTTTTATTGATATCTTCATCTAAATATATATTGAATAGTAAATCTCCAAATACATTGTGGGTCCATTGTATTCCATCTTTTGTTGGAGTGAAATGAACATTAATTCCTATACTCTTCTCATATTCACAGCACCATTTGTTTAATGTGTACTTTAAAGCGGTTATTCCATAGACATCTGCTTTTATCTTTGAGAAGATTCTTCTTTCTTCCATAGGATAGAGTAAAGGCCACCAATTATTGGAATAATGCATCAATATTGTATTTTTTTGTGGAAAAAGATCACTATAGTAATCAAATAGTTCTAGGAAGAATGCATCTATTTCATTATAGGAACTAAAATCAAAGGATACCGTGTCTCCATCTCTTTTCAAATCTAGCAGTCTTAAGATAGAATTTCTCTTCTTTGAAGAGTAGTTGGAGAGGACTAAATCTGTAGAGAATCTTACCTCTTGTAACCAATGAATGTTTAATTGGAACTTTTGATCTTTCTTTATTGCAATTTTATCGTCGATAAGATTGTTTATTTCTTTGTGAATTGCTTGATAGGATACTGATTTATTATAATTCTTCTTTAATAATAATTTCAACTTTTTGATTGAAAGAGGGAAATCAGTTGTTAAAATATTGACTATCATTTCCCTTACTTTGGTGGGCTTAGAACTGGGGGTAAGAGCTTTTATTACCATATTTTAGGAAAATGATATTGCAATATATAAAACTTCTTATTATCTTTTTTTTAAACCTTTTGGTTGAAAAAACATTCAACTGCTGCTTTAAGTATAAGTTCTGCGTTATATAGAAGTATAAATACCCTCCTAGGTATTGAAAAAAAAGTGAATCTTCAAATCCAAGAAAATAACTGTATGGATGAGGAGATAAGGGTTTTGGATACTAGACTCCCTTATTTCTATAACATGATCCGAGAGGCATTCGTAGAAGAGCCTAAAGATGTAGAGATTGTCATTGTTGGAGATAAGGGCCAAATAGCATCAATTAGTGGTGATGAAAACACAGTAGCTTGTACAAAAGGTAACCGAATTTTTATCTTAGAACCAAGTAAATTTGAAGAGTGTGAGCATTGCAGAGATAATTTTTACAAAGTTCTATATCAAGAATTGGTTCATATGTTTTATTTGTACAAAAGAAACTAATCAATTTTAAATACAGTATCATTCTCCCTTACAGGGGAGTCTAGTTTTAATCCAACCAAACCTCTTGCCTTCTTGACTTGTGAATGTTCTATTTGTAATGATGTAACTTGGGTTGTTATTGTTCCTGTTTTGTTACCTTGAATCATTAATTTATCCCCAATTTTTATTTCTTTGTATAGTTTTATTGCTGCTACTTTGTTATTTTTATAGTAATTTGTTACTTTTCCTATAATTGTTTTCTTTACTTTTGAAACATTACCTTCTGCTTTTGTGAAAGAGTCTGGAGTGGGTAGTCCTTTGTAGAATCCTTCATGAAAACCTCTGTTGTATACTTGTTCTAGTTCTTTTAGTAAAGCTTCTTTCTTTTCTGGATGTTCTATTGCTTCTTTGTATACTCTTACAACAGTATCCACATATTCAGGAGTTTTTGCTCTTCCTTCTATTTTTAGAGAAGTAGGGTTTAGTTTAATTATTTCTTCAATAAATGGTAATGTGCATAGATCTTTTGGTGAGATTATTGATTGTTTTCCTAAAAGAAGTTCTTTGTTGTTTTCAGTGTCTATAATTTTGTAAGTTCTTCTACAGGGTTGGATGCATTTGCCTCTGTTTGCAGACCGGTTGAATAGGTGTTGTGAGAGGAAGCATCTTCCGGAGTAGGAGACACACATTGCTCCGTGTATGAATATCTCTATTTCTGCATCTGTGTTTTCTTTAATATGTTGTATTTGTTCTAATGTGAGTTCTCTTGCTAGAATGAATCTCTTTACACCTAGTTCTTGGAATTGTTTGATTGCTTCTAGGTTGGATACTGAAGCCTGTGTTGAAAGATGGATGGGGATCTTTAATTGATTGGCTATTTTAATTATGGACATATCCCAACAGATTACAGCGTCGATAAATGGTTTTGCTTGCTTAAGTATTTCTTTTACCTTTTCTATTTCAGAATCATAGATAATGGTGTTTAATGCTAGATATTTTTTTACTTTAGGGAATTCTTTTAGGTCTTCTATGGAGAAGTTATTAGCTGACTCCCTCATATTGAATCCTTTGATTCCAAAGTAGACAGCATCTGCTCCTGCATTGACTGCTGCTTGAAGCATTGCAAAATTACCTGCTGGTGCTAGTATTTCCATGGTTTGAAAGAATTAGAGTGGATTTATAAAATTAATTAAAAAAAAAATTAATAATGTGTTGAATAACCAGTACAGGTATTATCTACACAAGTTACAGCTCCTACCATACCACAAGAAAATTCTTCCATTTCAACACCATATCTTCCTGCATCAACTTCTGGATCATATATACCATAGTCACAGTTATATTCTGTTAAGTACTGTCCAACATCATCACAAGAGTCAGTATAAACAGTTTCAACGCCAAACTCATCAGTTACTGTAACAGTTCCAGCAAGGCCATAACCACTTGAATCTAAATCATGCCTTCCTTCTGCATCAGAATCAACACAACTTCCTAATGTGTAATAGGTTTCACCTTCCCATTCTGATTCTTCATAAACTACCCAACCCATTTCTTCAGGATAAGATAATTCTTCGTCCATTACTTCTTCTACTTCATCTTCACCTATAGCATCATCTACTACATCTGGAATACCTAGAACTTCATCTTCATCACAGATTGCATTTGCATTCTGATCTAGACAGCATTCAGAACCATGTCTTATGTATGGATCATCACATTTTACAACAGCATCAGATAGTTTTGCAGCTGTTTCTTCGTCTACGCTTTCTGCAAGATCTGAAAAATTAATATCGCAAGCAGATACTAATAATAAAGTTAAAATTGAAATTATGAAAATATATTTCTTCATAAACACACCTCCGTTTAGGTTTATAGAGTATTTATTATTTAAAAAAGTTTTGTTAGAAGTTAATTTTTTTGTATAATAGGCCTTTCATATTCTTTTCTCTGTAATCTAATGCTTTTTTTGTTGTTTCTGCATTTGTTACATATATCGTAGGTAGTTTTAGATTTTGACCTTCTGTGAAAGCCAGTAGTAATTCTCCTTCATTTACTTTTTTCTTATTTTTGGCTTTAACAAAGTACATTAGATCTCCAACATTAGAAGGAACTTTTACTACAAAGTTGAATTCTCTGTTTTTCTTTATTGTTTGTTTTTCTAAGATGATGATATTTTTTCTGTTTAAGTAGGAAATTATTGTTTTTTCAAAGTCTTTTTCCTTGGGTTTTTCTTTATCTGGAGTTAGAATTGTTTTTTGTTCTTGAGGTTCTTGTAGTAGAGTTGTTTCTTCTTCTATTTGTTCTTTTGGTTCTTCTTTAGGTTCTTCTTTAGGTTCTTCTTTAGGTTCTTCTATTTGTTCTTTTGGTTCTTCTTTAGGTTCTTCTTTAGGTTCTTCTTTAGGTTCTTCTTTAGGTTCTTCTTGTTCTTTGAAATCTTCTTGTTCCTCTACAGGTTCAGGTTCTTCAAACTCTTGTTTTATCTTTTCATTTATCTGTTCTTGTTCAGATAGTTCTTCTTTAGGTTCTTCCTTTACTTCCTCTTTAGGTTTTTCTTTATTGTATATTCTTTCTAGAATATTATTGATTAATATTTTTGTATCTTCATTTTCAAGAACATGCCACTTCCAGAATAATTCTTCATTACCTTCTATTGTAACTTTTAGAGGTACTGCAAAATCAGGAATATCTCTTAATGCTGCTCTCATTGCAGGTTCACAATCAACATCCCTTAGAACTTTGTTATCTTTTAGTAAGTCAAAGGCTTTTTTGGGATATTGTTTTAGATAGTCTTTAAGTGCATCTCCTAGTTTGGCTTCTTGTCCTGGAGCATAATACAAGGGAGAACTACCAATTTTTGCTTTTGTTAATCTTAATTGGTTTCCAGATATTAATTCGGATAAGATTGCAGATATGAATATAGTATTAGAACCAAAGTGTTTTGCTACTTTAATAGGGATAACAGGTCCTCTGCTCTGTACGAAACTAAGTACTTTGCTTTTTAATTCTAGAACCTTATTCATCCGAAATTCTAATAGAAAATTTAGTTTTTAAAGATTTGTGTGGTATTACTCTAGAAATAAGTAGTGTTGAGTGGAAGGAACCTGACTTTGGGCTTCTGGACCCCATTCATAAGCTTTTAGAATTCTTGATGCTTCAGTAGGTGGTACTAAGTCTTTGTCTCTTTCATAGTTATATAATCCTTTAAGGGCTAATTCAGTAAACACAACTTCTCTGTATAACCCATTTAGAGAATTATCAGTATTCCAACCTTCTGGCATTGCGTGTCCTTGGTTTAGAAGATCTTGTCTATCTATTAGAGATAGTGAATCAACTGTATCTGAAAGTTCAGCTGTAGCAGCTGTTGAATACCAAGTTATGTGTGGGACATTTGAATTCCAAACCCAACCTCCAGCTAACAAGGTAATTGCTGTTACACCATTTAGTATTCTTCCCATAATAATTAGAATTTATTTCTTATTTATAAAATTATGGTCGTGTCCACTTAATTTCATAGTAGGTTACATCAGATTCGTCATCGACTACTCCAACTAGTAATCTCTTTTTTGTAGAATGAGCTACTCTGTTCTTTGCTGAGAAATTGTACCAAGTTTCTGTTTCACCTTCATGTACTGGATAGATGATCCACTTTGCATGGTCTTCTCCTGGTTTTACTCCTCTATCATATACTCTGAAGTCTGCTCCAAACTTTAGTGCAGTTTTTACAATATAACCTCTGTTTCTCATATCTTTGAATACTGCATACCTTACCCAAAAGTTAGGTTCTGCTTTTCTTGCTTTTTTTAGGAAGCTATCCAAGTTTAATTCAGATCTTGCAGTTTTTATGATCATTTTTCCTCTTTCAAATAAATATAAACCTTCAACTAAGGAATATTGGAATTTAGTTTTTCCTAATGGTTCTCCATATCTTGACTTATCATAATATTCTCTAGTAAGATCATTAGCTGGTGCAATAACTCTTTCATTTGCGAAAGTAGCCATGATTTGTTCTTCTTTTACCATAATATATATTTTACAGTAAACTATTTAAAAAGCTTTTCTTTTCTTTTTAGTATGGAAATAGTCTTTTTAGGAACAAGTTCAATGGTTCCAACTGCAGACAGGAATCATCAGGCCATTTTACTTAATCATAAGGCTGAACATATTCTTGTAGATTGTGGGGAAGGAACCCAGAGACAGTTTAGAAAGGCTAAGATTTCTCCAGCTAAATTAACCAAATTGTTGATTACTCATTGGCATGGAGATCATGTTTTGGGAATTCCGGGTTTGATTCAAACTTTAATAGCTAACCACTTTACTGGAACTTTAGAAGTTTATGGTCCAAGTGGTACAAAGAATTATTTTGCTAAGATGTTGGATGCTTTTATGATGAGAGGAGATATGATTGATTTGAAAATCAAAGAAGTAAAAGAGGGAAAAATCTGTGAGGATAAGGATTTTATCATTGAAGCATTTAAATTAGAACATGGTAATTGTTATGGTTACACTTTTATTGAAAAAGATAGAAGGAAGATTGATCTAAAGAAACATGGATTAAAATCAGATCCTATTTTGAAAGATTTGCAACAAGGAAAAGATATTGTTTGGAATGGAAAGAAGATCAAGGCAAAAGATGCTACAACTTTGGTTAAAGGTAAGAAAGTTTGTTTTGTTTCTGATACTGGAAAGAGTGATAATATTGTTAAGTTTTGTAAGAATGCAGATTTAATGATTTGTGAAGCTACCCTAATGCATGATTTGAAAGAGGTTGCTAAGGAGAGGAATCATCTAACTTCAGTTCAGGCTGCAGGTCTGGCTAAGAAAGCTAAAGTAAAAAAATTAGTATTAACTCATTTCTCTCAAAGATATAATAATGTTAAGAATTTAATTAAAGAAGCAAAGGCAAAATTTAAGGAAGTTTCTGCCGCGAAAGACTTTTTGAAAATTTCTCTTTAAATTTTAAGAAAATAAACATATCTAACCAAGTATGATGTATTACTCCGATTAATATAATTAGGTAAGATATTACTCCCCAAGGAACTATTGATAATAAAAATGTGAGAATACCAAACAAAATTGCAACTATTATTGTCATCAACCAAACTTGGAAAGTGAATTTTCTGTTTTTGTTGAATTTTTTAACTGATTCTATTAAAACTCTGTACGGGTTAATGGTTTTTGTCATAAACATTATTGGATATCTAAATAGAAATCCAAGTTTTAATAAGATTAAACCTGATGCTGCTAGTAAAATAGTTACTACTGTACTAGCTTGGTTTGCTAACAAGTAGTCAAATGGATTTATTATTAAGAATACTAAATAACCAATCACCCAGAAAATCGCTATGAAACCAAGAGCTATTATTAAGAAAATTAATACTTTCATTGATATTACTCTGAAAAAGAAATGGAATTTATGTTTTAATGCATAACCTAATGATGCTTTTTTATGTCTTACTACATTTGCAATTAATTCTAATTTTATTACTTTCTCTCCTACACCAATAATAAAAGTTGTAAAGAAAAATATTACTAATGGCCATAACACTTGAAATAAATTTTCTTGGAAAAAATTCCTTAATATATCCTCTGTTATGTCTGTTGCTAATAATCCTTCAACACCAGTCCAGACTAATGTAAACTTTGCTAATACTAAGATAAATATTGCAAGTAGAAGATCTGGAAGCATTACAATTGGGTGCTTGATTAGATTTTTGAAAGCTTTAATTATAGCCATAGAAAAATTAGAGGCTTATTTGTTTAAATAGATTTTGTTTCCATCGACCTTAAACTTAACATCTAGGAACTTTTCTATTGTTTCTATATTTGTTTTAATATGATTAGTTATCTCGGGTGCTATGAATGAACCACCTACTAGTGCAATGTATGGAAGAAGCATATCTGCTGTGAATTTATCAACTGATCCACTACTGTAAGAAGAGATTAAAGACTCACAAGCTTCTTCTGCTACTTTTTCTGATTTTTTTCCTATTTCTCCTAAAGAATCTCCTCCAAATAATGAATTAGTTGTTTTTAGTGTCAGTTGTATTCCAGAACCGGGATTTAATGAATCTATATATCCAGTTTTTATTTTAACTTCTTTAAACCATTTTGCAAGTATTTTCTTTGCATGGTTTGCTTGTCTTTCTGCAACTCTTTTTGGTTTTAAGGTACTTGAGGCTATTGATATCCCTTGAACTTCTATTGGTTTTCCTTTTTTTAGATGAATTGGTTTTAATTCTGTTTTTGAAGAGATTACTTCTAATTTTGCTCCACCTTTTGGATAGAAACCATGCTTTAATAGATTTATTTTTACAGGATAGTTGATTAGAGGAAGTAAAACATTTTTATAGTGATATACAGGGGGTGCCCATTTTGAGAATGTTGAACCACCGTCGATATTAATCTTTAAATCAGTTTTAAGTGCAGGTATTAACAATACTTGTAAGATCAACCCTAATGAACCAGCTGTTGATACTTTTACTTTAAGATCACCAGATCTTATTTTATTTGGTTTGAATGTTAATGATGTTGAACCAATTTTTGCATCCACTTCTGCATCTGTAAGATTTTTTATGGCTATTAACCCTTGTAAATGCTGTTCTTTTAGTCCTGGTTGGGGTCTGTTTTTCCTTATATTTGTTATTTTGAATGGTTTTTGCGTTATTGCAGAAAGTCCTAGGGCAGTTCTAAGTATTTGTCCCCCTCCTGACTCTCCATTTATTGTTATCATAAAAATTTTAAAAGAAAAGAGTTATTTAAAGGTTCTGAGTAATATCATTTCCTATTAGTTTAACCATTGTCGAGTAGTAGCAAAATCAAAAGACTTATAAATGGTTAAAAAATTCTTCAACCAAAGAGATATAAAGAAAAATTAAATCCCATTCGGTGATATATATGCTCGATACACGATCCATAAGACAACATTTCCCTTATTTGCAGGGAGATCTGGCCCTAAATGTACAGAGAGAATTTCCAAGAGATAGAACTTTTTTGGATAACACTGCTTCTACACAATTACCTTTACCAGTTTTTGAAAGAATTGCTGAATCTCTTTTTGAGTATGCTAATATTCATCGAGGAGAGTATGATGCTTCACGAAGAACAACTGAAGATTTTGAAAGAGCCTATAATACTGCTGCTAATCTAGTTAATGCTGATTCTTGGAGAGAGATTATGTTTGGTAGAAATGCTACTGAGATGGTTAATCTTATTATGAGAGGTATTGCTGAACAGATTAGAGATGGAGATAATATTGTTTCAACTCAACTAGAACATAATTCCAACTATGTACCTTGGTTTGGTTTACAACAGATGCTAAAGAAGAGAGGAATTAATATTGAAATTCGGTTGGCTGGTTTTGATAGAGAGACTGGAGAATTAGATCAAGGAGAACTTGAAAGTTTAATTGATGGTAAAACTAAATTAGTTAGTGTTACTGGTGCTTCTAATTTTTTAGGATATAAACCGAATGTACCAAGAATTGGCGAGGTTGCACATTCTTCTGGTTATGAACATACTGACGGTAGAAAAGGTTCTTACTTCTTGGTTGATGGTGCTCAATTAGTACCTGGAAGTCCAGTTGATGTTAAAAAAATGGGAGCTGACTTTTTAGCTTGGTCTTTCCATAAAATGAGTTTACCTTTAGGAGTTGGTGGGCTTTTTGCAAGAAAAGAAGTTATTGAAACTTTTGATCCATTCTTATATGGTGGAGATATGATTTATGATGTTCAAGAGGGAGCTGTTGAATATCAAGAGCTACCTTGGAAATTTACTGCTGGAACTCCCAATGTTATTGGAACTCTGGCTACTGGTTTTGGAACTAGTTTTTTGATGCACTTAGGTTTAGGAAACTTAGGATCAGAAGAGGCTAGAGCTAAATTTATTGAAACACAAGCTTTTATGAATACTCCACGAGGAGATTTTGAGTTACCTTTTGCTGTATCAGAAAGAGATAGAGAGGTTTGGATTCCTTACTTGAGATCTAATCCTGGTAAAATGGCAATATTCAAAGATCCTGCACTGAGATTGGCAGAGACAAGAAGAATTATAGATGTTGCTATGGGCAATATCGAAACTCATGAACAAGAGTTAACTCAATCAATGATTGAGGCTTTGAGTGGAATTCCAAATGTTACTATTTATGGTCCTAAAGATGCAACAAAAAGAACAGGCTTGGTTGCATTTAATGTTAATGGTGTAGATCCACAAAATGTTGCCTTTGAATTAAACAGATTAGGTGTTGAATCAAGGAATGGTAATCACTGTGCATCTTTGGCTCATAATTATTTAGGAATTGAAGGAAGTGTTAGGTTTAGTTTCTATGTTTACAATGATCAATCAGATTTAGATAAAGCAGTTGATGCTGTTCGAGAAGTGGCTAGGAGGGTTGCATAATGGAACAATTACAAAGATTAATTCAAGAGAGTGGCTTAGAAGATCAAGCTGCATGTAAAGATAATATTTTGATGTTAGGAAATTCACTTTTTGAAGCTTTTGGAATAAATGGTGGATTGGAAACAGATTATGAGAGAGGTTATGAAAAAGCAAGAGAATTTTTAGGAAGAGTTTGTGGTGTTTTTGATGATCCTACTCACTTAGTTAGAATAGCACCATTTGCTTATGCTTTCTTAGGAGAGGAGATGTTTAATAGAACTTTAGATGTTGTTTTACAAAAAGCAAGAGATAATCCTGATGACCGATCAATTTTAGATCAAGTTTTTAGTGGTGCTACTTTATTGAGACCTGAACTTAGAGCGGCCTTTTTATCTGATATTAGTGCAGCAGATGTTTTAGATGATGGACTTTTTGGTATTGATGATTATATTTCAGATGTTGATCCTAGTTTACAATTTGAAAGTGCAGATGCATTTCCAAGTCAGTTTACAACTGCTAATGTTAGGAAAGCTACTGAGTTACTTGGAAAATATTTACAGATGGGTGTTTTTCGTTCTGGAGTAGGTTTTACTGAGAATTTTGAAGCATTAAATCAAAGTATGGAAGGGTTTGGATATTTGATGGAAAGATCTACTGATGATTTAACTTTAATTGTTACAAGGGATCCTGTAAAGTTTATGTCTATGGGTTTAGGTAATGTTGCTTTTACAGATAGAATTACTGCGCGACCTCAAGGTGATGGTGATCAAAAAGATTTTAGATATCCTGGAACTGTTCTTGTTGATGATGATGTATCTTTACAAGAGGTTCAAAGATTCTATGCAGATGCTACAGTTGTCTATCTTAATAGAGATGTTCCTACTGGATTTGAGCATTTAGTTGTTGGTGATGATGAAGATGTTATTGGAGCCCATTTAAGATTTATTTCAAAGAATCGGAAAGAAGGCTTGGTTCATCTTGGAGCTATGTTAGAGGCAGAAGTTAGAAATGCTGAAGATTTAGTTAGTAGAGGGAATGAATATTTCTTAGATGTAAGAAAAGGATTAGAAGATTTAGGAAGAAGAGATCTTATTGATAGAATGGTTGAAGCTGGAGGATATAGTGTTCCTCACAGAACTGATGCTAATTTAATGGTTTTAGTTTCTCCTAAAAGAAAAGATTTAGCAGATATATTTGAAGGAAGAGCTGGAGCGGATAAGAGAATGATGTTTTATAGAGAATTGCCTACTATTGAAGATACTGGAATGCCTTTTGTTTTTGTGACAACTGAAGCAATACCTCAAAGTGAAATACTTGCAGCTTATCCTTCTGCAACTATCTTGTATGTTGCTGAGAATGATGCTAAGGAAAAAGCAATTTTAGCGGTTGATGAGAATGCTTTTGTTGTTAATGAAAAAACTGTTGCACCAAGAGGTAGGTTTAGAGGTACAGATAAAGGTAGAGTTGGAGATTGGGTTGTTAATAGTTTCTTTGATAGAATTGCAAGAGCAAGAGGAGAAGGAATTACTAGTATGTATGATATTGCAAGAGGAATATCTGATGAAGTGAAAGATAGAAGAGATAAAATAATGTTTGCAACCCATCTTAGAGGTTTTTATGATGAAGCAGCCCCTTATTATCGACTGCAGGAACAATTTGGACAGATGCCATTAGTTTTGCAATTGACTGATGGTGTTCTTATGGAAAGTTGTCCAACTGGTGGATGTTTTAATTTAGATGCACCAGACACTGGAGGTTGTTGTGGTGGGGGAAATCTTCCAGGAGTATTGATTGATTTTGCAATTGCATATAGAAAACAAGTAGGTGAAGAGAGGTTTATGCGGGAATTAACTGCATATCATGATGGAGACGTAAGAGAACCGTGGTATTTTGATAGTACCCACTATCAAAGACACTTTAAAGGTTTGACAGAAACAGCAGATCAAGATGGAATGATCTTATAATAAAATTTGGAGGCAAATAAAATGGCTACATTAGGAGCATGTGGGGATGAAAGACCTGAAGATAGAAAAGCAGAGCAAAAAAGAGCAAAAAAAGTACATAAATTCAACGAGATAGGAGAGATGCCAATTACAATGGTTGCTTATCCTGGATGTATTGAAGGAGATAGAGTTCCTGTTTCTGTTAAAGGTGATGATAGAGCAGTTTTACTTTTTGGTACAGCAGACATGATTGCAAGATATGTAATTGGAGAAGAAGTTGCATTACCAAAAAAAGGTAAGGGTATTAAATCTATTCCTAAAGCACTTAGGGGACAAACATTCAAAAGAAATGTTACTAGAAGATATGAAGAACCAGTTGAAAGAATTGGAGATGAAATGCATGGAACTGGTGGAGTTGGAGAATTAGCTAAGAGACAAAATAAAACCTATAAGGGATATACTCTAAAAGCTAATGGTGACAGTTTAACTGCTGACTCTATTGTGAATAGTTACTTCACAGAGATGGTCTTTGTTGAGGGCCCAGAAGGTAGACCAGTACCTAAATCTGTTGATGACCTTGTTGCTGAAGATGTAAAAATCCTTAGAAAAGATCAGGAAGTTCATGTTTTAGGTGGAGTTGAAATGGTTATAACTGCGATTCTTGTTTCAGGACAATATGAACCTGCAGCAAAAACCCCTGCATATGGAGATGACATTACATCAAGAATATGAGTCTAGAAACAACATTTTTAGATAGGATTGCTGAGAGGCAATCCTCTTTTGTATTATTTAAAGGTCAGGCTTATGCTATTACTGAAGATCCAATTAATGGAAATTTCTTGGATATTATGGGAAGCAGAATGGCTTTAGTTCCTTCTATGCCTTTTAGAGATTTTGAAAGGTTAGATGAACAACTTTATGGGGCTGATGTTGAAAACTATTGTGCTAGATATGTTCGTGAAAAAATTGATAGTGAATTAAGAGCTGAAGATGAAGTAAGAAGAGAAACTTCTCGAATTAATACTTTAAAATATTTAATGGATAGATTATTACCTCATTTAGTTGCAAAAAAATATAGTTCTGATGAAATACTGTTACATGAGGTTCTTGGAACTGAAGTGGATAAAGGTCCTGTGGATCTAGCACGAGATGAAATAAGAGAAAAACTAAATCATGATTTTGGTGTTGAGGATATTGAAGTTGATGAAGATCCTGCTGAGAGAATGAGAGCTAATGTTTTGGCGAGAGAGAAAGGAGAGTTAGATAGAGCACCTTTAATGGGTGAAGCTGGAGAGTATGATTCTGTTTTACAGGCTGTTATAGGTAATCAACCAATTTATGTTATGGATGGTAGATTGTATGCTCTTGAATCTCCGGGTGATATTGAAAGAGGAAAATTTACATTTGTTATGGGTGGTAGAGCTTATACTCCTTCAGAGACAAGACTTCCAAGTTTAAGGGAAGTATCTCAAGAAATTTTGGAAAGGAGAAAAATGGTTTGGAGAATTGCTGCTCTTGAAAGGAGTCAAGATACTTTTGCAGGTATAAGAGATCAGATTCATACTGCAGAAGTTACTGAAAGACAGATGCATGAGTTGGCTAAGTTAGAAGAATTTGATTTAGGGAGTTGTGGTTTTGTTTTGAAAGATGGTTCTTATTATGTTTATTCAAGAGTTCCTAAGTTTGCAACACAAGATGGAAGAGATAAGGATGTTTTTTGGCCTTATGATGCAACAAGAGTTGCAATTAAGATTGGGTGGAGTGGGGGCCAAGCTCATAGTAGTGGTGATGGAGTTGTTATTGAGAAGAGAGAGTTTCATCCTTGTTTAAGAAATAGATCTAGTGGAGGGTGGAAAGGAATTTGTAACTTAACTCGGGGAGCGAGTGATTATGGAAAAACTCCTGCAGAGATGGTTAGAAAACTTTCTGATGCTGTTACTGTTATTACTGAACCTTTGTCAGAAATAAGTTTGAAAAGGCATGGGAGTCCAGGTAGTTATTCTTATTTTGGGGATAGTGTTGAGTCTATTTTAGGACAGGGTTCTCTAACAAGAGAAGAAGCTGAAGAACAAGGTTATGGTATTGTTGAAGTTATTGCAAAAACTTTGGAGTTAGAAGATTTACCAGAAATTGAAGAAGTGGAAGATGAGGGAGAGGATGGAAAAGTAGAGGAGTAAAAAAATGGTTAAGAAGAAGAAGAAAAAGCAAGTAGATGATGAATGTCCTACTGGAGTATGTGGTTTAAATGGTGTACATAATGGTGGGTATGATGATGATGGTGATTTTGGTGATGAATTATTAGATATGGTTATGGGTGATGATGAGCCTAAAGTAGAAAAAGTTCCTGCTTTAGTTGATTTACTTCCTGCACAATTAGTAATTGAGGATAGGGCTTTACAGTTAGGTTATATGATTGGTCCTTTGACTCAACAGCATTATAAAAAAGCTTTAGAGGTTGGTGGATTTCTTATTGTTGATAGAGATGCTCCTGCCCATTATTTAGATTTTGCTATTCCTCATGGTTTACCTGTTACTTCAGGAACTGTTGTTATGGCTGATCATTATGATAATGTTGCTGTCGAGAATCGAGCTAATAATCAAAGAAATGGCACTCATCTAAAAATTGGTGCTATGTTTCATATTCATCCAAGTAAGGGAAATCAAGGTTTGTACCATAGTGGACAAGATGATGCTGCAAGTTTACAGTTACTTGGACGAATGGCAAAAACTACAAGAGTGGTTCATGAAGCTAAATTTCCTTTGTTTGAAGAGGCAATGAGAACAGAGTATGGTGAGGGCGAGTATGTTTTAAGAGGAGATGCTTTGAGTGATGCTATTCAGAGATTTGTTTATCCTGATGAACAAATGTTTAAAGAAGTTCTAAGAAGTTTTGGAATTAGAGTTCCAAGAGAGCTTAATAGAGATAAATTTTTAGGAAGATTATTAGATACAATTGGAAAGGATACTCTTGAACCTAGAAAGGTGAATTATGCTGTTAGTTTTGTTTTTAATAATGGTGGAAAAGGACCTTATGTAAAAATGACTGCTGAAGAGCGGTTTGCTATTTCAGGTAAGAAGAATGTTACTACTATTGATAATAGAAGTGGATTAAGTATAGTTAAATCTAATGTTGGAGTAAATTTACCAACAGAGGAAGAAGTTTTGGCTCTTATTGCTGAGAGAGTTGTCTATAATCCTCCTAAGCCCCCTGCTAAAAAAGTTATTGGTGCAGGAGGAAGTCAAGGGGGATGGCAAAGTTGGGGTAGACAAGGTGTTGCTGGTGCTATTGGTCAATGGTTAGATGGTACAGGACAGGCTGGTGGTGCAATTCCTCTATCAGGAAGTAGTACTTATTATACTAGACCTGTAAGAAAAACTGTTGCTGAAAGAATTGCAAGTTTGGATGCATTGGTTCAAGCACAAGAACCAGATGATCAATCAGATGTATATGCAGAACTTATGGGTGAAGAGGTAGAACCTGTAAGAGCTAAACCAAAAGCTAAATCTAATCTTGATGTTATGGACAAAAGTGAAGAAGCAACTTACACCAATGTGGAGATTATTGATCTTTTTGTTTTAAAGTTAGGAGCTTACATTACTGAAGCTAGACATAGTTGGGCAACTTATTCAACTTACCTTTATGAATTGTTTGATGAGGGAATTGGAACCTATACAAAAAAAGATGGTTATGTGGGATTAAAAGATAGTGTTATGGAATTGGGTGAATTGGTTCAAGATAATCCACAAATTGTTGAAAGACATACTCTGAGACCCTATAAATTTGGGCATGCAGGTGAAAATTTGATTAAAGAATATATGGCAGAGCGAGATGAGAGGACAGTTGACTTTATGTTATCTTTTGGTTTAGCTGCTGGATTCCCTGAAATGGATGCTGCTCTTGAAAGTTATGTGCAAGATGTGTTAGATTATGATCAAGAAGAAGCACCCGAAGGAGTAGAATGACAAAAGAAGTACAAACTGGAATGATTGAAGAAGATCGATATAGAAGGCAGAAACTTATTTGGGGAGATGAAGGACAAGCAAAACTTGATAATGCAAAAGTTGCTGTTATTGGTCTTGGTCCTCAAGGAATTTATAGTGCCTTGTGTATGGCTGCTTTAGGTATTGGTAATATTGTTCTAGTTGATGGTAATAATAGTGATGTTGGAGAGATGTTCCTAGATATGGATGTTCCCCAAGGTGCAAGAGGAGATGTTTATCCTGAATTGTTAAGAAGAATAAACGCTCAAATTGGTATTCAAGGTTATGCTACTAACTTAGAAAGTTCTATTGATCAATTAGCATTAAGTGGTGCGAATGTTATTGTTGATGCTACTAATAACCAGAGATCTAAAAGATTAGCTCTTGCTTTTGGAAGAGAGAAAGATATTCCTGTGTTGAGTACTTCTTCAAGATGGGGTTATACTAAACTTATGTTGGGAAGTGAGGGAAAGGAGCCTGAAATGTTAATGCCAATGTTTGAAGGACATGAACAAGATCCATTAATGGCTTTGGTAATGGCTGGAATTGTAACTGAGAAAGTTAAGAAGTTAGCATTTGGAAGTTTGGATGAGGTTATTAGAGATCCAATTAGGTATAGACTTGGTGGGAAGAGGTTTGGATTTCCAGATGTAGATGAAGAGATACCTTTACCAAATTATGATTTGTATAGAGCATTGAATATTTTATTTTTAGGAGAGGGTGCATTAGGAAATTGGGCTACAATTGCAATGTCCCATTTAAGACCTGGAAGAGTTGATAAGGTCGACTATGATATCTTTGAATCACATAATATTAATAGACAGGTTTTGGCTTATGATGGAATTGATGCAGAAAAAGCTGCACACCTTGCTGAAAAATTAAGAAGGATGACAAAAGGTGCTACAGAGAGTGAAGGTTTTAATGTAAAGATTCTACCTGGTTTTTCTCTTGAAAGAGAGTATGATTATGTTTTTGATCTTGTTGATAATTTTTATACTAGGGCTGTGAATAGTGCTTTTGCTGTGAATAATCATATTCCTCTTGTTAGTGCTGGAGCAGGAGCACACGGTGGAAGATGGGATGTTCATGTTGAAGGAGAAACTCAATGTATGGGTTGTATGTTTGATATTTATGAAAGAGGAAGAGAGGAAGAGATTATTAGAAGAGTTAGTTGTGCTGCTAATCCAAATCCTGCTGTTGTTATGAGTAATGCTATTGCTGGTGTTGCTGCTGTTTTAGAATTATTTAGTTTAGTGGAACCTGAAAAATATGGTGGAGCATTTAATGGGGAGCAAACTTATAGGGCTGTGGGTAAGGTTAGGTTAGGTACTTCTCCTTCTAGAGGAGCTTGTGATTGTTATTCTAATGAAGCTCCAAGTTTAGAGATTAGTGAGGCAGAGGTTGCAGCTTATACAGAGGCAGGAGGGGAGAAGTAATGGAGGAAGAAGAAGATTTTATTCTGGATCTATTTGAAGAGTCTCTAGATGCTGGGAAAAAAGAGGAAGTAATTGCTTGGGAAGCTCCTGCAGTTAATAGAGTTGCTAGGGTGTTGGAAGAGGGTAGGAGAGATGTTACTAATTATGATCCTTTTACAAATATTTTAGTGGGTTATTTAGTTAGAGAGGGGAGGAAAGGTTTGGTTGGAGAGTTGAATGGAGTTAGTCAAGAAGATAGAGTTAAAATATTATTAGCTGCTGAAGCTTTGGCTCCACATAGAGTTAATCCAAAAGTTAGCGATGTTGAATCTTTTGAAGATTATATGGGTGCAGTTGGTGTTGCATTTGGTGAAAGATTAGGAAGAATGTTGAGGTTGGATATGGAATTTAAGGGTGTTGAAGAAGCTAAAGCAGAAGGAGTTGAATTTGTTGATGAAATTGATCCTTTGTTTAGTGGTTTTAGAGCTGAAACTTTAATTGCTGCTAATGTTGTTTCTAATTTAGTTGGTGAGGTTGAGGTTGGAAGTTATGATGAATTAGCTAGAGCTGCTTTCTTAAATTTTAATGGTAGTGAAGGAAATGGAGTTTTAGATGTTACAAAAGTTCTTGTTGAAAAAAGTTTGGGTGCAGCAGATGTTGATTTAGATGTTGATACTGCTGTTGCAAGATATCAAGAGATTTTAGTTTCAAGATTTGGTTTTACTCAAGATTTGATTACTCAGTTAGAAAGGTTTCAAGGAATGACTTTTGATTTTAATGGAATGTCTAGAATGATTAGAACAGAATTTGAAGAGAGAACTGGTTATGTTCCTAATATTGGAACTCATTATGATAGAAGAGCATATGAAAGATTGAAAGGAGAACTTCTTGAATTAGATGTAAAATTGTTTAAACCTCTTCCTACTGAACCGACTCAACATTTTAATAGTAGAGATTGGGCAAGACCACATCAGGCTATGGGTGAAGGTGGTAAACGTTATCATAGAAGAAGAAGTGAAACTATTGAAAAGCTTCCTCTTGGAACTGTGGGTCATCTTGATGGTGATCATGATTTTGTGCCGACCAATAAAGGAGGATACTTTCATTTAAGATATAGAGAGTTGCAAAAGTTAGAAGAGGTTATTCTTGAGGTTGCTGGGGCGGGTGGAGATTTTAGAAGAGGAGATAGAGTTAAACTTGTTAATAATTTAGGACCTCAATCACATTATGATACTGATGAATACTATTATGGTGGAACTATAAGGGAAATGAAGCTAGGAATTGAAGGAGAGGTTATAACTGGAGATGATAGAATGGTTAGAATAGAGTTTCCGAGAAGAGCATGGAATTGTCATCCAGATGAATTGAAAAACTTAACAAGAACTCCAGAAAAAATAGAAGATGAAAAAGATGAAAGAGAAGAATTGAAAGTTGTTATGGCTGAAGTTGTTAGTGGGGCTGAAGCTGATTTTGAGAGAGCAAAAGAGAATAAGGAAAGGTTGGTTAGAGATGGTGTTGATACTTTTAGAGCAATGGGTGTTGATGATGGAGTTATAAGGTATTTCTTTGATCAATATTTAGATGATGTTGCTGAGTTTGGAGATTTTATGCCAGAGGGAACTATCTTTAATGAAATTATGGAAATACAAGAGAGTATGAATTATGGTGGGCTAAGAGATAAAGTTGTTGCATTGGTTAAAGATAGGATGGATGTTTTAGTTAAAGTTGATGATGTAAGAGATGCTGGAGAGTATGGTAAGTTTAAGGAAGATCTTGTTGATAGAGTTTTACATGGATTTAAGGATAAAAAAGGTAAGAAAACTGAAGGGTTTGAAAGAGGAGAACCAGTTATGTTGGATGAAGCTCATGGAAAATATCCAAAGGGAACTATTGCAATTTATCATGCTGATTGTGGGGATGATCATCATGTTGATTTTGATGATGGGGCTACTGATGTCCATATAGATGAAAGAGTGATAGGTGTTGCTGCTGCTTATGCTTTACCTAAGATTCCTACTGCATATGAGGGGATGAAAAAAGGAGTAAGGGTTAAGATTAGAAAAGATAGTGAGTATGCTCATCAAAATGATGGAGAAGGAGTAATGGTTAATAATTTTGGGGATGAAGAAGGAGGAAGAGAGCTGTGGGCCAAGGTTAAATTTGATAAGGGTAGAGGTAATAATTATAGGGAAAAAGATTTAGAACCGGTTGATCCTGCTAAATTAACAGGAAGGAAATTAAAAAAATATAACAAAGCTGTTGCTGCAATGGAAGAGTTGAAAGTTGGGATTGAAGAACAGTTAGGTCCTATAATTGCAGAGGCTGAGAGAGATCATGCTGATGTTAATAGAAGATTAGATGATCTTACTATGAAAACTATTGATACTTTTAGAAGTATGGGATTTGAGGATGAGGCTATTGGAACTATGTTTAGAGAAAACATGGGAGATACTTCTTATTTGAGAGAGAGGGAATTGTTAGACTATTAGGAGAAAAAAATGAAAAATAGAACACTAACCTTGGTAAATGTTGTTAATGATGGCGATTGTATAGAGCAACAAGAATGCCTGCACTATCTCTGGCGTATTTAGCTGCTCATACACCTGAAAATTGGGATGTAAAAATAGTTGATGAAACTGTTGAACCCTTTGATGCATGGAAACATGTTGAAGGTTCAGATATTGTTGGATTCAGTGGTGGAAATGTATGTAATATTCATAGACTTACTGATCATATTTCTAGAGTTACAGAATATGATCAAGTTATGGGAGAAGAAACTCCAATTATTTTAGGTGGATATGTTGGCGGATTAAATATTGAAGGATTACCTAATAGAGTGGATGCTAGAGTTATTGGTCCTGGTGAATTAGCTTTACAAGAATTACTAGCTGATTTTGAAAATGGTGGAATGAAAAGAGAGTATGTTGGTCAAAGAGTTCCGATGAATGAATTAAGGACTCCTGATTTCTCTGGATTTAATGTTGCTGCTTATGGTAAAAATGTTAATTGGCCTGTAATGACTTCTGTAAGTTGTGGAAATACTTGTGGATTCTGTAGTGCAAGAGTTGTTTATGGTGATGGTTATGCAAGTAGATCTCCTGAAAAAGTTCTAGCAGATATGGCACAATTTGATCCTGATACTAGACTTTATTTTGTAGACCCTAATGTTTTGCAACTTTCAAGAAATGGTAAAAGAAGAGCTAGAAAATTGTTTAAAGGCATGGCTAAACAAAATCATCCTTGGTTTGGATCTGCAACTTTTAGAGTTTCTGAAGATGAAAGAATGTTAGAAGCAATGGCAGAAAGTGGATGTAAGGGTTTGTTAATTGGATTTGATTCTGCTCTACCTGAAAGTTTACAGACTGTATCTGCTCCAAAATATAGAGTAAGAGAGGATCAAACTTTAATTGAATATTATGTTGAAGGTGTAAAAAGAATACAAGAAAAGTTTGGTATTGATGTTTTGGGAACTTTTGTTATTGGTTTTGATACTGATGATGAAAGAACTATTGCAAATACAATTAGGGTTGTTCAAGATTCTGGAATGAAAGATGCACAGTATTTACCATTTACCCCTCTTCCAGGTACACCATCTTATAATGAAATGGAAGCAGCAGGTAGAATCATAGATCATAATCTTAATCGTTATGATTTTACTGATGTTGTTTTTAGACCACAAAATTTCTCTGGTGCAGAATTAAGAGATTCATTAGTAAAGATGTATGATGAAACCTTCCCCAGAATGTTGGCAATCTATAGAAGATTTGGTTTGGTTAGAGATAGACCTGAATTGATTAAAGTTGAATCAATGAAGTTAAGAGCTGAAAGAGAAGAAAGAGCAGCAAGGGAAAGAGAAAGGAGAGGGAGAAGAAGGGGTGGAGGCGGAGGACATCATTAATGGAAGCTGCTTTACAACAACCTTCAACAGGAGATGCAATTGATAGTTTACTTAGGAAGACCTATCAATTAGTTGCACAAGATAGGATGCATCAGATTGCTGAAATAACTGGTAATCAAGGTTTAGTTCAAGAGTATGGTTCTGGTGTGAATAGTATCATAGATTTAGAATCACTTTTTGCATTTGCAGGAGAGTTACCTTCACAAGAAGTGCTAGCTCGTATGGTTAAAGCAAAAATTGTTAGTAAATATGGAGAGGGTGTTGGGGAAGAGGTTATAAGAGTTGAAGAGAGGAGAGAAAGCGAACTTGCAGATCCTCCTGTTGATTATGGTATGTTTGTTGGTGAGATTAGAGAGGGAATAAATGATAGATTTAGAATTAGTGTTCCTGAAGTAACTGTTCCAGGAAGAGAGGGTTATGGAAAACATAAAACTGAACTAGAAAGAACTGTAGCAACAGAAATAGAAAGAAGATTAGATGGGAATTATGGAGAAATTATAGAAGTTACTGAGCTGGCTGGTTTTGATATGGATACTTTAGATCCTGAATATCATTATGGTGGAAATGAAGATGATCTTGCATTAGGAAGTAGAGGAGAAATTATTGAGGTTGGAGCGGATAGGTATTCTGTTATGGTTGATAGTGTTGAATGGCAATTACATCCTGATGAAGTTACTCTTACTGGTGAGAACAAATATGCTGGAGTGGATGTTGTTAAGGTTGTTAGAGATATAATTCAAACTGTTGAAGATAATAAAATGGAAGCTCATATTGCAGGGCAGATAGCAGCTATTAATCAAAATAGAGATAGAGATTTAGATATACGAACTCGTATTTTTAGAGAGGAATATGGATTAAGTATTGATCAAATATTGGCCATGCATAGAGAAGAAGATTTTGAATATGAAGTTCCAGGTCTACCTAAAGTTGGACCGGGTCTTGTCCCATTTAGTGATTTGTATAAATTATTAGCAAAAGCTATTAGTCAAAGAACAGGAAAGGAAATATTGGGTGGGGCTGATGAAATCACTACTAGTGGTGAATTTAGAATTAATGTTACTGAAGCTGCTGATCATCTTGGTGTTGATAATGATTTGGTTTTAAGAGTTAGTAGTGAAGTTGCAGATATCTTAGATAAACAACACTACCTAAAAGGTAGAGAATATGCTGCTAGAAATGGTGCTAAAGATGTTACAAGAGCTATGATTGAAGAAATGTTAGGTAGAGATGGTCTGCCTTGGACTAGAAGACTTGTGCTATATGCTAACAAAGATGTATATGAAGGAGGAGATCCTTTTGCACCTCCCTCTGAAGAA
The DNA here is from genome assembly GCA_018656555.1 of archaeon. Lineage (GTDB taxonomy): Archaea > Nanobdellota > Nanobdellia > SCGC-AAA011-G17 > GW2011-AR17 > JABHZQ01. The sequence continues at coordinate 48,571 of JABHZQ010000007.1, forward strand.
CTATTCAGAGTTATAAAACTTGAAGTTGGTGGAGGTTGTGCTTATGGAAAATGTACCTTTTGTATGGAATATGCTGGTGCACCTTTCTTTGTTCATAAACAGGCTAAGTTTGAAGCCCATGCAAGAGAAGTTAAGAGATTGTTGGGAAGTGATAGTGAATATATTAGGAGAGTCTTTCTTTCAGGAGGAGATACTTTTGCTCTTCCAACAAAAAGATTGAAAGGTTATCTAAGCACTGTTAATGAACTTTTTAATGATGGTTATGAGAGAAATATTAGAAGAGTTGAAGCTTTTTCAAGAACAGAAGGAATTACAAGAAAGAGTGTTGGTGAAATTAAAGATTTAGTTGATCATAATCTTAGACTTCTTTATTGGGGAGCTGAAACTGGATCTGATGAACTTTTGGCTTATGTAAATAAGGGTATTACAAGAGCTAAAATGGATAAAGCTATTGCTAAATTAACAAGCACTTCGATGATGGTTTCTATTATGATTATGCCAGGGTTGGGTGGAATGAGATTTTATGATCAACATGTAAGAGAGACAGTAGCTCTTGTTAATGCTTTGAAACCAAGATGGACAACTTTCCATACAATAACTCCAAAACCAGGAGCAAGATATGGTAAGATAATGGCTGAAGAGATGGCTGCAGGAACTAATAGACCTCTAACTGAGGAAGAGGTTGTTGAACAGATGCATGATATTGTTGCAGGTATGCGTACAGGTTATAGAAATTTGGTTGCAACTTATTATCCACCCTCTGCAAAGATTGCAATTAATCCAGTTACATTTAGAGGTTATATGCATAGGGGAAATGGTCAATTTGGAATTTTGACTGAATTGAAAGAGTGGTTTAGCCTAGGGGAGAGAGTACCAAGTCAAGATTTAGTTGATACTGATTTTAATAAAGGGAGTGGAATAAGAGCTTTGGCTAGAGGTGGAGAAGCATGGTAGCACAATTAGATCCAGGAATAAGTATAGGAACAACAACAAAAGTTGATACTACTTTTGATGATTTGTTTAGTACATTCTATAGACTTGCTGCTCAAGATAGTTTGATAAGAGCTATGGGTCCATTAAGAGAGACTGATGCTTTTGGTGAATATCAAGCACGAGTGTCTGATGTTCAAGACAGAGATAGTTATGATTCTTTTATGGGTTCTTTACCAAGTAATGCAGATATTAGAGCTGTTGTTAAGGCTGAAATTGTTGAAGCTTATGGAAGTTTTGATGGACAGATAGGTGAGATTGAACAACAAAGAACTGCTGCATTAGAAAATCCAGAAGTTTATTATCCTGAATTTACTTCAGCTGTTATAGAAAGAGTTAATGAAAGACTTGGTACTGATCTTGAAAGAGTTCCAGCTTCTAAAGATGACTATCCAACTTTTATAGGACTTTTGGAAGATGGTGTTAATCTATCTCTTGAAGAAAAACTAACTCCAGTAAATGGAGTAAGATATGCTGATGTTGTTGAAGTTACTAATATGAATGGATTTGATACATCTAATTTGGAGGATGAATATCATTATGGTGGAAATGAAGATGATCTAGCATTAGGAAGTAGAGGAGAAGTCATTAATATTGTCTCTGGAGTTAGATATACAATTGTAGTTGATGGAAAAGAATGGCAAATTCATCCTGATGAGATTCAAGTTACTGGCGAGAATAGATTAGTTGCTTTGGTTGGTGAGGGAGATTATGGGGCAGCAGTAACTGCTTTTGTTGATGGAATTGTAGAAGAGTTAACTCCTGAATTTATTGAAAGAGCTCGGGCTAAAATAGGGCAAGGTTTTGATGCTAAGGTTGTAGCAGTTACAAAAGAATTAAAAATAAAATATGGGTTGGTTGCTGAACAAGTAAGAGCCATTCATGCTGGAGAAGATTTTGTTTATGAGGTTGAAGGTGGAAGAGATGAAGGACTAACTTTACCTTTTCAAAGATTAGCAAGTTTAGCTCTTAAGGCTTTAGGTTATAAAGTTGATAAACCTACAGTTACTATTCAAATTGGTTCTATTAAAAATGAAGAAGGATTTATAGATTTTGTATTAAATTCTGCTAAAGAGTTAAGAAATAAAGATTATGCTGGACTTGCAGGAGAACAGATGGATGTTTTATCACTTTTATTGAATAATGAGTATGATGCAGTTAGTAGAAGATCTTTGCAAACTGGAGGAGAAAGACAGGGTCATATTTTAGAGGATACAATTGATGCTTGGATAAAGACAAGAACAACTGGTGGACAACTAGGAACTGCTTTTTCTTTAAATAGAGCTTTACTATATCATGATCAAGATATTTTTAGTTCAGTACCTTTTTCACCACCGTCTGAAGAATTACATAGAGTTATAAAATTAGAAGTTGGAAGTGGTTGTAGTTATGGTGCTTGTACTTATTGTACTGAATATGGTAGAGTGGATTTTACAATTAGAAAACTAGATGATTTTAGAGCACATGTTGCTGCAGTAAGGAAAAAAATGGGCAGAGATGTTTATAATATAGAAAGACTCTTTTTAGCTGGGGGAAATATTTTTGCAATGCCTACTAAAAAAGTTCTTCAGTATAATGATATTGCAAGAAATGCTTTTAGAGGAGATACAGATATTAGAAGAATTTCTGCTTTTACAAGAACAGAAGGTTTAGCTAAGAAAAGTGTTGGAGAAATTAATGACATTGTGGGGCATGGTTTGAATATGGTTTTCTGGGGTGTTGAAACTGGTGCAAATTCTGTTTTGGATTATGTAAATAAAGGAACAACTCATGAAAAAATGATGGAAGCTGCTTCAAAAATACCTAATAGTAATATGCAAGTTTCTGTTATGATCATGACTGGTTTAGGTGGATTAAGACATTATGAAGATCATGTTGTTGAGACTACAAGATTATTGAATGCTATGCAACCTAGATTTGTTACTTTCATGACTGTTAATCCAAAGCCTTGGTCTGTTTATGCAAAAAGAATGGCTGAAGAGATGGAAAGAGGAGAGAATATGCCACTTACTGATGAGATGGTTGTTGAACAGATGTATGATATTGTTAGAGGATTAGATAGCAGGGCTTGGAGAGGACATAGATGTCTTGTTGGTGCTTATCGATTGCCTACTGAGAAAGTTGCAAATAATCCTGTTGAATTTAGAGGAAGATTAGAAAATCATGGTGGTAAGGGACAAATATTAACTGGTTTACAAAATTTATTTAGAGGAGATTTTCAACCAAGTCCTTTGATTCCTGCTGGTGAGTTTAATAGAACCGGGAGTAGAATAAGAGCTATGCTCGAGGTTTAAAATGGAATATCGTCAAATTCTGAGTCATATGATTTATGTTGCCAGAAAAGCTGGTGA